>DATKXS010000108.1:0-48044 GCA_035528895.1 Candidatus Desulfaltia sp.
TCCCCTCGCTTGACCGGGACATATTTCAGCTCATTGCCCTTCTTTTTCCCTCCTGAGAGAAGAACATAGGCAATCCCGATGACCACCAGAATGACGACAGGAAAGACGATTTTTTTCATGCTTTCACCCTTGAGTACACAAATACACTCCATAATAGATTACGAAAAATTTACGAAATGGTTCACTCCCTGATGTTTTTCAATCCAATCCGCTCGGGGTAGTTTACAAGACGGCCTAACTTTCTTACAATCTCCCCGTATTACCTCCAGGAGGTTCGCATGGATAGAGTCCTCGTCGTCGAAGGTCTGAAAAAGTCCTACGGCCGCCTCGAAGCGCTCGCCGGCATAGACTTTGAGGTCGGCCCGGGCGAGATCTTCGCCCTGATCGGTCCGAACGGCGCCGGCAAGACCACCGCCCTCCGGATCGTCGCCACACTCCTCTCCCCTTCCGGCGGGAAGGTCACTTTTCTCGGGTTCGATCTGAAAAAGCAGCCCGAGAAATTCCGGGAGAGGATCAGCTATCTCCCGGAGGAAGCGGGAGCTTACAAGAACCTGAAGGGGACCGATTATCTCAAATTCATGGCCAAATTCTATGCCCGGTCCGACCAGGAAACCAACGAATTCATCGCCCGCGCCCGGGATATCGCCGACCTGGGAAAGCGCCTGAACGAGAAGGCCGGCACCTACTCCAAGGGGATGATCCGGAAACTCCTCCTCGCCCGGGCGCTCATGACCAAGCCCGACCTGGCCATCCTGGACGAGCCGACCTCGGGGCTGGACGTCATCAACGCCCTGGAGGTCCGGGAGATCGTCAAGCGGTTCGCCAAGGAGGGGATCTCGGTCCTCCTCTCCTCCCACAATATGCTCGAGATCGAATTCCTCTCCGACCGCGTCGGCCTGATCGACAAGGGCCGCATCCTGGATAGGGGCACGTCCCAGGAACTGAAGGATAAGTATGGGGCCAAGAACCTCGAAGAGGTCTTCAGGAGCGCACTCCAATGAAAAAATTCCTCAACCTTCTCGTCAAGGAAATCAAGGAGCTGATCACCCTGCAGCTCTTCGTCTCGCTTCTCTTCACCATCTTCCTGTTCTACTTCATCGGCCAGATGGCCAAGACCGAAATGAAAAAGGCAGGCCGGACGCAGAAGATCGCCGTCCTCAACCTGGACGATTCGGCCTTCTCCAACGAGCTCGTCGGCAACCTCAAGACGGCCAACTTCCAGCCGGAGATGATCCAGGGCCGGGACAAGCAGCAGGCCATCGAAAAGACCAAGGCCAGCGACACCAACTTCCTGCTCGTCATCCCCCGGGGGTTCGGCCAGTCGATCGAAACCCAGGACATCAAAGAGATCGAGACCTATTCTTTCCTCCGCAGCTTTTCGATCGTCGGCAGCCGGAGTTCAATCATCATCAACGCCGTCATCAGGGCCATGAACGAATATCTGTCCAACGACTTCCTGAAAAAGCGGGTCCCGGACGTCCCGCCCGAGAACCTCAAAAACCCCATAAAAAGCAAGGATTTCGTCATCGTCAAGGACCGGATGGCCGAAGGCAAGGCAGAGGCGGTCGCCGGGTTTGTCTCTTCCCAGTCAATCTTCATCCCCGTCATCCTGATGATGATTATTATCTACGCCTCCCAAATGGTCATCTCGGCCATCGCCATGGAGAAACAGAACAAGACGCTGGAAACCCTCCTCACCGTGCCGATCAGCCGGACCTCGATCGTCACCGCCAAGATGCTGGCGTCCGGGCTCGTCGGGCTCATTTCGGCCGTTATCTACATGGTCGGGTTCCGCTACTACATGGGCGGATTCATGGGCGATGTCAGCCAGGCGGCCGCGGCCTCAGGTGTGACCGGAGTCATCCAGAAGCTGGGATTGACAATGAGCACCAGAGGTTTCCTTATCCTGGGAGTTTCACTGTTTTTTGCCATCCTGGTCGCCCTGGCGATGGCCACGATCCTGGGGGTGCTCGCAGAGGACTACCGGAGCGCCCAGAGCTTGATCATGCCGATGATCTTCCTGGTTATGATTCCATATTTTATGTCTTTCTTCGCCGATCCTAAAACGCTCTCGCTCCCGGCCAAGATCCTGCTCTACGCCATTCCCTTTTCCCACCCCTTCCTGACGAGCCAGAACCTAATGCTTGAGAATTACAGTGCGGTGCTGTTCGGTATCCTCTACATGCTCGCCGTCTTCATCGTCCTCATCATCATCGCCGCCCGGATCTTCTCCACGGACAGAGTGCTCACGATGAAACTCCGGTTCCGGAGGAAAAAAGCCTAGCTTTCAGGGAAACCTTGGGTTCAGAACGCCCCGAGTTGACAATCATGGATCCGGATCATGAGCTTGTCGGTGACATAGCCGACGAGAATCCTGGAAATCCTGAACCGGTCGGCCAGATCCCAGGCTTTATGGCAGGATAGCCGGCCGTCTGAATCAACGGCCGAACGGATCGCTTGCTCCAGCGTCTTATCCACAACGAAATCCGATGGCAGTTTCTTATCTTTCAATGCCATGCCCAACCGCCTTCCGGGACATGCGGACTGCTCTTCGCCATTAAACCATAACGCTTGAGAGAGGTCCCGGTCAACAAGATTTTTCCTCCGGGGCCAAGCTTTTCGCTGGTTTGCGCCCTTGTGTTATAATGCCGTACTCGAGTTCTCCGAACTGCAAGGCCTAAAGAGGCTATCCTCTTCGGCCCTCTACGGTCTGCAGTCGCAGTGCCGGATTATCAACGGCCCAAGGTGGGAGTGGAAACGCTCCCGCCGCCCGTATTTGGAAAGGAGGAATCCTCATGCGCAGCCGCCGAATCCTCTTGATCTTGCCCTTTTTCCTGTCGGCAATATCTTTGGCGCTGGGCGCGCAGCCGTCCATCCGGATCGTTGACGCGGCCGGACGAACGGTGCGGCTGGCTAAGCCACCCGAACGTATCCTCGTGATCGGGCGAGGCCCCCACATCATTCTCCATCTGCTCTACATGTTTCCGGAAGGCAGGGAGCGGCTGGCCGGCTCCGTGAAAAAAGGAAAATGGGCGAGCAACTTCCTTCCCCTGGTCGACCCCGGCTTTGAAAACAAGAAGATGTTGGGTGACAGCCCGGGCCCGGAAGAAATCGCGGCCCTGGAGCCCGACTTGGTCCTCACAAGAAATGACGTGTCCGACGGCCTGGCGGCTGCCTTGGACAAGATCGGGATTCCCCTTGTCCATCTCGGGTTGGAAACTCCCGACCAGTTCTTTAAGGATCTGTCCAATCTCGGGATTCTCCTAGACAACGAGGCTCGGGCCGAAAAGATCGCGGCCTTCTTTCGGGCCCGGATCGAACGCATCCGGGAAGGCCTTTCCGGACTCCGGGAGAACGATAAGCCAAGGGTTATGTTGGCTATGGGATTGCAGCGCGGCGGCAAGTTGGCCGTGCAGGTGCCGGCCGTTTCCTGGATCCAGACCATTCAGGTCCAGACCGCCGGAGGCGTTCCGGTCTGGCGTGACGCGGCTTTAGAAAGCGGCGGTTGGACGATCGTGAATTTCGAACAGATCGCCCGGTGGGACCCTGATAAAATTTTCATCGTTGTCTGGCACACGCTCGATCCACAGAAAGCCGTCGATTCCCTAAAGGGCGACCGGCAATGGAGGGAGCTCCAAGCGGTCAAAGCGAAAGAGCTCTATGCTTTTCCAGCCGACATCTTCGGCTGGGATTCTCCGGACCCGCGCTGGATCCTGGGGATGACCTGGCTGGCCGTTAAGATACACCCCGAACGATTCAAGGCCGTTGATCTGACCGAAGAAATCTACGGCTACTTCGGCGAACTGTACGGCCTGACGAGACATGACGTGGCCGCCAAGATTTTGCCCACGGTTCACCTGGATGTTCGCTAGGCGATGACCTCGCAGACGGAACAAAAAAAGTCAGCCCGTAGGCTGTTATGGATCATCGGCCTCGTTATCATCTGTTTAGGACTGTCCCTATTTCTGGGTCGATACCCGAAACCCTATCTCACGTCACCTTCTGTATTGGTCGATAATGACCTCGCCCGAAACCTGGTCGTTTATCTCCGGCTGCCGCGAATCCTGATGGCTTTCCTTCTGGGCCTGGTGCTCTCGGCCTCAGGGGCGGTTTTTCAGATGCTCTTCCGCAATCCCCTGGTCGACTCCGGATTCCTGGGCGTCTCCCAGGGAGCGGCTTTTGGCGCAGCCCTGGCCATCGTTTTTATGGGAGGGACGGCTTTGACCGTGCAGACTTCGGCGGCGTTATTCGCTTTTGCGGGCTTAGCCTGCAGCTATTTCCTGGCGCGGCGCATCCGCTTGGGCGGCTGGGTCCTTCGGCTCATTTTGGCCGGAATAGCCGTTTCCGCCATCTATTCCGCCGGCACGGGAGCTCTCAAATACCTGTCGGATCCCCAGAAACAACTCCCCGATATTACCTTCTGGATGCTCGGCGGGCTCTGGAGTATCGGCTGGACAGACGTCTTTCATGTTTTGCCCGTGGTTATCCCTTCCTTGGCCATCCTTTTTTTGATGCGCTGGCGGCTGAACCTGCTTTCTATGCGAGATGAAACGGCATTTTCTTTGGGAGTGGCGCCCGGGCGGGAACGCCTGGTCCTCCTCTTTGCCGCTGTTGCTTCCACAGCCTCGGTGATCTCCAAGGCCGGCCAGGTCGCCTGGGTCGGTTTGATCATTCCTCATATCGCGCGCCGAGTTGTCGGCTCAGATGCCCAGAAGACCCTGCCGGCGTCTATGCTATTGGGGAGCGTTTTTGTCCTTTTATGCGATGATCTGGCGCGGACGGCCTTGTCCGGCGAGATCCCCCTGGGCATCCTGACTTCTCTCATCGGGGCAATCATGTTCCTCGGCCTGCTGATACACCGCGGATTGGGAGCACGACGGTGAGCCACTCCGCTTCTTTTATCGTCCTTAGAGACCTCACATTTGCCTACAGGCAGGGCGGGCAGGATGTGCTGCGCGGGATTTCTCTTGAAATCCCCAAGGGCACGATCACAGCTATCCTCGGGCCTAACGGCTCCGGCAAGACAACCCTCCTGAACCTCCTGTTGGGCTGGCTGACTCCCCGGAGAGGCTCGATCGAGCTGGCCGGAAAACCGCACCGTGGCTATTCCCGGCGCGCCATGAGCCGCCTGGTCGGCCTGGTCCCCCAGGATGAGCATGCCACTTTTGACCTGACGGTATTCGAGTATGTCCTTCTGGGCAGGGCTCCCTACCTGGAATTCCTGGAGATGCCCCGAAAAAGCGACCGGGAGCTGACTTCCCGGGCGCTCGGATCGGCGGGTCTGACGGCCCTCCGGGAACGCCCGGTCTCGTCGCTCAGCAGCGGCGAACGGCAGCTCGCGACCGTCGCGAGGGCCCTCGCTCAAGAACCGCAGGTCCTGCTCCTAGACGAGCCGCTATCCCACCTCGACCTCGGAAACACACAGAGGATCCTGCGGATCATCGCCTCCTTGAAGAAGGGCGGCACAACGCTCATCTTTACCACCCATGATCCTAACGTCGCTGCGTCGGCGGCGGACCTGGTCATCCTGTTGAAAGAAGGAAGCCTGATCGCCTCAGGCCCGGCCACAAGCGTATTGAATCCGGAAAACCTCAGCCTGACCTATGGTGTCGAAGTCGAGGTGATCAAAGTCAACAGCCGCTTGATCATTGTCACCCCGGAAAAGCTCATTGAGGGTGACGCCGACGCGAGAGTTTCCTAAATGAGCGATGTCCATCCCCGATTCAATTTTCGCCGGAAATACAATCCTTTAATTGACAACGGTAACAGAAGGAAAAACCGGGGACGGTCCTATTTATGGGGGAGACCGTTCGCCTCTACTTGATCAATCGCCTCTTCATGGATTTGATAGCGATGAAGAAGGCGGTCCCTTCGAGGACGAGGATCACCACGAAGCTCCAGATCAAACCGCTGTCAAACGTCCCCGAGTAAACGGCCCGCGAGATCTTGACGGCGTGGGTGAGGGGCAGAAACTCGGAGAAGGTCTTCATCCAGGCCGGGAACCTGTCCAGTGGGAAAAAGACGCCGGAGAAGAAGAGCATGGGCGTGATGATGAGCTCAGTGTAGTAATTGAAAAAATCGAAGCTCGGAGAAAACGAGGTCACGATCATCGCCAAGGAAGCAAACATAACTCCGATCAGGACCATCAGGGCGAGAAGAAGCACAGCACTGAGAACTGAGGCCGGTAGAACACCCATGACCATGGCGACGGTCATCATCAGAGTCCCGCTGATCAGGCCCCGGAAAGCGCCCCAGGCGATGTCGCCGGCCACGGCGTCCTCGGCGGAAACCGGAGTTGCGATCAAGGAATCGTAGAGCTTTTCGTGGATCATCTTGACGAAGGTCCCGTACAGGCACTCAAAACTCGAGGTCATCATAACGGACGAGACGAGGACACCCGGCACGAGAAAATAAAGGTACGGCTTCCCGCCGAAGTAGCCGATGTAAGCGCCCATGCCGATCCCGAAGGTGACGAGATAGAACAGGGGTTCGACCAGGCTGACCAGGAACGTCGGGACCACGAACCTCTTGTAGGAGTAGAGGTTCCGGAGAAAGATGTAATATATCCGGTAGGACAGGTTCATTCGATCAGGCTCCTGCCGGTGAGCTTCAGGAAAACATCCTCGAGGGTGGCCGGCCGAGTCAGATAGTTGTGGAGGTCGAGCTCGACGAGCTTCCTCATCAGACCCTGGCCGTCGCGGCAGTAAAAATAGAGCGTGTCCCCCACGCGTTCGTGGCCGCACGAAAACTCAGTTAACTGGCCGACGATTCTTTCGTCCTCCTCTTTCGGGACGCGCACCTCCACGACCTCCCGGCCGATCTGTTCGGCTACGAGCTTGGAGGGAACGCCCTCTTTCAGGATCTTCCCCTGATGCATGACCACGATCCGGTCGCAGAGCTGCTGGGCCTCCTCCATGTATTGCGTCGTCAGGATAAGGGTCACACCCTCGCTCTTGAGCTGGCGGAGCCTCTGCCAGATCAGGTGCCGCGCTTGGGGGTCAAGTCCGGTTGTCGGCTCGTCGGCGACGATGAGTTTGGGATGATTGAGGAGCGCCCGGGCCACCAGGAGCCGCCGCTTCATGCCGGTCGAGAGCTCACTGATTTTGCTGTTCCGCTTGGCTTCGAGCTCGACGAAGTGCAGAAGCTCGGCGATCCGTTTCTTGGCTTCACGCTTGGGGATATCGAAGAACTTGGCGAAGATGATGAGGTTCTCATAGACAGTCAGGTCGACGTCCAGGGTGATCTCCTGGGGGATGATCCCCGTCATTTTCTTCAGGGCCCGGTTGTTGATGTGCGCGGGCAGGCCGTTGACAATAAGAGTCCCCGATGTGACCGGAGAGACGCAATGGATCATCTTGACGGTCGTGGTCTTGCCGGCGCCGTTCGGTCCCAGGAACCCGAAGCACTCGCCTTCCCTGATCTCGAAGGAGATGCCGTCGACCGCCTTGAGCTGCCCGTAGTTTTTGCGTAGGTCTTTGGCTGAAACGAGGATGTTTGTCATGGCACGAGCCCCCTATTATACACGGAAATCCTTTTTTCCGTGATTCCATTGGTCGCAGGAGGCCGCCCTTGGCGGCCTCCTGCGACCATCATGAAGATCACGCATTTGGAGGTGTATCTGGAGGAAAACCTCCTGATTTGACAATCCGTCTAGGCAATCTTATATAAGAGGCCATGACCTCGCCATGTATGAGACAGTCCGCCCCCACGGCGGATATGCAGAGGAGGGCTGAATGAGGAAGGATAAAATCCGGCTGCCTGTTTTGTTGATTTTCCTGGGAACTGTGCCGGCGCTGCTGAGCTTGATCTCCTGTGCGCCTCAAGAACCGAAAGAAAAAGCTCCGGCGTCCGGCGCGCCGTCACCTCCTCTGATCCCCGAGGACCAGGTTCGGCTGTCCAACGACCCGCAAAAAACCGAAATCTTCCGGGACGCGGGGCTGGGACTGTTCATCCACTGGGGCCCGAACTCGCAAATGGGGACGGAGATCTCCTGGCCGCTCAACAATGCGTCCGACGACTACATCAAGAAGTATTACGCCTTGGCCGAGACGTTCAACCCCGTGCTCTTCGACGCCGCCGCCTGGGCGCGGCTGGCCAAGCTCGCCGGGATGGAGTACGTCGTCTTCACCTCCAAGCATCACGACGGATTCTGCATGTTCGACACGGCCTACAGCGACTTCAAGATCACCCGCACTCCCTACGGCCGGGATATCGTCGCCCAGGTCGCCGAGGCCTTCCGAACGGAAGGAATCCTGGTCGGCTTCTATTATTCGCCGGGGGACTTTCGCTACCAGTACGAGACCGGGAGACGCAGTCAATTCCTGATGGCCCCGGACTTCGAAGCGGAGGCGCCCTTCGGCCCGCTGAAGAAGGGCTTCGCCGACTACGAGCGCGGCCACGTCGAGGAACTCCTGACGAAGTACGGCGACGTCTTCATGCTCTGGTTCGACGGCCAGTGCGAGCCGCTGAAGAAGCACGCCTGGCGGGTCAGGCAGGATATCTTCATCGGCCGCGGCGAGATACCGACGCCCGAACAGGAGATCCCCGGCCGGCCCGACGACAGGGCCTGGGAGAGCTGTATGACGACAAGCTGGCAGTGGTCCTTTCAACCCAACCCGGACATCCGGACCGCCGGGGAGGTCATCGAGAATCTTATCCGCATCCGGGCGCGCGGCGGGAACCTGCTCCTCAACGTCGGACCCCGGCCGGACGGAAGGATCGCAGCGCCGGATGAGGACTTACTCCGGGAGCTCGGGTTGTGGATGATGCTCTACGGCGAGGCGATCAAAGCCGTCCGGCCTTGGACTGTGACCAATGAGGGCGACATCTGGCTGACCAGCCGCCGCGGCGAGGAGACGGTCTATGCCTTCGCCGACTTGGAATATGGGCTGGCCGGAATAAAAGCGCCCGCCGGCTGCCGCTTCACCCTGAGGTCGGTCCGGACAACCCCGGAGACGACGATCTCCGTCCTCAGCCAGGACGGAGGCGTTGAATGGGTCGAGGATTCCGGCGGGCTTCATGTCACCGTATCGCGGACGCATACCATCCAGCTCATCAAGAACCCGCTGGCCGAGGCCGGGGTCAAACCTGGCCAGAAAATTTCGCCCTTGACGTGGGGACCGGACTGGCCGGTCGCCGTCAAAATCACCAAAGTCAAACCCGTTTGAACTATGGTGACACCAAACTTAATTCACTTAAGCTTTGCTCCGAGTTTCTTTCTCTTCCTGAGCCAAGCAAATCAGGCTCAGAGGAAGCCTCTCCAAGCAAAACAAATTCGGAGGCATTAGACCATTAAAAATATCCATCATAAACGCAATTATTCGTTTTACTCTGTCATTGCGGGCATAATACTCAGTACATTCATTTTAGATCGAATTAAGGAGGGCCGGATGAACATCAAGGGATTGAGCGATGGTTTCGCGGTCGCATTGCTACTCCTAGGCGCGGTGCTGCTTATCACCAAAATCACGGGGCAAACACGCCCGGCCGTTGAGCGCTACGGAATGATCATCGGGCTCAAGCCGGAAAAGATCGCCGATTATAAGAAGCTCCATGCCGCCGTCTGGCCCGGTATTCTCAAAAAGATAAAAGAGTGCAACATCCGGAATTACTCAATCTATCTCCGGGAGGTCGAGCCGGGGAAGCACTATCTTTTCGCCTATTTTGAATACACCGGGAGCGATTTCGAGGCCGACATGGCCAAAATGGCCGCCGACCCGACGACCCAGAAGTGGTGGAAAGAGACGGATCCCTGCCAGTACGCGATCCCGACTCATGGACCGAAAGAGTGGTGGAGCCGGATGGAGGAAGTCTTCCACACGGACTGAGCTCGGGACGCGTGCGCGGAAAGAGGACGGTCGAAAGAAATGGAGACAGAGATGGGGACGGTCCTATTTATTCTCCTGACAAGAGTGGGAAATTAGAGCAAGGGAGATGGTCCCATTTTACCCCTCTCCCTTGATGGGAGAGGGCAGAGGGAGAGGGTGAAAAAAAATAGAACCATCCCCACTTCTTAGGAGTGATCGAGAGGCCGGATGGCGAAGCTGAATATCTCCTGGCCCGATATCCTCGTCATCGTCCTCTACCTGGGCGGGATCGTCGGGCTCGGCCTCTGGGCCTGGTCCCGCCGCAAGAGGACGGCGACATCAACGTCGGCCTATTTTCTGGCTGGAGGGACACTGCGCTGGCCGGTGATCGGGCTGGCGTTATTCTCCACCAACATCTCCACCATCCATCTCGTCAGCCTCGCCCAGGAAGGCTATGTCAACGGGCTCGCCTACGGCAACTTCGAATGGATGGCCGCTTTTCTCCTCATCGCCCTGTCCTTTTTCTTCGCCCCCTTCTACATCCGGTCGCGGGTGGCCACCCTGCCCGATTTTCTGGAGCGTCGCTACAGCCGAGCCTGCCGGGACTGGCTGGCGGTCCTGTCGATTCTCTCGGCCGTGTTCATCCACATAGGGTTCTCGCTTTACACCGGAGCGGTTGTACTCAAGGGGATGTTCGGGATCGACATCAACCTGAGCATCTTCGTCACCGCCGCGCTCACCGGAGTCTACACTATCGTCGGCGGCCTGCTCGCCGTGGTCATAACCGAATCCGTCCAGACGATCATCCTGATCGGCGGCTCGACCTGCGTCCTGGTGGCGGGGCTCGTTGCCGTGGGAGGATGGGGCGGGCTGGCGGCGGCGGTCGAGCCCGTCAAACTCACGATCCTTCGGACCGCCTCTGAGACCCCTTCCCTGCCCTGGTACACGGTCTTCCTCGGCTACCCCATCATCGGCCTCTGGTACTGGTGCGCCGACCAGACCATCGTCCAGCGCGTGCTCGGGGCCAGGGATGAAAGGAACGCCCGCATCGGGCCGCTCTTTGCGGGCTTCATCAAGATACTGCCGGTATTCCTGTTCGTCCTGCCTGGACTCATCGCCGACGGCCTCATCCGCCAGGGAAAGCTCCCGGCCATCAACGATTCGGCCGATACCTACTCGCTCCTGATCAACCACCTGCTGCCGATAGGGCTGAAGGGGATTGTGGCGGCGGCGCTCCTGGCGGCCCTGATGAGCTCGGTCTCCGGCGCCCTGAACTCAATCTCCACACTCTTCAGCCTCGATCTCTACAAACGCTGGCGACCGCAGACGTCCGACCGCCGTCTGACCCGGATAGGACGGCTCGCCACCTTTATCGGCATGATCACGGCCATTCTTTGGTCGCCCCTGATAAGCCATTTCCAGAGCATCTTCCAGGGGATCGTGGCCCTCATCTGCTATATCGCGCCGCCGATCACGGCCGTTTTCGTCTGGGGGGTCTTCTGGCGGCGGGCCTCGGCGGCCGGGGCCTTGGCCACCCTGTCCATCGGGTCGGGGCTCGGCCTAACCGTCTTCTTTCTCGACTGGTTCAAGGACCGGACGGGATGGAGCATCCCCTCGATGATGGCCACCTTCTATCTTTTCGTCATCTGCTCGGTCATCCTGGTCGTCTTATCTTACCTGAAGCCTCATCAGCACACGGCGGAGAGCGCGCGCCTGGTTTGGTCCAGTCCGCTGGCGGCACTGCGCGGCCGGAGTGAAACAGGAGGACTGGACTACAGAACGCTCGCCTTAGTTCTATTCATCGTGATGATCGCCCTCTACATCATCTTTGCCTGATTATCCTGCCCCCCCCTGAAAGTCACCGAATCAGTAGACGCATTCGCGGGCGGCCTCGGCGTAGATCCGCAGGTTCTCCGGAGGCGTCTCGAAGAAGTGGTCGCTGCAGGAGAGGATATAGCCGCCCTCGTATCCGACCTTCTCAAAGAGCTGGAAGACCATCGCCCGGATCTCTTCCCTGGTCCCTGAGGTCAGGACGTTGAACTGGTCCAATCCGCCGATCAGGGCCAGACGCCGTCCGATCTTCGCTTTGAACTCCCAGGGCTCCTGGTTGCCGCCGATCGTCGTCGGCGCCAGCGTCTCCGAGGCGTCACAGCCGTTGGCCACGATCGCCTCCTCGATCCCCTTGGTGCCGCCGCAGGTGTGATAGACGACAGAGAAGCCGAGTGAATGCAGGGCGTCGTGCATTTTCCGGTCATAGGGCAGACAAAAATCCCTATGAAGGGCCGGAGAGATGAGCGTCGAGGAGCCCGCTCCACCGCCCGTCTCGATGAGGTCGAACCGGGCGCCTTTCATGGTCTCGATGAAACGCAGCTTCTTCTCGAGCAGGATGCGGAGGAGCTCGTGTACCCATTCGGGCTTGTCAAAGGAGCGCAGCATCAGCTCCTGGATGTCGATGAGGCAGGCCGCATGCTGCCAGCAGCCGGCCTGGTCGCCCCAGACGAACCCGCGCAGGATGCCCCTGTCGCCGATGAGCTCCCAGGCCCGGTTCACGGCCACCGGGTCGAGCCTGGGGACGGGCATGTATTTTTCAATCAGGCGGATTTCCTCGTCCCGCTTGATCAGGTACTCGGTGATCCAGGTCGTCGTCCGGTCCCCCGCCGTCTTATAGGTCAGCGTCCCTCCCGGCGTGCGGATGGTGTGGTTGCAGACCCTGTGATTCGGGTCGGCGCTCATCATTTCGACCTCGTCCCGCCATTCCGAGGTAGAAAACTTAGTGAAGTCGGCTTCGGCAACCCAGAACTGCCCCATATCCTGGAAGGATTGGACGGCGACGTCCAATCCGAACAGCTCGAACGCCTCAAGGTCGCTGCTCCCGCCCAGGTACGTATCCAGGTGGTATTTCTGCCATTGATGGACCGTAGCCGGAAGCCGGTCCGGCTTGCCCTTCTTGAGGGCGCAGAGCATCCGCTCTTTGGAGGTCATGCTGGGGATTATAAAAGGCTCACCGGGTTCGGTCAATATCGCCGGACGCCCGGGGGGTCTTGATTTCTCCTCTCCTTTGTGTTAAAAATATGCCTAAATATGATTATTCTTATAGGATTAGTAGATTCAAGGAGGACGAAATGAAAAAGAGGATCGCGTTTTTCCTGATCCTGACCGCTGGGTGTTTCTTTCTATTGACCGCCCAGACCACGCAGAAGACCGTCAGCTTCAAGAAGCTCCAGGAATTTCTGCCCAAGATCGACCTCAGCGGGTTCAACCGGCTGAAGCCCGGCGGAGAGACCAGCTCGGCCATGGGGATGTCGACTTCGGAGGCCCATGTCAACTATGAAAAGGGCGGCGGCGATAACTCCATCACCATCGAGGTCAAGATCAACGATATGGCCGGCATCCCGTTCGCCCAGATGGGCGCATCCATGATGGGGATGACCGAGTTTGAGAACGAGACCGAAAACGGTTACGAGAAGTCGGTCAAGGTCCAGGGCTTCCCGGGTACGGAGAAAGTCGACAATTCCGAGGACAACAAGTCCGCGGAGATCATGCTCTTCGTGGGCAATCGCTTCCAGGTCGAGCTTCAGGGAAGGGGGACCAGCGATACGACTCTCCTTCACAAGCTCCTTGACGATATGAAACTGGCCGACCTGTCCAAGCTGACTCAGTAAGCACCGCTCCGACGAGAGCCCATTCCTCCCCCGGGGGGGACTGTGTCGTAATTGTGATTTGTCATTGCGAGCGACCGCAGGGAGCGCGGCAATCTCCTTTCTTTTCAACGCATTATGAGATTGCTTCGGTCGCTTCGCTCTTTCGCAATGACATTGTGACACAGTCTCGGGAGGAAAGGGAAGGATCTCTCATACTCAGTTTACTCGGACTGACGGTGCCTCTAGACTGACCCCAGCTAAAATTGGGATTCAGAGAAGGAGAAATGACTTCTCGGGTTTAGCCCTCCCGATACGCTCTTCGGGTGGAGCTCTGACGTCTCCGAATCCCAATCATCTTTCCTTGAGATCGGCTAACTCAAAACGATAGGCTCTGGAGTTGGCCGCGGCCGGGCCGAAACCGCGCCCGCCGCAGGCCGCTCAACGGAGGCCGCCATGAGAATCCGCCGGACGGTCAAGACCTGGTTTCTTATGACATTCCTTGTCCCTGAGGATTAGGGTCATGCGCATCCGAGCCTATATCCCCGTTTTGGTTGTCCTCTTATCCTGGCCGACTATCCTAATTTCCCAGGAAAAGAGCCGCGATTTCCTGGATGAATTCGTCATCAAGAACCCCGGCCAGTTCAACGGCTACACGAACTACTGGCACAGCATTTTTTGGGAATGGCGGCAGCACGGGAACCTCTTCCAACTGAGCATTCCCGACGTGGCCGGGACCATCGCCCAGAACAAGGTCGACACGGCTGAGGAACTGGGAATCCCCGGGTTGCGCCTTCAGGAAGGATTCCTGGCGGCCTTGCTGAGCGCTCCTATGCCGGAACTCGAAAACCCTCCCCTGGAGGAGGTCGAGAAGACACTCGGCAAGTCAAACCTCCTGCTCTATGTCGATGCCGCCACCGAGCTGGGGAAGAGGCTCGCCCAGAAGAATTCCGAGGAGAGAGATTGGCGACGGACACTCCGGAGTCACCAGCTCAACGCCGCCGATTTCCGGGACGTCCGGGCGTTCTATCTGGAAAAAGGCGATCGAAAGCTGTTTGTCGTGCTCGTAGATACGAAGGAAGATAGAGAGAATTTTCGACAGCTCGTCGCCGGCGTCCGCGATGTCTTGACAAAGTACGACCTGCACCGCGGCTGGTTCGGGACGGGGACACTGCTGCACAGCGTACCCTGCCATCCGGGGCACCCGCTGGATGTCATCGCTGCCGGGCTCGGCCAGGGCAATGATTGGTTCACCTTCAGCGGCTACATGGACTATCTTCTCCAGGCGCAATTTCCGGAATGGCTAGGCAAGGTCGGTCTGGATGTCGTCACCGACGTGGGAACGGGAAAAGCAACGCATAACTTCGGGTCGGTCGCCTACGGCTGCAGGAGCTGGGACGGCCTCAAAATCCAGGATATGCCCACGGAGCAGGAATGGATCCGGTTCGTCCAGGAGCGCGGCGGGTTCATCTTCCGGCCAGTGTTCAGCGATGACTGCGATGCCTATGAATATGACGGCTATATCGCCATCGAGGGCAATAGAAGGCAGGTCGATACCGAAGACAGGCCTTTCATCCTTCAAACAGGATACTTCCGGGAAGACGTTCCGCCAGCTATGATCCTCTTCTCTCCCAAGGGTTGGGAATGGAACCGGGAGGCGATGTGGGAGGCCATCCTGGGAAGAAGAGAAGTCGGGATCCTCCCGCTCGGCAAGATGCTCGGACCGAAGACCTTCCGGAACGCGCTCCAGATGCTTCTTCTCGACAGGGTTTACCTGGAGGACTATTTCGGCGACCAGGTTCAGATGTGGACCGACATCGAGGGACGCCTGCTCCGAATCCGTTTGGCCAATGTTCGCGGGACAGAAATCGCCGGAAACCTTGACCTCATCTCCGGGCCGGAGATCACCATCAAAGATCCGCCATCTCTTCGAGTGGTCATTCCGCCGCGCTCGGTGATGGATTTCTCATTCCGCATCCAGCCCGGGCGGGAAGCGATGGGCCGCACGAACCCGGTGCTTGCGACTTTGACTTGGGGTTCCCATAAAAAGCGAACCCTTGCCATCATGGACCTGCCGCCCGCGATTTCGGTGCACAAGCTTCTCTATGGGCAGTCGCCCGAAGTGGTCTTCTCGGTATCGGTCCACAACTTCGGGGATGACGCCGTTTTTCCCGTCCGCATTCAGGTTTTTTTGGCAGCTTCTCCTCACAAACTCGTCTATGAGAAGACGGAAAGGTGCGAAGCCCCGCCCGGAGGATTCAAGGAGATGACCTTCAGGCTCCCTCTCAAACCCGGCGCTTATGGTGTCAAGGTCAACGCGCTCGGAGCTGCGGCGGAAAGCCAGCTGGGTGTCGAAGCCCCCTCCGGACGAGCGACCTGCTATCCGATCGACCTGAACACCGATGGCGTTCCTGAGTACCGCATGGAAAATGTCAAGGTGAAGGCGACCCTGCTCGCCACCGGCGCCCGGATTATCGAGTACGTCGTCAAAGAGAGAAACGACAACGTCCTGTTCAAGCTCTGGCCGGAAAAAGAGAGCACCGAAAAACGGCCGTTCCGGGAGCGGGGCTTTTATCCTTACGGCGGGTTCGAGGATTTCCTGGGGCAGGCCAGCATCGAGACGCACAGGGTTCATGCCGCCGAGGTCGTCAAGACAGACGGTCCCTTTGTCCAGGTGCGGATGGTCGCGGATTACTACGGCAATCGGCTTGAAAAAATCTTCACCCTCTACGGAAACTCGCCCCTCGTCGAGGTCCGCTTTGCCCTGACTTTCCGGAACCCGGAGCTGAACATGCTGGGCCCCCAGCCGATCCTCGCGCTCGGCGAAAAGCACTGGACCGAGGACGTCTTCGTCGTTCCCACAGTCTCGGGACAGCGGGAGTTGCGCATGCGCCCGGAGGAATATTTCGGCGAAGTCATGTTCCTCAAGGAGGGCTGGAACGCCGGCCGCGATACGGTCGAGGACGTCTCTTTTGCCGGCGCCTTCCCGGTGTCCGAGCCGGAGTTTCTTCACTTATGGATGAACCATCCGTCCAACGGAGAATCGCAGCACTACTACGCTGAGTTCCAGCCCTGGGTGCCGATCTTTCAGAAGACCGTGCGCTATTTCTCGTATTATCTCTGGGGCGCAGCCGGATCATGGGAGACGGCCGTCTCCGAGCTGCGCCGCCGGAACCTGATCACCAACCGCTAATTCGTTTTATTTCAGCGATATGCAACTCGTGGCCGAAATTCGAAAGGGGCCGATCGAAAAAGGAAAATAGAAGCGTCCCTGTTTCTGGCTTGAGAGAGTGCGGAAGGACCCTTAGGCCTTCCGCACTCCCCGATAAGAAGGAGTCATCAAGGATATTGCTTAGACTAAACCCTGCTCCATCATCGCCCGGGCTACCTTGAGGAAACCGCCGATGTTGGCGCCATTGACATAGTTGCCCGGGGTCCCGTGGGCGGCCGCCGACTCCACGCAGGTCTTGTGGATGCTCTTCATGATCTGGTGCAGCCGCTTATCGACTTCCTCCCTCGTCCAGCTCAGCCGCATGCTGTTCTGGCACATCTCCAACCCGGAAGTGGCCACGCCGCCGGCGTTGGCCGCTTTGCCCGGAGCGAACAGGATCTTGGCGTCGAGAAAGATATCGACACCCTCGGGAGTCGTCGGCATGTTGGCGCCCTCGGCGACCACGTACACGCCGTTTTTAACTAGGTTCTTCGCGTCCTTGGCGTTGATCTCGTTCTGGGTGGCGCTTGGGAAGGCGCAATCGGCCTTGATGTTCCAGAGCGGGTTATGATCCAGGCCTGGCGTCAGGGGCGTGTAGGTCACTCCCTTGAACTTGTCCGCATATTCTTTGATCCGGCCCCGCCTGACGTTCTTCAGGTCCATAACGAAATCGAGCCTCTTCGAATCGATCCCGGCCGGATCGTAAATTACGCCGTTAGAGTCAGACAGAGTCACCGCCTTCCCTCCGAGTTGGTTGATCTTCTCGATCGTGTACTGGGCGACATTGCCGCTCCCGGAAACGAGGCAAGTCCTCCCCTCGAAAGTCTGCTTTCTTGTGGCCAGCATCTCGGCGGCGAAATAGACGGCGCCGTAGCCCGTCGCTTCAGGCCGGATGAGGGAGCCGCCCCAGTCCAACCCCTTCCCTGTCAGCACTCCGGTCACCTCGTTCCTTAGCTTTCGGTACTGGCCGTACATGAAGCCGATTTCGCGTCCGCCCACACCGATGTCTCCGGCCGGAACGTCGGTGTCCGGACCGATGTGCCGGAAGAGCTCGCTCATAAAGCTCTGGCACAACCGCATTACTTCGTTGTCGCTCTTTCCCTTGGGGTCGAAATCGCAGCCGCCCTTCCCTCCGCCCATGGGTAGGGTCGTCAGCGCGTTCTTAAAGACCTGCTCAAAGGCCAGGAACTTCAGGATCCCCAGGTTGACCGTGCGATGAAAGCGGAGGCCTCCCTTGTAAGGACCGATGGCGCTGTTCATCTGGATGCGGTAGCCGCGGTTAACCTGTATCTCACCGGCATCGTCCATCCAGCTCACCCGGAACATGAGCACCCTCTCCGGCTCGGCGATCCGCTCCAGGATCTTGGCCTTACGGTACTCGGGGTGCCGATCGAGGACCAGAGAAATGGAGTTCACCACCTCATAAACGGCCTGGTGGAACTCGGGCTGGGCCGGGTTCTTGGCCTTGGTCTCGTCCATGAAGTCCTTGACATAATTGCTCATAAAGACTCCTTTGTTATGAAATCGTGTGCGATGAATTTTTATGATTCACCGCCCTCCTTCATAACGCAAAATTGTTAGCGGTTTATTTGGGTTGTGTTGGGATTTCAATAAAAATTGACCCGTTTTCTCCGGGGCAATCCGCTTCCTTGACTTTTGCCAGGGCTCAGTTTATTTTTAAAAGAAAAAGAGAGGAAAGACGGCATGGGCAAAGAGGCGTTCAATTCGTTTGTTACCGCTCAATTCCAGTTCGACCGGACGGCGGAATGGCTGGGGCTGGACCTGCCAACCCGCGAGCTCCTCCGCTCTCCTTTGAAAGAGCATCAATTCCTCATCCCCCTCCGGATGGACGACGGAAGCGTCAGGATTTTCCGCGGCTTCCGCGTGCTTCACAACGACGCCCGCGGACCGGGCAAGGGAGGCATCCGGTTTCATCCCCATGAGACCATCGATACCATCCGCGCCCTGGCCATGTGGATGACGTGGAAGTGCGCTCTGTTGGATATCCCGCTCGGTGGAAGCAGCGGCGGCGTCGCCTGCGACCCTCACTACTTAACTCTACGAGAGCAGGAGCAGCTCTGCCGGAGCTGGGTCAAGCGGCTCGTTCACGAACTCGGTCCCCAGATCGATGTCCCAGCCCCTGACATCATGACCGGCGCCCAGCACATGCTCTGGATGCTCGACGAATACGAATCCCTGCGCGGGGAGAAGGTCCCCGGGTTTATCACCGGGAAGCCGGTCGGGATGGGCGGCTCCGTCGGCCGCCTCGAGGCTACCGGCTTTGGCCTGGTCTTCGCCCTGCGCGAAGCGCTCAAGGAGCTGGACATGTCGGCAGACGGAGCGACGGCGAGCGTCCAGGGATTCGGCAACGTCGCCCAGCACGCCGTCCGCCTTTTCGAGCAGATCGGCGGCCGGGTGGTCTGTGTATCCTGCTGGGACCAGAAAGACGCCGTCTCCTATGCCTATAAAAAAGAGCCCAGTATCGAAGTCCAGGCTCTGGCCGGGATCACGGACCGCTTCGGCGGGATCGACAAGGAGAAGGCCGCAAAAATGGGGTACGAGGTTCTCCCCGGAGAAGCCTGGCTATCCCAGGACGTGGACATCCTCATCCCCGCGGCCGTCGAGAACCAGATCACAGAGGACAATGTGCAGGTTATCCATCGGCGCGTCCGGGTCATCGCCGAAGGGGCTAATGGTCCGACCACCGTCGGCGCCGACCGGACGATCGGCGAACGGGGCATCCTCGTCATCCCGGACATCCTGGCCAACGCCGGGGGAGTCACCTGCAGCTACTTCGAACAGGTCCAGAGCAACATGAACTATTACTGGGAGAAGGACGAGGTCCTCGGGAAGCTCGACGTCAAGATGACCTCAGCCTTCAACGATGTCCTCGAGTTCGCCAAGAAAAAGAACCTGCCGATGAGAAACGCGGCCTTTTCCATCGCCGTGGCACGAGTGGCCCAGGCCTGCAAGGACCGCGGGTGGGTTTGATTTTGCCTGATCGGCCGCCCATTGCGTCCTTTGACCGCAGCTTTTTTACCGGGAAGGAGAAGTTCACGGCCATCGGCCGGGGCGACCTGGGGGGAAAAGCCCACGGGTTGGCCCTGATGAGGGATATCCTGGAGAGTCGGCTGGCCGAGCAGTTTCGCCCCGAGATAGAAATCAACATCCCCACGCTGACTGTGATCACGACCGATTTTTTCGACCTATTCATGGAACAGAACGGCCTCTGCGACCTGGCCCTCTCCAACCTCCGGGACGATCTCATCGCCGGGGCCTTCCAGAAGGCCGACCTCCCCGCCCAGCTCGTCGGCGACCTTCGCGCCCTGATCGCCCAGGTGCAGACCCCTCTGGCTATCCGGTCCTCGAGTCGGCTCGAGGACGCCATGTTCGAGCCGTTCGCCAGCGTCTATGCCACCAAGATGATCCCCAACAACCAGATGAGTCCTGACTCCCGGTTCAATAAATTGGTCGAGGCCGTGAAATTCATCTATGCTTCGACCTTCTTCAAGGACGCGAAAAACTATATCCGGGCGACGAAGAAGACAACGGCGGATGAGAAAATGGCGGTGATCATCCAGGAGGTCGTCGGGGTGCGCCGCGGTCAACGTTTTTATCCTCATATTTCCGGAGTGGCCCGGTCGTATAACTTCTATCCCCTCGGCCATTCCAAGCCTTCCGACGGAATCATCGACCTCGCGCTGGGCCTGGGAAAGGCCATCGTGGATGACGGAATCGCTTGGTCCTATTCGCCGGCCTATCCGCGGGCGAACCCGCCCTACAACACGCTGGCCGACCTCCTCAGCCAGACGCAATCGGAGTTCTGGGCGATTAACATGGGATGGCCGGCGGAGTTCAACCCCATCAAAGAGACAGAGTACATGATGAAGTTCATTCTGGGAGACGCGGAGAAGGACGGGGTTCTTCAATTTCTCGCCTCCACCTACCGGGCCCAGGACGACAAGATTGTCTACGGGATCGCCGAAAAAGGCCCCCGGATCATCGACTTCGCACCGATCCTCAAGTTCGACCTTCTGCCTCTCAACGCCATGCTGAAGGAGTTGCTGAAGCTCTGCGAGGAAACGTTGGGGAGGATGGTGGAGGTCGAGTTCGCCCTGACTCTCGACGAGCGCCGGGGGAAGCCCGCCCGGTTCGGTTTCCTCCAGGTCAGGCCGATGGTCGTTTCCTCGGCCCAAGTCGGGGTGTCGCCGGAGGAGCTCACGGGCGAAAACGTCCTCCTGGCATCCGAATCGGCCCTCGGGAATGGCGTCCTGGATAGCATCCGGGACATCGTCTATGTGAAGCCCGAGAGTTTCAATGTTCATTATTCCGAGGTGGTCGCCTCCGAGCTTGAGAAACTGAACCATTGGCTGGTTACGTTCGATAGCCCCTACCTTTTGATCGGCTTCGGCCGCTGGGGGACCTCCGACCCCCAGGCCGGCATTCCTGTGAATTTCGGGCAGATCTGCGGCGCCAAGGTCATCGTCGAGTCCGCACTCCCGGAGACGAGCTCCATGCTCAGCCAGGGTTCCCATTTCTTCCACAACATCACCAGTTTCCGGGTCTTTTACTTCTCATTAAGAACAGAGGATCAATATAAAATCGACTGGGACTGGCTCAACAGTCAACCGGCCGTCGAGGAGACAGACTATGCCCGTCACGTTCGGCTGTCCTCACCCTTGAAGATCAAGGTCGACGGGACCACCAGCCGGGGAGTGATTCGCCATGACTGAGCGACCGAAGAACGTCGACACGCTCATTTGGTTCCTGTCCGAACGGGCCAAGGAGCTGAGTTGCCTCTACAAGATCGAGGAGTTCCTGAACAAACCGGACACGAACCTGGCCGATATCTGCAGAGGGGTCATCGAGGCCATTCCGCCCGGCTGGCAGTACCCGGATATCTGTATCGCCAAGATCACCATGGAAGGGCATTCCTTCCAGTCGGCCAATTTCCAGGAAACACCGTGGGTCCAGTTCGCCGACATCAAGGTCCAGGACAAAAAGGTCGGGAGGTTAAGCGTCTACTACACGGCGGAGATGCCTCATGCCGACGATGGGCCTTTCCTGAAGGAGGAGACAAAACTCCTGGGGACGATCGTCGAGAGGCTCGGACACTACCTCCTCTATTCCCGGATGAAGCAGGCTTACCAGGATTACCAGTCGGCCCGGCAGGACGTCGCGGCCCACAAGGCGGAAGAATGGCGGATGGCGTTGAATTTCCTGCGCCAGACCAACAAGGACCTCTTCCTCGGCATCTCCCGCCGCATGCTCAACTTCCTCAGCTGGAGCGGCATCCAGGAAGCGGAGAAGATCCTCCAGAAATCGCTGGCCGGGCAGAAGGGCCGGACGGCGGGCTATCCGGAAGACGACAACCGTCCTTATCAGGTGGCCTTATCCACCTTTACAGAGAAGCTGAGCGATGAGACCTTCCGGCTGGCGGCCAAGCACCTGACCAGCGAACAAATCCTCGTCAACATCCAGAAGTGGATTCAGGAGGACCGGCTGAGCTTTCTCGTCCAGGTGACCAACAGGAACCTCTCCCTGACCCAAGTCGTCGACTCTATCCGGAGATACCATCACACCGCCGCCGAGGGGATCGAGCTTCCCGCGGCGAGCAAGCGCGGCGTCCTGGTTTCTTTGATCCGGCGTTTTCTATCCGACCAGCCCGAGTTTATTCATACCGCCGTCGAGCACGTCGAGATCGACGACTTCTACGAGATCCTGGACCACATCGTTTTCTCGCCGGAAAGCCTGGGCAAGCTCGGCGGGAAGAGCACGGGGCTCTATCTCGCCAAGCACATCCTCAAGAGGTCGGCCGAATCGCTGAGTCATTTCGGAGAAATCAAAGTTCCCAAGACGTGGTATATCACCTCGGACGGGCTCCTGAGTTTTCTTTCCCATAACAACCTCAACGAGGTGGTCGAACAGAAATACAAGGACATTGATCAGGTCCGGTTGGAGTACCCCCACATCATCCAGACGTTCAAGAACTCGCGTTTCCCCACAGACATCATCCAGGGGCTGTCCATGGTCCTGGATGACTTCAAGGACCAGCCCATCATCGTCCGCAGCTCGAGCCTGCTCGAGGATCGGACGGGGGCCTCCTTTTCGGGGAAATACAAGAGCCTCTTCCTGGCCAACCAGGGTGGCAAGCAGGAGCGGCTGGAAGCCCTGAAGGAGGCCATCGCCGAGGTCTACGCCTCGACCTACGGGCCGGACCCCATCGGCTACCGGGCGGAGCGCGGGCTGCTCGATTTCGCCGAAGAGATGGGCATCATGATCCAGGAAGTCGTGGGCACCCGGGTAGGACATTATTACTTCCCGTCCTTCGCCGGCGTCGTGTTCAGCCGGAATGAATTCCGCTGGTCGCCGAGGATCAAGCGCGAGGACGGCCTCCTGCGATTGGTGCTGGGGCTGGGGACACGGGCCGTCGACCGGACGAGCGACGACTACCCCGTCCTGATCGCCCCCGGACAGGTCGGCCTCCGGGTCAATGTCACGGCGGACGAGGTCGTCCGCTATGCGCCCAAGAAGGTCGACGTTATTAACTTGAAAACAAACAGCTTCGAGACCATCGAAATCAAAGAGCTGCTGAAGAAATGCGGCGAGGGCATCCCGGCCGTCGACAAGATCGTTTCCGTCTACGACGGCCAGTGCCTCCGGAAGCCCCTGGGGAGGACGGTCGATTTCGAGAAAGACGACCTCGTGGTCACGTTTGAAGGCCTGGTCAGCGAGACCTCGTTTATCCCCCAGCTCCGGCAGGTCATGCGACTCTTGGAAGAAAAGCTCCAGTCTCCAGTGGACATCGAATTCGCCTCCGACGGCCAGAGCTTTTACCTCCTCCAGTGCCGACCGCAAAGCTTCATGGAGGGCGGCGGACCGGCCCGCATTCCCAAGGACCTGCCCAAAGAGAGAATCGTCTTCCTAGCCAACCGGTTTATCTCCAACGGCAGCCTGCCCGACATCACCCATATTGTCTATGTGGACCCGGAGAGCTACGAGGGCCTCTCCAGCCAGGCGGACCTGCTGGCTGTGGGACGAGCAGTCGGCCGGCTGAACAAGCTCCTGCCGCGGCGCCGCTTCATCCTGATGGGGCCGGGCCGCTGGGGAAGCCGGGGAGACATCAGGCTCGGCGTCAAGGTCTCCTACTCGGACATCTCGAACACGGCCGCCCTAGTGGAGATCGCCCGGAAGAAAGGAAACATTCTCCCCGATCTCTCCTTCGGCACCCACTTCTTCCAGGACCTGGTGGAGGCCGAGATTCGCTACCTTCCTCTCTACCCCGACGAGCACGGAACCCTCTTCCAGGAAAGCTTCCTCAGGGACTCGCCGAGCATCCTCCCCCGCGTCTTGCCCGAGCATGCGGATATCGCAGATACCGTCAGGGTGATCGACGTAGCCGAGGCCGCCGGAGGGAAGGTGCTCCGCATCCTGATGAACGCCGACCTCGACGAAGCCGTGGGATTTCTCGTCGACCCCCGCATCGACCCTCCCTTAGCTCCGCTCTCGAAAGAGATGGAGAAAAAACAGGCCGAGAACCATTGGGCCTGGCGGCTCGAGATGGCCGAACACATCGCCTCAAAGCTGGACCCCAGGCGCTTCGGCGTCCAGGCCATGTACGTGATCGGCAGCACCAAGAACGCCACGGCCGGCTCGCAGAGCGACATCGACCTCCTGGTCCATTTCCGGGGCACCAAGAAGCAGCGACAGGACCTGATGACCTGGATGGAGGGCTGGAGTCTGTCTCTAGACGAGATGAATTTCCATAAGACGGGCTTGAGGAGCGGCGGAATCCTGGATGTCCATCTGGTCACGGATGAGGACATCGCCAACAGGACAAGCTATGCGGTGAAGATCGACGCCGTCACCGATGCGGCCAGGCCTTTGCTGCTCAAAGATGGCGCCTGCCAACCGGACAGAGAGCGCTCCTAGATCAACTCCCGGGTGGCGGCGTCCAAGCTATCGGGATCGAAGCGGACGAGCGAGAGCTCGGGTCCGTCGTGAGCGGCTGAGAAGCAGTGAGTACGGCCGATCCGGTCGCGCCAGGAGCCGGAAACCCTGGCCGATTCATGCACATGGCCGTGAAGAGTCAGGAGCGGCTGGCGGGCTTTGATGAACTGGCGGACGGCGATGCTGCCGAGATGGCAATCGAGAGGGACATGATCGATCATCTTCCCTCCCCGAGCCGACAAGTCGAGCTTGGTTTGGTAGGGGGGTGTGTGGAAGAGGATAATCGCTCTGGCCATGTCTTGGTTCTCGGTGAACCGGTCCAGATCATCTTTGATCGTCAGATATTTGATTTCTTGCTCAGAGAGGGGATAGGTCCGCCATCCCTCCTCGGGTGAGACGGCGTCCGGGTCGGTATAACGGGACACGTCGTACCGTTCCCAGTCTTTCAGGAGAAACGGCGTCGGGGGAACATAAGCATAGCCGTAGATGGTGAATTCTCCAAACCCGACTCGGCGCTGATGGATATACTCCCAGACACCGCGGGCCGCCGCATCCAGGACCGCTGCTTCTTCAATCCGGGCATCGTCATTGCCCATGATCAGGAAGACCCGCGGATAGGCCTCCCCAAGCTCCCGGCGCAATTCCAGAAGATTCTTAACCAGGAAATCATTGATGAAATCCCGATGCGGAAAATCCAGAGTCTCATGGGCCTGCCACGCATGGGGGAGAAAGTCGCCGCCGATGAACACGGCCTCGGGCTTTTCCCGGAGGACCGCCTCAAAAAGCGTCTGATAACGGCCTACCCTGCCGTGGAGGTCGGAGACAAAGAAGGTCATGGACACAGGGAGAATGATAGCGAAAAACCGAGGAAGCGACAACTCCACCGAATTCGCCCCTGAGAACGCTCAAAGAAGGGGGCTAGGGACCTTCGCCCACGTTGAACTTGTAGCCGACTCCGCGCACGGTCTGGATATACCTTTTGGCCTTGCCGAGCTTCTTCCGGAGGCCGGTCAGATGATAATCGACGACACGCTCGGTGATCGGGTAACCGTCTTCTCGGACATTGTCGAGGATTCGAGACCGGGTAAAAACCTGGTTGGGCTTGCCCGCAAGAAGGGCAAGAATCTCGAATTCCGTCTTGGTCAGGACGATCTTCCGGCCGCCCGCTAAGACTTCGTATGCCCCCCGGTTGATCACCAAGCCGTCGATTTCCAGCGTCGTTTTTTGATCGCCTGCCGACTGGACCCTCCTCCTCAGAAGGGCCTGGATGCGGGCCAACAGGACCTGTGGCTCAAAAGGCTTCGTAACGTAATCGTCAGCATAATCCTTCAGGCCGGCGACGATATCCTCCATCCGTTTCTTGGCCGTCACCATGATGACCAAGATCTCGGAGGTGTTGGGATCTTTTTTCAGGATGCCGCAGACTTTATGGCCGTCGATTCCCGGGAGCAGGAGGTCCAGGAGGATGAGGTCCGGCTTCTCCCTCCTCACCAGCTCCAGGGCTTCCTCTCCTGTCTGGGCGCAGAGGACCTCATAGCCTTCTCGCCAAAGGATGAAAGACAGGCTTTTCTGAAGGTTGATGTCGTCCTCGACGCAAAGAATCCTGGCTTTGTGGTGGATGTCTTCGTCTGCTGATTTCATCCCGGACTTTGCCCCGAGTATTTCATTTTAACGAAAACCAAACAAAAAGCAAACGGAATCAAAATAGTCGGCCGGAGAAAGCCCAGAGGGCAGTTATCGTCGGGCGGGGTGAGAAAATATCAGAGGGGCGAATCTCGCTCTCGGTAAACCGTAATCCATTTATCGACAATCTCGACCAGGCTTTGACGCAGTTCAGTCCCGCTGCCATGGATGGGGCGGAGCTCCTCGGCCAGCTCGGGACAGCCCCGGCGGTCAAGCCAGGAAGAGATGATGTCGTTATCGGAGTAAGGCTGAATTTTCTCCGGCGCCAGGGAGCGAAGGGCCGCCAGGAGATCGGGCAGGTTAAAGACCTTCTTTCCTCCCATGGCCAGTGGGGTCCGGTCCAGGCGCGCTATCTCGACCTGCAGGTTCCTCTTGAGAAGGGTAATGAGCGCGCGGCCTCGGCTTCTCCTGGGGCGCAGCCTGTCCCCCAGCTCCCGGTAGCTGTGCATGTAGAGCCAGGTCGAAAACTTGTCCTTGTCACCGTAGTTTTCCAGCATTTGGCGCAGTCGGCGGGCCTCCTCGGTGTCCTTTTCTGCGTCAAGAAGGATCCCGCAGATCTCCCTGATATTCCTGGCCCGCCGGAGCTCCCGGCCGTCATCATCGGAGAGGAAGAAGTCTCCCATCCCAGTGAAGTTGAGGATGTACGCTTTGAGCTTCTCGAGGCTCCCAGGATCCCCCTTGGGAAGGACGAAGCCCAGGCCTTGAAGTTCATGGGCTTCTTTTGCTTTGGAGGCGATAATCACGGGAATACGGGGAAAGTGCTTGTTCACCAACCGGATGAGGTCACGGCCGGCGCCGCTCTGAAGTTCGTTTCCTTTGGGGAAGAAGATGTCCGTAATCAGGCAAACGACATCGTCCCCGTGACCCCGGGGGAGCCGGCTCTCGGCGCTGATCTTGGACTCCTCTTCGACCCCGAAAAGAAAACTGAGGCTTTCCTCGTAGGTCCTGGTGATCATGACGTCAGCGCGCTGGCCGATGATCGCATACAGCACCGGAAGGAATTGGGAAAACCAGCGCGGCTCGTCGTCTACAATATGGAAAATGAACCGTCTGAGGCTGGAGTGTTTTTTGATGTTGAGCAGGTCCTCCGCCGCCCGGACGGCCGGCAGGACGATGCTTTCGGGGGGAAAGGCGTCCCGGTTGACGGCGAAGACGAGGTCGGCGCCGGCCGCATAGGGATACTTCTGCCAAGCCGCTTGAGGGGGTGCGTATTGGATGTACGGCTGGAACGATAAAAGGACAAAAATCGAGTCCTGACTCCGGGCGTGCAGCTTTTTGGCATCGAGGATGGCGAGGCCGGTATCATCGAAGAGGAAGACCGACGGTTCTCCGGAGGCGGCGACCAGCACCGACTGGGGATCAGGGAGGACCTCCGTACTTAACCACGGCATCTTCTGGTCCAGGACCTTCCTGGACTCACGGACCTGGGCGTCGGCCGCAAAAAAGTACGCCCGCTTGATCTTGACGGGGTTGATGATCCGGGGGATGAACTCGTATTCCCGGGAAGCGCGCCTAGCCATTCTCCGTGACCACCTGGCAGCGTTGGTTTAAGGAATCCGCATACACTGTGACGGGGCGAGGAAAGGCCAACACCGAAAGCGCCGACTCTGGATGAGTTCCGGAGAAAAGCCACGGGTCGAAGGTATCAAGCTGCGGCGTGACATAACCGTAGATGATATTGTTGCTCATCAGGTTGGTCAAGAAATGGGTGCCCTGGGTCCCGTACATCCGGGTCTGGAGTCTCTTCTGATCCTCGTCGAACCCACCCTGAATCATGTACAGGAAATGGCTGCCGTAGACGCCCCCGGTGAGGCTCCCTTCTTCGGGCAGGGGCTCGGACCGCCCGGCCACGTCCACTCCGTATTCGAAGATCGCCGCCGCCTGATCGACATCCTTGAACTCGACAAAGATGCCCCAATCCGGGTTCTTGCTGCCCAGACGGCCGGGAACGACCAAGATGTATTTCTCGCCGCGGCCCTGCATCTCCCGGTTGACATCGACGATCCGCTTTCTGACCGCCGCCTGCATATCTCTTGAATAGAGGAAAGGAGACACGACGACCGCAAACCGGATGTCCCTCTTGACTCCATGTCCCTGGGCGTTATTGACCGAGAGATACGTGCGAAGGATCTGCCGGGGAACGGGGAGCGCGTCGAACCGAAGTTCGGGGAGCTCGGTCAGCTGGACGATGTGAAAGGTTCCCTGTCTGTTCTCCTTTTGGGAGAAGTCGAGGTTGAAGACAAACTCAATCTGGAAATGGGAGGAGACGCGGGCAGAGATGGTCTCCATGATCTCGCCCAGGGTTGTCTTGAACCCGAAGTGGTTGTTCTGGATGAGCTCTTCGATTGTGATCAGGTTGTTCTGGATCCCCAGAAGTCGGATCTTATGAAAATTGGCGAACCGCACGTGCAGCTTCCTCATCGTCTCCAGTTCTTCCCCCTTGAGGTCTCTGTTCCTGGTCATGTCAAGAGCATAAAAATACTGTTGGCCTGTCCCGATCTTCAGGAGATCGAGGGGGATCGGGTTGCGGATGGTGGCCATGGAGATGACGGGAAAATCATCCAATACCGTGGCGTAGCCGTGGCCGAAGGCGATCCGGGCAAATCCCTCCTTGGGATTCTGGTTCTTCAGGGCATGGGGAAAAAAGGAGCTCGCCACGCCGGAAATATAGGGATAATAAACCGGGCCAGCGAGCGTGTCGTCGAAGAGTCCCGGAATGGGGTTGATGACGATGGCCATCTTTTCCCGGCTTTCGGGCGGCTGCTTCCGGCGGAAGTCGTCATAGATATGTCCTATTGCCAGGACAGCCTGAGCCACGCGGACCTTCGGGTCGGGATGGTTGTTGGGCAACATAAAGGTGGCGTTCTCGCCCGCATGAACCGGGCCGATGCCGGCTGTCGCGCGGCCCGCCTCATTCGTGGCCGACGAGCGTATACCCAGGGGGATTTCCCCGAGTTCGTCGATAATCGAAGTGACCTGGAGAAGCTCCTGCTCCCCGAGCCTGCAGTTGTTCTCCAGGTACCGGTCATAGAAATCCGTGGCCAGGATGCACGTCTTGAGCTTACCGGCCTTCAGGAGGGAAATCTCGTTGATCCTGATGAGCCCGGCTCCCTTCCCTCCCGGCGCCCCCGACCCAAAGACTTTGACGTCGCCTTCTTTCTCGGTGATCGGGATGCTCATCTTGCCCTTTTTATATTAGGACAAGCCTGTTTTTTAGTAAAGGATCGGAGGGCGGGCGAGATGAGGAACCCGCCAAACGATTGGCGAAAGCCACGCTGGGTCCCGTTAGAGTTCAGGTCGATGGCCAGCCCAGCGATAATACGCAGCCGCACGGGTAGGCGATCAGAACGAGCGAAAAGTCGATGGGCTCTATTTCAGCCACTGGTCAAGCCAGCCGATGACCGTTTCGTGCCAGAGGATGGAGTTGGCCGGCTTGAGGACCCAGTGGTTCTCGTCTGGGAAATAGAGCAATTGGCTCGGGATACCGCGCCGCTGCAGGGCGTTGAAGGTCCCCAATCCCTGCGACTCCACGATCCGGAAGTCCTGTCCGCCGTGGACGACGAGCATCGGAGTCTTCCAGTTCTTGACGAAATTCACGGGATTGTGTTTTTCGTAAGCCTGAGGGTTGTCCCAGGGAGTGCCCATGTGGTCCCACTCCGGGAACCAGAGCTCTTCTGTCTCGAAGTAGGCGGCCCGCTCGTCAATGTTGCCGTCGTGGGCAATAAGGCACTTGAAACGGTCCGGCCAGTTGCCCTCGATCCAGTTGATCATGTAGGCGCCGAACGAGGCGCCGAGTGCTCCGACCCGCGTCCCATCCATCCAGGAATATTTTTCTAGAGCCGCAGCCAGCCCTTTCTTCAAATCTTCGAGAGGCTTTCCTCCCCAATCGCCGCGGATGGAATCGCAGAAGGCCTGTCCGTAGCCGGTCGAGCCGTGGAAATCGACCATCACCGCGGCATATCCCGCGCCGGCGTAGGCCTGCGGGTTCCAGCGGTAATGGAAATGGTTGCCGAACGACCCTTGGGGGCCGCCGTGGATGAGGAAGGACACGGGGTATTTTTTGGCCGGGTCGAAATCGACGGGCTTGACGACATAGCAATAAACCGTCTCGTTATTCCAGCCCTTGAAGATGAACTGATCGTAATCGCCCTGGCGGGCGGCGGCGACCTTGGCCGCGTTGATCCGGGTGACCGGTTGTTCATCTCCGCCATCGACGTTGACGGAATAGATCTCGACCGGCGACTTCAAGGTGTCCCGCTCGAAGACGATCCTGTCTGACGCCGGAGCAAAACTCCCCACTGTCCCCTGTTCGATAACCGTCTCGGCTTTCCCGCTCTGGACATCGATCGCGAAGAGCGAATTCTGACCTTTATTGGGCGCCGTGGCCAGGATCTTCCCGCCGTCCGGCGACCAGCAGAACGACGCTGCCGAGTAATCCCAGGCTTCGGTCAGGACGCGCTCCTGTCCCTCGGGCCAGGGCTTGAGCACGACCCGGAAGCGGTCGGCTTCGTAGCGCGGCCGGACCATGGCCAGGTAGGCCAGGGTCTTTCCATCCGGCGAGAAAACGGGCGTTGTATCCCAGGCCTGGTTGGCCTCGGTCAGACAGCGAGGTGCAGCGGAGCCGTCGACCGGCACATAGTAGATGTCGAAATCAGTGGACCAGGCTTCCTCCCGGCCGGCATCGCGAGCCGTGAAGACAATCCCTTTCCCGTCGGGAGTGAAGGCAATCTCCTCCGGCCCGCCGAAGGGCTTGCTGGGTGTATCGGCATCCATGGCCGGCATCAAGTCTTTGGCCTCAGCTCCCGCTATCGGAACGGCGAATATATGCGAGCGCCGGCCGTCGCTCCAGGTGTCCCAATGGCGGACGAAGAGCTTCTCATAGAGGCGGCCCGTGGCCTTCCGCTTTTCGATCGCCTCGAGCTTCTCGGCCGTAGCCTCCGCGCTCTGCCCGGGAAAGACGTCCATGGTGACGGCGAGATATTCGCTGGCCGGAGAGACGACGAGATTCCCGATGTCGAGGGGAAGCTTGGTCACCTGCTCCGCCTCTCCCCCATCAACCTTAATCCGCCAAACCTGGGACGAGCCGGACCGCGTGGACAGGAAAAAGACGCACTTGCCGCAGGAGGACCAGCGGGCGTTGAAATCGGCGGCCGGGTGGGCGGTCAGCCGGCGGAGGCCTTTCCCGTCCGTCCCGACGAGCCAGATGTCGGTCCGGCCGCGGTTGGCCTCGAGGTCCGTCTCCCGAACGTTGAACAGGACCCATTTCTCGTCCAATGAGACGCGGGAGTCCGAGATCCGGTCCATGGCCAGCATGTCATGGATTGTAAGGGGATGAGTCGACTCTGCCCGGGCTTGGGTTTGAGGGTGTAGCGGGCTAACTGCAAAAAACGCTCCCAAAGTCAAAATCGAAATGGCTATGAAGAATAATGAAGGACGACGCATTGAATCACCTCCCGAACTTACGAAACGCTTATAGCACACCCCCCCGTCTCTCGTCAAAAAGGCGTTTTCAGCCATCGCCGGACCGACTAAACAGCTTCTGCTCAACCTGCCTTGCGCCGGCGCACCATCAGGTAATAGATCGTCGGGGTAGCGATGAGGGAGAGAAGGACCGATATGCAGAGAGCTCCGATGACCGCGATGGCCAGAGGCTTCAGCATGTCAGCGCCCGAACCGATGCCGTAGGCCAAAGGCAGCATCCCGAGGGCAGCGGCCATCGACGTCATCAGGACCGGCCTCAGCCTCCGCCGTCCCGACCGGACTAACGCCTCGCCTAGATCCAACCCTTGGGCCTGGAGCTCCTTGACAAAATCGAGCATCAGGATCCCGTTCTTGGCGACGATGCCGACCCCGATGATGGCCCCCAGCAGCGAGACGACGTTGAGGGAGGTCCCCGTGATCCATAAGGCGAGGACGGTGCCGAACATGGCCAGGACCGCGCCGAAGACGATGGCCAAGGGCTCCGAGAACGAGCCGAACTCAAGGAGAAGGACAGTGAAAACGAGGAAGACGGCCATCAGCAGGACGATCATCAGGTTGCGGAAGGAATCCCGCTGCTGTTCGTAGAGGCCGCCGTACTCGATGGCTCCCGGCGGAATGGATTTGTCCTTGCTTAAAACGTCGCGGATCTCGGCCATGGCGCTCCCCAGGTCGCGGCCCTCAAGCCTGGCCGTGATGGCCACGTCCTGCCGCGAGTCTTCGCGCCGGAGCTCAAGCTGGCCGGGCTCTTCTGTGATATCCACCACCTGCGAGAGCTTGACGAGAGTTCCATCCGGTGTTCGCAACGGGAGTTCGCGCAGGCTCGCCAGCCGGTCGAGGCGCGACGGGTCAACCTTGACCCGGATCGCGACCACCCGGTCGCCCTCGAGGACGGACGAAGCCGTCTGTCCCAGCATGGCCGTGTTGGCAGCCGCGGCAACGTCGTTCGCCGTCAGGCCAAACCGCCGCGCGTCCGGCAATCGCAAACGGAGGCTGATCGTCGGCCCGGTATAAACCAGCCCGTTGAACACGTCCACAACGCCCCTGATCTTTTTGATCGTTTCCCCAACTTCGGGCGCTTTTTTCTCAAGCCAGGTCTGATCTGTTGAAAACAATTTCACTTCGATGGGTTGGGGGGCCCACATGAGGTCGCCGATCAGATCGCCCAGGATGCCGGGGAATTCCCAGGTCAGACCCGGCAGTTCCGTGTTGAAACGCCTCCGCAATTCGGAGATGACGTCCGCGGTTTTCCGCTTGCGGTCGTTTTTCAGCTTGACCAGAAAATCACCCGTGTTCGGCTCGGCGATGGACAGGGCCAACCTCGCCCCGGTGCGGCGCGAATAGCTGGCCAGCTCCGGGACCGTCCGCAAGATTTTCTCCGCCTGCAACAGCTGGCGGTGAGTTTCCGCGAGGCTCGTCCCGGAGGGCGTGAAGTAATCAATGACGAATCCACCTTCATCCATAGGCGGCAGGAATTCGCTCTCGAGACCTTTGTAAAGGAGAATCGCCAGGAGCATGACGCCAGCACAGACCCCGATAGTCAGCCCCGGCCGTTTGAGCGCGGCCCGCACCCCCGTCTCGTAGGCCCCGATAACGCGCCGCAGCAACGGACCGCCGTGCTCCTCGCGGAGGCCTGCCGGCTCGCCCTTACGGGACCGGAGCAGCCAGGCGGCCAGGGAAGGCGTCAAGGTAACGGCCAGGGCCAAAGACGTCAGCAGGGCGACGACCATGGTCAGGGCCAGGGCGCGAAAGAAAACGCCGGTGATTCCTTCGAGAAACGCCAGGGGGATGAATACGACGACGGGCGTCAGGGTCGAGCCGACGAGCGGCCGGAAAATCTCACCGATGCCGTCCCGGATGGCCTCCAAACGCGGCTTTCCGGCTGTCCGTTTCGTATGGATCGCCTCCACCACGACGATCGCGTCATCGATGACAAGACCGATGGCCGCGGCGATGCCTCCCAGGGTCATGAGGTTGAATGTCATTCCGGCTATTTTCATCGCCAGGAGCGTGACCAGGACCGTGACGGGGATGACCAGCGTGGCCACCAGCGTCGTTCCCCAATTTTTCAGGAAAAAGTACAAGATGACCACGGAGAGGATCAGGCCGAAGAGGATCGCTTCCCAGACGCTCTCGACCGAGGCGCGGACGATCTCGGATTGATCATAGAAAAAAGCGAGCTTCATGTCCGGGGGCAATTCCCGCTTCAGCTCGGCCAATTGTCCTTTCAGGACCTTGGCAATGTCGAGGGTGCTCCCGTCGGGTTGGCTGCGGACGTTGAGCAGGACCGCGTTTTCTCCGTCGGCGGTCACGATATTGAAAACGGGCTCAGGTCCTCGCTCGACGCGGGCGAAATCGCGCACGCGGACCGGGTGTCCGTTGATGACCGTCACCGGGAAGCTTTCGATGTCCCGGATCGAATGCAGGCGCCCGTCGACTACGGTCAGATAGAGCGTGTGGTTCTCCTCATGCATGCCGGCCGAGGCCACGAAATTATTATTGGTCAGGGCCTCCGTAACCTGGGAAAGGGAAAGCCCGGCGGCGCCGAGCCGGAGCGGATCGACCACGATGTGATATTCGGGCGTCCGGCCGCCGACGAGGTCCACGCGGGCGACGCCCGGTATCCTCAGGAAGCGGAGCTTGAGATTATAGCGCGCCGTCTCCCAAAGTTCGGTGATGCTGCGCGCGCTGCTGGTGAGACTGACCCCGAGTATGGGGAAGGCCGAAAAGGTCAGCCGGAAGACTGAGGCCTCGACCGTCGTGGGCAGCGCGGCGCGAATCTGAGATAACCGACTGAGGACGTAGAGCTCCGACTGGATCATATCCACGTTCCAAGTGAAAAAGACGCTGATCTCGGCCGCGCCTCGGCCCGTTGTCGAACGGATCGTGACGACGCCGCGGATGTCTTTCATCGCTTCTTCGATGGGCCGGGTGATGGTCGCCATCATCTCGTCGGCCGGCATGACGCCGTTGTCCACGAGAAGTACGACACGGGGAAAGTTGGTCTGCGGGAAGACCGAAGAAGAGATGGTCAGGGCCGAGAAGGCGCCGGCCAGGCACAGGGCGGCACAAATGAACACGATCGAAATCGAGTGCCGCGTGGCGAACTGTCCTAGGGCCGAGTGCTTGCTCATCCGTTCAATCGATGATATGGATTTTCGTTTCGACGGGGACGGCATAGGCGTCTTCGGTGACGATGACCAGGCCTTCTTTCAGCCCTTCCCCTTCCACTTCGACAAGGCCAGATTCGCGCAAGCCGGACTTGACGTGCTTCCGGATGGCCTGGCCGCCTTCAACCAGCACAATCGAGCCTGTGTCTCCTCCCACGGAGTCGGCGATCAGGCTTGCTTCCGGGACGGCCAGGACGTCGCGGCGCTCTTCGGAGACGATCCGGATCGTCAAAAATTGGCCCGGCTGAAATCCCGCGCCGGCGGGAATGGCCGCCCGGACGAGCACCGTGTCGGTTTTGGGATCGATATCCTTGCCGACGACAGTCAGCTTCCCGGCGGCCGTGCTCCCCGCGCCGAAGTCGACCGGCTGGCCGGGCTTGAGCAGACCAGCTTCGCGGCTGGGGACCTGGGCCGTCACGACCAGACGCTCGAGGGAGATGACTTCGGCCAGGACCGCGTTCGGCTCGACGAACTGGCCGAGCCGGGCGTTGATCCTGACCACTGTCCCGGCCAGCGGCGCCTTGATTTCAAGAAGGGACAATTCCGTCCGGGCCGCGGCCAGCTCGCTCCGGGCGGTCGTGAACTGCAACTCGGCTTCCTGAAAGGCCTTCTGCGAGGTCCCGTCAGAGGCGAGGAGTTTCTGCTGGCGTTCATAAACCTGCTCGGCGAAGGCCAGCGCTTTTTCTGCCTTGGCCACGGCGACCTCAGCCAGCCGGGTGTCGAGACGGAAGAGGACCGCTCCGCGCTCGACCGGACGGCCCTCGGTGCAGCGGATCTCGGCGAGGATGCCGCCCACCGGGGCCGAAAGATAGGCTCCGGCCGCCGGCTTTCCATCGCCGGGAGGTTCCGGCTCCACGGTTCCGTAGGCCGTGACGTAACGGTGGAGTGTCGCTCGGACGACCTTCCCGACATGGACGGCGACGTCTGTGACGATTCCCTCTTCCTCACCGGCGGATTTGCGCCCGAGCCCCTTGATAAGGACGAGGACGGCGGCCCCGGCAACCGCCAGAATGATCAACCCGGTTACGACCTGGCGTCTAGTCATCCTTGCGCTCCTTTGCGGGCCCGGAATCCTCCCGTGCCTTCGTGTAGATCCAATCCCTGACGTCGAGCGGGCTCTGAGCCGCGTTCTCCAGCCGTCCGACCGCTTCCTGGGCCTGGACGAGGGCTTCCAGCCGGGCCTGCGCGCTCGCGTTGAGCTCGAGCTGGACACCCAGGAGCTCGAGCTTCGATATCTCCCCAACCTCGCGCCTGGTCCTGGCCGCGGCCTCCTGCCTGTCCAGGTTAGCCAGGAGGTCGTCGGCGGCCTGGGATTTCAGGAGGGCCGAACGGCAGTCCTCGACGGCGGCATCAAGCTCTCCGATGACCTGGGATTGGAGAGCCAGGAAGCGGGCGGCGTTTTCCGTGCGCCGGGCCTCGGCCTCGGCGATCGGACCGCGATTGCGGCTGAGGATGGGAAGGTCAAGCGCCAGTCCGATCGTCCACTTGCTGTCGGTCTGGTCGAGTTGGTAGTTGGGCCCGAGACGGATATCGGGATATTGCTTGGCGATTTCGAGCTGGAGGGCGGATTGGCTGGCCGCATATTCGGAGAGGGCGGCCAGGATGTCCGACCGGTTGAGCACGGCGTGGCGGCGGACCTCGCCCGCCGGGAAACCAGGGTCGGGACGACGGAAGCAGTCGAAGGAGAATGCCACACCCTCCAGCGCCCTGCGCGGCAGACCGAGGGCCGCGGTCAGCTGGGCCAGGGCGTTTTCTTTGATCCGGGAAGCTTCGATTGCACCCAGCCGGCTTCCGTCGAGCGCGACCCGGGCCTGGGTGAGGTCGTATACGGAGACCTCTCCAGCTTCTTTCTGGAGCTCGAGGATCCGGACGATCTCCGCCTGGAGCTTCTGCGCCTCGGCGAGGAGGGACTCCTTCTCGCCGGCCGCATACGCTTCGAGTAAAGCACCTCGCAGCCGGCTGCGAACTTGCCAGGCCGTGGACAGGATGTTCCAGCGGGCCGCCTCGGCGAGGTGCCGGGCTTCGGCGATCCGGAGGCCGCGCTTGCCGGCGGTCTCGAGCGTGATCTCCAGGGAGACCTCCGGGATCCAGGGCGTGACCTCATCGACCGGAGTCGTGGCGTTGTATCCCAGCAGCGGATTCAAGGACGGGTTGGGCCGTTCGCCGGCCGTGATCCGGCCGCTGCGGGCGACGCCCCACTGGGCGCGGGCGATGTCCATATCGGGGTGATAGTAGAACGCCGCCAGAGTCAAGGACTTGAGGTCCCAGATGGCCGGCGGCCATTCCTTGGTTTCCTGGTTTTGAAGAAGGAAATCCCTAAGCTCCGGGGAGTCAAGGCGCCGGGCCTCGAAATTTTCTATGATCTGGGCGGACGCGATCGGCTTGGGGTGAAAGCGGACGCACACGACCGCCGCCATAAGGACCACCGCCAGGCCAACGATCTTGAAAAACGGGATCGGCTTCACAAAAACGCCTTTCTCCGCCCTTTAGCTCCGGATCATCCGCAGGTCCTGGGCAGGGCGAGATGATTCTGAAAGATACAATATTATCGATAATGCGACATTGTTTTTCAACTGAATTAATTTTCATGTCCCCTTCAGTTTCCTATCGGCCGGTCCATGAAACCCGCCGATTCCTGAGAGAAATCTTTGCCTTGATCAAAAAGACGTCAAGGATGCCGTGGGCTTTCTTGATAAAATAATACAAAATCTATAAAATTTATCAGAATAATAATTTCAATTCAAGTCGGGATGGAAGGCCTCAGGGCCGGAAGACCTTGAGGTCTACCTCTTTGATCATCCGGTAGTGCCGGTCGTTGGCGGTGAGGAGTGTTTCCCCGTGGACGATGGCCGTGGACACGATCAGGGCGTCGCTGAAAGTTAGGCTCCCGGCCAAGAAGTGCCTTTCGACATAGAAAACGGCCTTGGCCGAGATTTCCTCGCTGATATATAGGATCCTGGCGTTCCAAGAACGGAACATCTTTCTGAGGAGCCGGAGCTCCTCCTTGTTTCTCATGCCCTGGAGAAGCTCCGCGTATGTCACGACGGAGAGAGAGAAACCCTCTTCCCTTTCCAGAGCGGCTTTCGCCCGTGGATTGCCCCGCATGTGCCAAATGAGAATATCCGTGTCGACGATCATCTGAAGCGGCCCCGCCGAGCCTCCCGAATGAACCGCTCCACATCGGCGACTTTGGGATTGTCCTTCCAAATGCCGAAGAGCCGGGGAGGCGCCTCGGGTTTCTCACGGGTTATTTCGAGAGGGACGATTTTCGCTCGGGGCCGGCCCCGGAATGTGATAATCACTTCTTCCCCACGGGAAACCGCGTGCAGGATCGCCCGGGAATGGAACCTCAGGTCTTTCGCCGTCGCGATCATTTCTAAGCCTTCTTCTTTAATATTCATTTCATAGTGTATATTTAATACGCGTTTTTGTCAAGCCGACTTCCCTGCCGTCCTCTGCATCATAGTCTTTGGCCCGGCTGCATATCCGGAGCGCCTATCGATCTCCCTTGTATTAGACGCGGGCGAAACGGTTTCTTTCTCGATCCCCGCAAGCTATTTATTTAAATCCGGTATTTGCCGGGTCGGGCTGCGATCTGTGAACCTTTCCACGCCGGATTCCGTATCATAAGGTGTGGAGGGTAAAGCGATGAAGCACAGGTTAGGATTGATCATCCTGGGGTGCGCCGCCCTTGCTTTGGTGGCCTGCGAGGATATGGGCAATCTCACCACCGACACAAAGACGGTCGAAGCGGCCGGGGCCGAAGCCGTCGAGGTGAACGTGAAGATGGGGGCTGGAGAGCTTCAGGTCTCCGGCGGGGCGCAGGCTCTAATGGAGGCTGAGTTCACTCACAGAACAAGGCGGCGGGCGCCCGAAGTCGACTACCAGATCTCCGGCACGAAAGGCATCTTGACGGTCCGGCACAGGCGTTCGGGAGGACTTTTTCTCGGCAACTCCAAGAACGACTGGGACGTCCGGCTCAGCAACAGAATTCCCATCGACCTGGAGATCGACATGGGCGCCGGTGAGAGCAGACTTGACCTGGCGGAAGTTGACCTCCGTTCGCTTACGGTCGATATGGGGGTGGGCGAAATGAAGCTCGATCTCCGGAGGAAGCACGAGCGCGACCTGGACGTGAGCATTGACGGGGGGATCGGCAGCGGCACTATCTATCTCCCCGGGAATGTCGGTGTCCGGGTCCGGGTCGACGGCGGGATCGGTTCGGTCCACGCTCCCGGTTTCGCCAAGAACGGCCACGTCTATACAAATGAAGCTTACGGAAAATCGCCGGTCACGATCGATATCAGCGTCGACGCCGGGATCGGGAGCATCGACCTCAGGCTCGACTGAGCACATCGGGTTCAAAGAACAGAGATAAAACGGACGGCCCTATTTTTTTCACCCTCACCCTCTCCCTCTGCCCTCTCCCATCAAGGGAGAGGGGAATAAATAGGACCGTCCCCAGTTTCTTTGGACCGTCCCCATTTTTGTTTTTGCTCCCCATGGCCTCCGGCTTTTCTCGTTATTCTTCGTTCCAATTTCCTTGTCGATTTTTTTATGGTCATCCCCTATCCAAAATTGATATATTGAGATTTCTCCTTAGACCGTATCCTCACGGAGGTAACAATGAAAAAAGCCCTCGCCCTTGGCTTCATCGCCGTCTTTGTTATTTCGGCTGTTGCTTGGTGTGAAACCAAGCCGGCGGAAAAAAAGGGTCTCCTTACCGCGGAGGTCCTGTCTGGACTCGAATTCCGGAATATCGGACCGGGCCTGATGTCCGGCCGGATCAGCGATATTGCCATCCACCCCAAGAACCGGAGCTTGTGGTATGTGGCCGTTGGATCGGGCGGCGTCTGGAAAACCGAGAACGCCGGCACGACCTGGACGCCCATCTTCGACGGCCAGGGATCGTACTCCATCGGCTGCCTCACTCTAGACCCCAATAACCCGGAGGTCGTCTGGGTGGGAACGGGAGAGAACGTCAGTGGCCGTCATGTCGGCTTCGGCGACGGCGTCTATAAAAGCCTCAACGGCGGGAAGACCTGGACGAACATGGGCCTGGCCAAATCAGAGCACATCGCCCGGATCCTTGTCGATCCACGAAATTCCAGCACCGTCTATGTGGCCGCCGAAGGACCGCTCTGGTCGCCGGGTGGGGAGCGCGGGCTCTACAAGAGCGCCGACGGCGGAAAAACATGGACTCTCTCCCTCGAGATCAGCAAGGATACCGGTGTCACCAGCGCCGAATTCGATCCTTCGAACCCCGACGTCATCTATGCGGCGGCCTACCAGCGCCGCCGCTCTGTGGCCGCCTTCATGGGCGGAGGACCCGAGTCTTCCATCCACAAGTCCGAAGACGCCGGGAAGACTTGGCGGAAGCTGACGGTCGGGCTGCCGGGCGGCGACAAGGGGAAGATCGGCCTCGCCGTCTCCCCGATCAACTCCAACGTTGTCTATGCCACGGTCGAGGCCGGCCCCGAAGAGAAGGGCTTCTATCGCTCCGCTGACCGGGGCGAGAGCTGGGAGAAGCGCAATTCCTACACGAGCGGCGGCACGGGCCCCCACTATTACCAGGAGATCTTCGCCGACCCCAATGTCTTCGACCGCGTCTATCAGATGGACCCGATGACGAGAGTGACCGAAGACGGCGGAAAAACATGGCGTCCTGTCGGCGAGAAGAACAAGCACGTCGACAACCACGCTTTGGCCTTTGTCAAAGGTGATCCCGACTACATCCTCGACGGGTGCGACGGGGGGGTGTATGAGACGCGCGACCGGGGCAAGACCTGGCGCTTTTTCGACAACCTCCCGGTGACCCAGTTCTACAAACTGGCCCTGGACAATGCCCTCCCCTTCTATAACGTCCACGGCGGCACCCAGGACAACGGCAGCCAGCTTGGCCCCTCCCGCACCCTTAACGCCCATGGGATCGGCAACTCTGACTGGGTCATCACCTACGGCGCCGACGGCTATGCCTGCGCTATCGACCCCGAGGACCCAAACATGATCTACGTCGAGTGGCAGGAGGGAAACCTCCTCCGCTATGACAAGAAAAGCCAGGAGGCCGTCTACGTCAGCCCCAAGCCGGAGCCAAACGACCCGCCGCTCCGCTTCAACTGGGACTCGCCGGTCCACATCAGCCCGCACTCCCACACGCGCATCTACTACGCGTCGCAATTCCTATGGAGAAGCGATAACCGCGGCGATTCCTGGACGAGGATCAGCCCCGACCTCACCCGGAGTATCTTCCGGCTCGAGCAGCCGATCATGGACAAGGCCTGGAGCGTCGACGCCCTTTGGGACCATGGCGCTATGTCGATGTTCTCGACGATCACGACCATCGACGAGTCGCGGCTCCAGGAAGGCCTCATCTATGTGGGAACGGACGATGGGCTGATCCAAGTGACCGAGGACGGCGGAAAGTCGTGGCGGAGGCTCGACAAGATCGCGGGTCTGCCGGACTCTTTCTTCGTCAACGAGATCAAGGCCTCCAAGCATGACAAGGATACGGTGTTCGCGGCCGTCGACAACCATAAGACCGGCGATTATAAGCCCTATCTTTTGAAGAGCAGCGATCGGGGAAAGACCTGGGCCAATATCGCCGGAGACCTACCGCCGCGGACCATCATCTGGGCTGTCGCCCAGGACCACATCGAGAAGGATCTGCTGTTCGCCGGCACCGAATTCGGGATCTTTGCGACCTTCAACGGCGGCCTCCACTGGATCAAGCTGGGAGGCGGCGTCCCGACCATCTCCTTCCGCGACATCGAAGTCCAGGAGCGGGAGAGCGATCTCGTGGGCGCGTCCTTCGGCCGGGGTTTCTTCATCCTCGACGACTACTCGCCTCTGCGGCGGCTGAGCGAGGAGACTCTCCAAGACGAGGTCGTGCTCTTCCCGGCCAAGAAAACGCTCGAGTATATCCCGCTCCGGCCGCTGGACTCGAGCGGCAAGGGGTGTCTGGGCGACGGATTCTATGTCGCGGCCAACCCGCCCTTCGGCGCCGTCTTCACTTATTATCTCAAGGAGTCGCTCAAGACCGGGGCCGAGGCGCGGCGCGAAGAAGAAAAGCGCCTCGATGAAGCCGGAAAACAGGTCCCCTTCCCCGGCTGGGAAAAGCTGAGGAAGGAGGATACGGAGGACAAACCGGAGATCGTCCTGACCATCGCCGACAAGTCGGGCCAGGTCATCCGCCGGACCACGGGTCCTGTCTCCCAGGGGATCCATCGGGTCGCCTGGAACCTGCGCTATCCGCCGGTCGAGCCGATCGAGCTCGAAGCGACGGAGCGCGAAGAATGGGAATGGAATCCGGAGGGCCCACTGGTCGTGCCGGGAACATTCACGGTGTCGCTGGCCAAGAAAGAAAACGGCGTCTTGACGCCTCTCGCCGGGCCCCAAACATTCACCGTGGAATCATTGGGACTGGCCACTCTCGAAGAAAAGGACCGCCAGGCCCTGCTGGATTTCCAGAAAAAGGCCGGCGAGCTGCAGCGGGCGATGATGGGTGCCGGAGCGGCGGCTGAAGAAGCGGCCAAGAGCATCCGCTACCTGAAGAAAGCGCTGCTGGAGACACCCCAGGCCGACCCGAAACTCCTGGAACGGGCGAAGGATCTAGAAGGACGGCTGCAGGAATCTCTCCGCGCGCTTAACGGCGACCGGACGCTCAGGCGCCGCAGCGAAGCCTCTTCGCCCGGGCTCATCCAGCGGGTCAGCGCTCAGCTCACCACCACCTGCCCGATTACGGAAACAATGAAGCGCAATTATGAGATCGCCGCCGGCACTTTTGGAAACCTGTTGGAGGAGATGCGCGTCCTCATCGACCAGGACATCCAGAAACTGGGGGATGACCTGGAGGCCGCCGGCGCGCCCTGGACTCCGGGCCGCCGCCTGCCGGTCTGGAAGAAAAAATAGTCAATACCGCCAGCTCTCGAGGCCGGCGCCCGGAGGGGCGGTCCTGCGGATGTGCTCGGCCATCTCGGGCAAATAACAGATGGTGGGATTGCGGCCGGGAGCGCAGCCGAACCAGCAGTGGGGCGCCCGCTTCCCGTACTCGATCGTCCCTTCAAAGGCGGGATTCGTCGCCTTCCGGAGAAATTTCTCCAGGAGCATCGTCGCCTCTTCCAGGTAGAAAGTATCGGTATCGCCCATGTAGACATGGAGCTTTCCGTTGAGCTTTGGCCCGAGGGCCTCCCAGTCCCGCTCGATGATGTGGCTCAGGTCGTAGTTCTCCCGCCAGTAAGCCGCCACGTCCTTGTCGATAATGCCGGTCTGCTTGTCATAAAGAAGCCTCGGATAACCGTCGTTCCCCACGGGCCCGAAGACGGCCTGGAAAATGTCCAGCTGCTGGCCGGACCGGCCTTTCGTGCCCAGCACCAACTCGAAGATGCCCGCCTGCTCCTGGGTGGCCAGCACCTGGTCATCGACGTTCCTCATCCAGGGACGGCTCGGTTCTTTTTTCCAGGCCGAGTTGGCGTAAAAGGCATTCTCATCCTGATAGATATTGACCAGCTGGAAATACCGGAAATCCACCGGGTCCGGACAGAAGACCCAGGCGCCGTTGAATTCGTCCGGATGAAAGACCTGCAGGGCCAGGGCCCGCCAGCCGCCGGTCGAGCCGCCGAAAACCGTCCGGGCCCAGGGCTGGCCGATGGCCCGGAACTTCTGCTCCACAAAGGGAATGAGCTCCTGCATCAGGGCGTCTCCGTAGGGTCCGACATTGGCCGAGTTCACGGCATAGGAATCATCGTAGAAAGGATTCGGGTCCTGGGGGATGACGAACAGAAACCGCGGGAAATGCGGCGAGGTCCATTCTTTAAAAAACGAATTTTCGGGTTTCTCTACGAAGCCACGTATGGTCGGGGTGAAATGGCTCTGGAGATAAGCGACCGGGTAGCGGGCGTCGGGGTGGCTGTCGAATCCCTCCGGAAGCACGACCACCGCGCCAATATGCATATCCGTTCCCCAGAAGCGGCTGACCAACTCGCTTCGAATCTTGACGTGTTTGATGTAGCGCGTGTCTTCGGGAGGGGTTATCGGCGGGATTCGCTCGGTCAGGGCAAGGCGGATCGTTTCTCCGGCCGCGGGATCGATTCTCATCTTTACGGGGAGGCTGTGGAGATTGCCGGGAGACAGGTTCCACTGCTGCCCTTCCCACTGATCCATGGGCATTTTGACGATGTGCCCGTCGGAGCGGTGAAAGGTCGTATAGACATTAAAGACTGCCTGGACGTTATACTCTCCGGCCGGAATCTGATTGATGCTCTCGAGCGGAAAGCCAAGGGTCGGGCCATCGATCACCGCGGGCTGACCCGGCCCCAGTCCCTCGACATCAACGCCGAAAAAAGGCTGCGGAGAACGCCAGTTCACCGTGGTGAACCTGGGCTCGTTCCTGAAGTCTTTTGAGATAAGGAGGAGGATACGGCCGTCGAGAGGTTCTTGCTGAACGCTCTCGGGGAAAGATATCTCGAACCGGAAGGGAGGAGTGTCGGCGGGGGGCCACGCATTCGACAATAAAATGATCGCCGCCAAGAGTATCAAGAAAACGAGGTATCGGCGTCTTCGCGTGATCATCCGGCCTCCTTTCAAACCATAGAGGATACCGCGCTTATACCTATCATTCACTCCAGATGTCTGTCAACTTGCTTGGGGCTCTGTGACGAAAAGTGGGGTAAGCAAGGGATAACAAGGGTTGTGATCAGCCGCCATCGGCTTTGCTCCCATTCGGGTTCTTAACGCCGTTCCCTCAATGGTCGCCGCAGCCAATAGCAGCTGATCATTATATCGATCGATATTTCTCCGGCGGCTTCTATTGTATAATGGATCATTGGAGGAGATTTCATCATGAAGAAAGCGGCCCTGGGCTTGATCCTCATAGCCGCCATGTGCAGCCTGGCGCTTACCCAGACGGAAGAACCGATCGTCACGGTGACGGTCATCCCCGGGGAAGAGAGCTTCAAGAGCGGCCAGGCCAAGCCGATTACGCTCGAAATCTCCATCCGCCCCCCTTTTCATATCAATGCCGACCTGCCGAGCGAGGATTATCTCATCGGCACAACCGTGGATTTCAGGAGCGTCCTGGGCGCAACCTATGGAAAGATCGTTTTCCCTCCCGCCGAGATGAGGCAGCTGGCCTTTTCTGCGAACCCGCTGGCGGTTTATGAAGGGACCGTCAAGGTCACGGCCGAGATAGCGCTAGCCGCTGACTTCAAGGGAAACGAGATTGAGATCGCGGGCACGGTCGGATACCAGGCCTGCGACGACCGGTCCTGCCTGCCGCCGGACGAGGCGGTGTTCAGCCGCAAAATCCCGGTCGGGGGCGCGGCCAAGACGGAAGCTCCCGGGGTCCAAGCCCCGGTCGAAAATAAAACCGAACCGGCATCTGTCCAGGGCGCGGAGAAGCCGGCCTCCCGCTTCGAAGGCAGGGGCCTGCTGCCACTCTTTCTCCTCGTCTTCATCGGCGGGCTTGCCTTGAACCTCACGCCCTGTGTCTATCCGCTCATCCCCATCACCATCAGCTACTTCGGCGGCCAGTCCGGGGGCAAAAGAGGCGGCCTCGCGGCCCACGCCGTCCTCTACGTCATCGGGATGGCCGTCACCTACTCGATCCTGGGGAGTATCGCCGCCTTCACCGGCAGCCTCTTCGGTGCCGCGCTCCAGTATCCACCCGTGCTCATCTTTATCGCCCTGGTCATGATCCTCCTTTCTCTGAGCATGTTCGACGTCTACGAGTTGCGCCTGCCGGCCTTCCTCAACAGGCTGGCCGGGGGCTCGCAGAGAGGCTACCTCGGCACGCTCCTCATGGGGCTGACCGTCGGGATCGTCGCCGCCCCCTGCATCGGCCCCTTCGTCCTCGGCCTTCTGACCTATGTGGGGAACAGGGGGAGCGTGTTTCTGGGCTTTTCTCTTTTCTTCGTTTTAGCCCTGGGCCTGGGCATCCCTTTCCTTTTTCTCGGTCTCTTCTCGGGCAGCCTGACCAGGCTCCCCCGTTCCGGGGCCTGGATGGTCTGGGTCCGTAAGATCTTCGGGTTCATCCTGATCGCCATGGCGATCTATTTTCTCAAACCGCTCTTCACGAACAGTCTCCTTTACCACCTTTCCCTTGCTCTGACCATGCTCATCGCCGGGCTCTACATGGCCTGGCTCGAGCCGACTCAAGCCCCCGGCAAGGCGTTCCGTGCCGTCCGCACCCTCGTCGGGGTCGTCTTTTTTGGCGTCGCGCTCGTCATCGCCTCCTCGGGCGTCCAGGACTATCTCGATGAAACGCTCGCCTCCCAGGGGAACGGAACTCCCGCCGACTCCATCGCCTGGTTGCCATATTCCGAGGAGAAGCTAGCCGAGGCCTCGCGCAGCGGCCGTCCCGTCTTTATCGACAGTTTCGCAGACTGGTGCATCCCCTGCAAGGAGCTGGACAAGCTCACCTACAGCCGTCCCGAGGTGATCGCCGCCTCGCGCGAGTTCGTGATGCTCAAGGCCGACCTAACCTCCAACAAGGACGAATTCGCAAAAACCTTCTCCAAGAAATTCGGAATCAAGGGTGTTCCCACGCTCATCTTCCTGAAGCCGGACGGGACCGAGATCGAGGAACTCCGCGGCACCGGATTTGAGCCCAAGGATGTCTTCCTCTCGAAGATGAAGCGCGCCCTCGCGCTCAGCGGCCAGAGATAAGCGCGCTATCGTTTTCCTTGACACTCCTCGCTTTGAAGCGATATATTCTAGGTGAAGTTCAATAGGTATCCGCTACTATGGAAGAAATCGCAGCTGTCAAAGGATGAAACACGACTGAAGGGGAGTAAAATGAAAAAGCAAATCCTCATCGGTTTTCTCACCTGGTTCGTCGCGACGGGCTTTCTGAGCTCGGGGGCCGCCGGCCAGGAACCGGAGGAATTTCAGGCCAGACTGCTTACGGGCGGGATGCAGTACACGGAGAGCGTAAAAAAGATCAAGATTTCCATCGACAGCTACACGACGCCCGAAGAGGTGCTCAATCTCCTGACCATCCAGGCCCAGCAGGGTTACGAGCCGTTCATGTCCGCCTTCCGGGCGCTGAATAAGGGGATCTTTTTCCCCATCGGCGGCCGCGGCATCAAGATCATCATCCACGGAGCGCACAGCATTCCCACGGAAAAAGGAAGGAAAATTCTGCTTTTTGCCCAGAGACAGAGCTGGGACGTGGAAATGAGTCAGCGCATCGACCACCGTTTCCCCTTCATGGTCATCGAACTCAACGTCGACAACAAGGGGAAGGGAACCGGCAATTTCTATGAACAGGCCAGTCTCCGTTTGACACCTGAGAGGACCTTCGAAATGGACGGCTACAACTCGCCGCCCAAACAGCTCTGGGATGTCAAGCTGCTGAAATAGCCGGCGCCGGCTACTGTTTGGTCTTGAGCGGCTTTTCCGCGTCCTCGAAGAACCGTTTCTGAAGCTCCAGGGTGACCGTATCCTGCTTGACCGAGCGGATCATTTCCGCCAGCAGTCCGGCTTCCAGGTTGAGGGCTAGCTCACCCAGCTCCTTGTTCCCGTAGCTTCCGTCTCCCCGGTAGTGGTTGGGCTGGCTGGCGTACCACCAGATGCCCGTATAGGCATGTTTGAGGTTGGCGAGCCTCTTTTGGTCCTCGCCGCTCTGCTGGCCCGCCCTGTCCAAGTGAGCCAGGTCAGGCCGATGGGCCAGCATGACCGAGGTCTCTTCCTCCCCGGCATGGCCATCGATGGTCGTCTTACGCAGCTCCTTTAAGGCCGCTTCCATGGAGCTGTCGTCCGAGGGATCAAACAGATAAACCGCATAATCCTTCTTGGAAGCGAGCTGGACCTGGCAGAAAAATCGGAGGAAAGATTCGTTGCCGCCGTGCCCGTTGAGCAGGATGATCTTGGTGATCCCGTTGCGGGCGAGCTCGTCACAGGTCGCCTGGAGGAGATCGAGCATCAGCCCGGTGCTGTAGGCGATCGTCCCGGGCTGGTGCTTGGCTTCGAATATCTGCCCGACATAGTAGGCCGGGTAGATGATCGTGTATTCCTGTTCGGCGGCCCGCCGGGCCACCTCCCGGCAGTCGATGAGGTCGGTGCCCAGGGGAAGATGGGGCCCGTGTTTTTCCAGAATGCCGAGCGGGATGAC
>DATKXS010000109.1:0-37855 GCA_035528895.1 Candidatus Desulfaltia sp.
GTCCCATAGCGGCGACGAACGCTTTCGCCGGCTCGAGGACGTGTTTTTCGTAGGTTCCCCGGTTCTTCTCGAACCAGACCCTATGGTTGTTTCTCTTGAGCTTTCGAAAGAAAGAGACGGTCTCTCTGGTGAATCCGTGGAAGGCGGCTGCTTCGTCCATCGCTATACTCTCCTCTCCCTGTCATCATACACGCTTTCTGCGTCCGCCGCATAGGCTCGGGCTTGGGGTTCGTCAGCCCGCTCGCTTCCCCAGCGAGGAAGCTCTCTCCGAACTCCTCCTTCGCTCTTCTCTCCTCCGGAGAGAAACCATGCCCGCTCAGTCGTCGACGGACTTCCTCACCCAAACCCTTCGCCTCGGTCAACCAAATAGAGGCCGCTCCCCTCGAAAAACGCCTTGGGATGGCTAAGCTTTTGAGGTCGCTTCTCCAATCCCAAGTTATTCATCATAAAAAGGGAGATGCTTATACGGCTCCGTCTTGAGTTGACAGAGCCGGGGTCATCGGATATAAGATTTTTGCGCCCTGAGGAGCTGATATGAGCGGAAAGACCGGATTTGACAACGAGCGTTACCTGGCCCTGCAGACCGAGGCCATCCTGAAAAGAGTGGAGAGGTTCTACAACAAGCTCTACCTCGAGTTCGGGGGAAAATTGCTCTACGATTACCACGCCGCCCGAGTTCTTCCCGGCTATGATCCTAACGTCAAGATGCGACTTCTCCAGCAGCTCAGGGATAGGGCCGATGTGCTGCTCTGCATCTACGCCGGCGATATCGAAAAGCGGAAACTGCGGGCGGATTTCGGGATTACCTACGACGTCGATGCCCTCAAGCTCATCGACGACCTGGCCGATTGGGACGTCGGGGTGACCGGCGTGGTGATCACACGGTATGACGAGCAGGCCTCGGCCAAGGTCTTCAGGAACAAGCTGGAGCGGCGCGGTGTCCATGTCTACACCCATCGCTTCACCCGGGGCTATCCCACCGACCTGGATCTGATCGTCAGCGATGAGGGTTACGGAGCGAACGAGCATATCGAGACCCACCGCCCGCTGGTCATCGTCACCGGGCCGGGCCCCGGCAGCGGGAAGCTGGCCACCTGCCTCTCTCAGTTGTACCATGACCATAAGCAGGGCCTCCGGTCCGGGTATTCTAAATTCGAGACCTTTCCCATCTGGAACCTGCCGCTCAAACACCCGGTGAACGTCGCTTATGAAGCGGCGACCGCCGATATCGGCGATTTCAACCTGGTCGATCCTTTCCATCTCGAGGCCTACGGTCAGTCCTCGGTCAACTACAACCGCGATGTCGAAGTCTTCCCCGTCCTCAGACGGATCCTCGAGAAGATCACTCGTGAACAATCGCCTTACCTTTCGCCCACGGATATGGGAGTCAACTGCGCCGGTCTGGCGATCACCGACGATGCGGTCGTCCGCGAGGCCGCCAGGCAGGAGCTCGTCCGGCGGTATTTTCGCTACCGCTGCGAATACGCGCTCGGGTTCGTCGACAAAGACACCGTCCAGAGGGCGGAGCTCCTGATGAAAGAGCTCGGTCTCGAACCCGAACACCGGCTCGTCGTCGCGCCGGCCAGGAGAGCAGCCGAGGAAGCGCGGGAAAACGGAAAAGGGAACAACGGAGTCTTCTGCGGAGCGGCCATCGCGCTTCCCGACGGCTTCATCATCAGCGGCAAGAACTCCCCGCTCCTGCATGCGGCCTCGAGCCTCATCTTGAACGCCGTCAAGAAACTGGGCGAGATCCCGGACCGGATCCATCTTCTCTCCCCGACCATCATCGATTCCATCCGCAACCTCAAGCAGAATATCCTGGGAGCGAAGGCGGTGAGCTTGGACGTCGAGGAGGTGTTGATCAGCCTGAGCATTAACGCTTCCGCCAACCCGACCGCCCAGGCCGCCCTGGAGAAGCTGACCGAACTGAGGGGTTGCGAAGTCCATCTCACCCACATCCCGACTCCCGGCGATGAGGCCGGCCTGCGCAGGCTCGGGGTCAACCTGACCAGCGATCCCACGTTCTCGAGCAAGAATCTCTTTGTCCATTGAGGTCGATCATCATTTTATAGAGGAGAGATCATGAAAAATCGGACGAATGGGGCTTTATTCCCGTGGCTGCTCTGTCTTGTCGCCATCATCGGAGCCTGCGGGGCGACGGCTCAAAAAGACGACGGCCGGCTCCGTTTCGGCGTCCTCTTTCCGGCGGAGAGATCGGCCGAGCCGCTCGACGGCCGGATGCTCCTGCTCATCTCCTCGGACGAGTCGGCCGAGCCCCGCTTCCAGGTCAGCGACGGCCCGGGGACCCAGTTGGCTTTCGGACTTGACGTCGACGGGCTCAAACCCGGAGAGACGGCCGTTTTCGATGGGTCTGTCTTCGGCTACCCCCTGAAAAGCCTGGCCGAGCTCCCGGCCGGCGAGTATTGGGTGCAGGCCTTGCTCAACCGCTATGAGATTTTTCATCTGGCCGGCGGCCAGACGGTCAAACTGCCTCCCGACAAAGGGGAAGGCCAGAGCTGGAGCCGGAAACCGGGAAATCTTTACAGCCGGCCCGCCAAGATGAAGCTTGATCCCAAGAAGGACGAACTGATCCGGATCGTCATAGACGAGGAGATCCCGGCCATCCCCGACCCGCCGGAAACGAGATACATCAGGCACATCAGGATCCAGAGCAAGCTCCTGACCGAGTTCTGGGGGAGACCGATGTATCTGGGAGCCTGGGTCCTGGTTCCCGAGGGTTTCGATGAGCATCCGGACGCCCGCTATCCGCTGATCATCAACCACGGGCATTTTCCCTATACCTTCGGTGGCTTCCGCGAAACTCCGCCCGACGCGGACCTCGAGCCGGATTACAGTCCACGCTTCAGGGTTAAAGGTTACAACAGGACCCAGCAGGAATACGCCTACGAGCTTTATAAATACTGGATCGCCAAGGATACGCCGCGGTTCCTGATCGTCGAGATCCAGCATGCCAACCCCTACTACGACGATTCCTACGCGGTGAACTCGGCCAACCTGGGGCCTTATGGCGACGCCATTACCTACGAGCTTATCCCGGCGATCGAGGAGAAATTCCGCGGCCTCGGACAGGGCTGGGCGCGGTTCCTCTACGGCGGCTCGACGGGCGGATGGGAAGCGCTGGGCGTTCAGGTCTTCTATCCCGATGAGTACAACGGCTGCTGGGCGGCCTGTCCGGACCCGATCGATTTCCGGGCCTACACCATCGTCGACATCTACGAACACAAGAACGCCTACTACGCGGACAGCCGGTGGAAGAGGACGCCGCGGCCGGGGCAGCGGAATTATCTCGGAGAAGTCAGCTGCACGGTCGAGGAATCCAACCACCGCGAGCTCGTCATCGGGACGCACTCGCGTTCGGGAGACCAGTATGATATCTGGGAGGCGGTCTTTTCGCCGGCAGGCGAGGACGGCTACCCCCGGCGGATCTGGGACAAACGGACCGGCGAGATCGACCCCTCGGTCGCTCAGTACTGGAAGGAACATTATGACCTCCGCTACATCCTCGAGCGCGATTGGAAAACGGTCGGTCATAAGCTAAAGGGCAAGATCCACATTTACTGCGGCGATATGGACAACTACTACTTGAACAACGCAGTTTATCTGATGGAGGAGTTCCTGGAGAGTACCCAAGACCCGTATTACGACGGGGAGGTCGATTACGGCGACCGGGCCGAACACTGCTGGAACGGCGATCACACACGGCCGAACGCCATCTCGCGGCTGCGCTACCACCAGATGCACATCCCCAAGATCATGGCTCGCATTCAGAAGTCGGCGCCGCCCGGGGCGGACCTCACCAGCTGGCGATATTGACGACCATGCCCGAACATCGCGCCTACTGCCATTCGCCGATCGGGACGATCGAAATAATCGGAACAGAGCAAGGCATCACGGCACTCGAATTCACCCGACGAAGACCCGGCCGGGGACCGCGGCCTCACTTCTTTCTGAAGGAGGCCGTCTCCCAGATCGACGAATATTTTCGGGGTCAAAGAAAAGATTTTTCACTGAAGCTCCATCTCCAGGGAACGGAATTCCAGAAGAAAGTCTGGCGGGAGCTCCTCAAGATCCCTTACGGGCGAACCGCTTCCTACGGGGAGGTGGCGGCGGCGCTCGGAAGGCCCAGGGCAGCCCGGGCCGTCGGCCAGGCCAACCACCACAATCCCATCGCCATCGTCATCCCCTGTCACCGGATCATCGGCGGCGACGGCCGGCTGGTCGGCTACGGGGGAGGCCTCTGGCGGAAGGAGTGGCTCCTGGCCCATGAGAAAAAGAGTTTTAACGAAACCTTGCAAAGGAGGTAAGGAGCATGAGGTCAAGATACGGGTTGGTCGCAGTCCTCAGCCTGCTCGCGGGCCTGGTCGCGTCGTGCTCCAGGCCGACGGCGAAGGACCTCGTTATGGAAAAAATTTCCTGTGACAGCCTGGACGGGATCATCCACCAGGTCGGCATCGCCGTCGACAGCCGGGTGAGAAAAGAGGGGCGCGGAGCGTTGAGGCTCAGTGTCTCAGAGCCCACGGTCGTCCGGTTGTTCGAAACGGGGGACATCGATATCGAGGACGCCGTCCTCATCTACCAGGCCAGGCTGCGGACGGAGGATGTTCAGGGCCGCGTTTACCTGGAGATGTGGTGCCATTTCGAGGGCAAAGGAGAATTCTTCTCCCGCGGCATCGATATGGCCCTCAGCGGCACGACTAAATGGACACAGCTGGAGATCCCGTTCTTCTTGAAAACCGGCGAGAACCCGGATAGCGTGAAGTTGAACCTCGTCTGCGAAGGCACCGGCACCATCTGGGTGGATGACATCCGTTTGATCAAGAGAGCGATCTAAGGAGTGTTCTCCATCCTAGAATCGAATCCCTTGCCCACGCTCCTGCAGAAACGGCATGATCAAGGCCGCTGGAGACTGGAAAATACCTTCAACGGCCGCTTCCAGGTGAATATAGAGCAGAAGGGAAAACCCAGCAAGTGGGTCACTCTGACCACCCTCCGCGCCCTGACGGCATATTTCGGCCCATGAATCCCGCTTACGATCTCTGTCTGGCCTGGAACTGGGAATATGACGCCGGCTTCGTTGGCCTGCTGGAAGACGCTTGTTCATCCCGCGGCCTCAGTCTCTTACAGGCGACGCCGGACGGGCTCTTGGACATTCACGAAGCGCTCCATATGGGAAAGACCGCGTTCAGCGCTTTCCTGGACAGGGCCTCGGAGGCGGACCCCCGTTTCCTTCCTCTGGTGGAATGGTCCGCGGCGCATAATGTCCGCCAGATCAATCCCCATGATAAGGCTGCCCATGCCATCAACAAGGCCTCGATGCACCTCGAGTTCATCACGGCCGGTATCCATACTCCCTACACCATCATCCTCCCGCCTCACGATGAAAATCCCCAAATCGGTTTTCTCGACCTCAGCCCTCTCGGTGAGAGCTTCATCACCAAGCCCGCCCACGGTGGTGGAGGCGAAGGCGTTGTTTTTGAGGTCTCGTCGCTCGCCCAGGTCCGCGCTGCCAGACAGGCATTTTCTCACGACTATTATCTCCTACAGGCGCATATTATGCCGGCAGAAGTGGCCGGCCGGCGGGCTTGGTTTCGGGTCCTCTACTGCGGCGGCAAGGTCTATCGCTTTTGGTGGGACATGGCGGCGCCCGTATATATCCAGGTTAGAGAGGATGAGGAACGGGAGTTCGGGCTGGCGCCGCTCACGGAGACAACGCTGACCATCGCCCGGGTTTGCGGCCTTGAGCTTTTCTCCACCGAGATCGCGCTGACCCCGGCCGGGGTTTTCGTGGTCGTGGATTACGTTAACAATCCCATCGACCTGCGGCTCCAGTCGGCGGCACTCGATGGTGTGCCCGACGAGACCGTCCGGGATATCGCGGGAAGGTTGGCGGGCCTCGTCCCCCGGCCAATCGACAGGACCTAACCTGAATTTTGCCGGCCCGGGCTTTTCTGAGAGAAGAGAAAAAGCGCTGGGCGGCGATTCAGGGATAAAAGATCCGGCCGGCGAAAACAGCCCGGCCGCTCATCCGGCCGGGAGGAGGCTCCGGCTGAACGTCATCAGACAGTCGACGATATCCTGATGACTGAGGATGGTCCCGTCCTGGGGTGAGTCGATGATCCGATAGTTGAAAAAAGGACAATTCCCTTCGTACCAGCGAGAGGCTGAAGCATGGCCCGCCTCTCTCCGTTTCTGCTCTTCTCTCTGATTGAACACTCCTCCCAGGCCACGGAGGTTGACTCCCCTGGCCGGGTCGACGCCGAGGATGTATCTCTGGACGGCAAAGTTCGTAACTATGAGAGAGAAACCTTTACGCAGCGAGGAATGACCCCGGTCGCGGCAGGCCCACTCCTTGAGCAGGAAACTCGTGGGATTGCGGACGATGAGACCGTCCACCCGGCGGCTGCCCGGCTGGCCCGCAAGGGGGAGGTCCAGGACCATTTTATCCGCCCGCTGGAGGTCGTCAAGATAATGAAAATAATCGTTCTCCACTTTTCGCATGGCCCGCTGGTAGCGGTCGATCCCGGAGAAAAGCGTACGATTTTCCTCGATCTCGTAGCCTTCCTCGGCTTTGGAATAGAGAAAGCGCATGAACTTCAGGCCTTCGGCCAGCCGCATCCGGTTGACCTCCGCTTCCTCTTTCCTGGCGCCGGAGAAGAGGGCCCGCAGGATGGAGTAGGGGGTCGCCGATAGCTCGATCTCTCCGGGCAGGGATGCGGAATCGACCAGGCGGGTGTAGCGAGCGATCTTCTGCATCGATGGATCGACAGCGCCTTTTTCCAGGAGTTTCAGCGTCAGGAAGATCGAGGCCAGGGCATCGAAATCGGGCAACCGGTGAGTGATGATCCGGAGGGGAGGAAGTCCGGCCTTCTCTGGCGCTCCGCAATAGGGGCCGAGGTGGTCGATCACCAGGCCGGGATGCTTGGCGATGAGAGAGGCGGTGCACTCGGGCTCGGCGTCCGGATGATGGTGGTCGATAACACCCGGAGCCGTCCTCATGCCGACATCCAGGACGATCGTCGCGGGCCGGGGATCGAAGCGCTCGCCGTAGGGGACGAACTCATAGACTATGTCCATGGCTATGATCCCGTCGAGCGGTGCTGTTCCTTCCGGGAGCTCCGGTCCTCGAGGAAGCGGACGACCTTGGCGCTTCCCGAAGGAAACGGTAAGCGTTTCAAGGCGCGGAGGCTCACCCAGCGGTGGACCGGACTCGTCAGCTTAGGGACGCTTTCGAGCTCGCACTCAAAAGCGAACAGGCTGACCTGGAAGCGGGTATAGGCATGCCGGACCCTGAGGAGCAGCTTTGCTTCGCCCACTTCCACGTCGAGTTCCTCCTTGAGTTCACGATGGAGCGCCTCGCGGAGTGTTTCTCCTTTTTCCCTTTTTCCGCCCGGAAATTCCCAGAGGTCGGCCAGAAGGCCATCCGGAGGTCTTTTCTGAACAAGGTACCGCCGCCCGTCGGTGATGATGCCGATCACGGTCTCGATCCTATGATAGGACCGCTTCCTGGGGGCGGGAATGACCTCCTGCTCGCCCCTTTTGTAGGCCCGGCAGAATCCCCGGACAGGGCAGAGAAGGCAGCTCGGGTTGTGGGACCGGCAGACGAGCGCGCCGAGCTCCATCAGAGCCTGGTTGAAATCCCCCCCGTTCCTGGCGGGGAAAAGGCCCCGGATCCGCTCGAGAAGGATATCGTCAGTCCGATAGTTGACCTTCCCGAGGATCCCATAGAGCCTCATCCCCACCCGCCTGACGTTGGCATCCAGGACGGGATAGGACTTGCCGTAGGCGATGCTGAGGACAGCCGCCGCGATATAGGGGCCGACCCCGGGAAGGGCGATGAGATCCTCGTCTTCATCGGGGACAGAGCAGCCGTGTTTCCGGCAGATGATCCGGGCCGCCCGGTGGATATTTCTAGCACGCTGGTAATATCCAAGCCCTTCCCAGGCCTTGAGCACCTGCTGGAGGGATGACCGGGCCAAAGCCCGAATGTTCGGGAAGAGTTCGAACCACCTGGCATAATAAGGGACGACCGCGGGGACGGTGGTCTGCTGGAGCATGACCTCGGAGACCCAGATCCTATAAGGATCCTTGGTCTCTCTCCACGGGAGCTTGCGGTGGTGGGCTTTATACCAGCGCTGGATCTCCCGACCCAGGCTTCGGTCCGCATTTTTTCGGCCAACAGCTCCGGCCGTCTTGGGCAACCGATCAATCCTCTTTCTTGGCTTCTTTGGCCTTGTCCGTCTCTTCGTTGGGTTTTTCGGGGGGAAGGAGCTTCCAGTCCTCGGCTCCCTCGGGGAATTCACCCAGGAACGCGGCATCCAACCGGAAGAGGTATTCGAGGTTCGGGTTCTTGACGACGACCTGATTCTTGGCTGCGTCTTCGCTGCCGATCAGGATCTTGTATTCCTTTTCCGTCTTGCCGCCTTTGACCCAGACCGTCACCTCGGCCTGCGGCTCGACAAGTCCGTAGGCTTGCAGGTCCGACGGCGAATCGATGAACTCGAGCGCTTCCAGGCTTTCAATTTTCCTTATGAATGTCTCTACCTTAGCCCTGTCCGCTTCCTCCTTTTCTGTATCGTCGAAACTCCATTTCCCTTCCTCATCTTTGCCGACGGTCAGGCTGAGGTCACCCCGCTTGATCCGAAGCCGCGAGGCTTCCCAGCTGTTAAAAACGACGACCTGCTTTTCCCTCAGGTCCTCGACTTTCTTTTCGATATCGGTGAGGACCCGTTCTTCGGCAGTGACGATCTTGGTGGAGAGCGAGGTCGTCGCGTAGACCGTATCATCCTGCTTGTGCAGGGAGAAGACGATCTCCTGGTTGGCCGCCGGGAGGTTGAGAAAGACGATGTATTCGGGGTCCTTGAGACCGAACTCGGAGATGTCCGCGTCCTGCTTCTGCTCGGCGACGAATTCTTTGGCCCGGAGGTTGGACAGCGCCCGGAGCACGTCCTCGACCCGGCTCTTCTTGGCAAGGGCCTTGACGGGGCTCTCCAGAGACCATTCTCCCTCTTTTTTCAGCGCCCTCCAGGAAATATCCTTGGTCTTGAGTTTTACGGCGGCGACGTCTTCAGACTCGAACCTGAAGATGTCCTTCTGGCGAAAATCGAAGACTTTTTTGTCCAGACCGCTCTTCAGGGAACTGGAGAGCAGGACGATACGCGGGTCGTCCTCCCGTTTGGCGAAGAGCGTGTTATCGAGGGGGTTCTCCATGCCGACCAGAATCTTGACCGGTTGTTCCTTGCCCTTGGTCCAGAGGACGAGCTCCTTTTTCGGGATCTCGTACTTGGCCGGGTCGCCCTCGGCATCGACCACCCGGTCGAACTTGAGGCTGGAAAAATCATCAACCAGGCGGTTGACCTCATCGGAATCGGCCCTGGCTTCGAGAGGTTCCGTGATCAGCCAATCCCCCTTGTCGTCCCTAGTGAAGGTGATGGTCTCGTCCTCTTTTTTCAGGGTGAGCTTCTCGATATCCGTAGCGGCCAGGTCGACGAGCGTCTTTTCCTTCTCTTTCTCCTCCTGGCGGGCCTTGCTTTTCGATTCGAAAAGAAGGACGGCCGCCAGCAGAACCACAAACACGAGAAAAAGGATGAAGGTTGTCTTGAATTTCATAGCGACCTTCTCCTGATCCAGACAGAAATTCCCAGGATGAGGATGAAGAGGGGAAGGATGATGACCGAAACGAAGAAGATCATCCGCCCCTGAGAAGGAGTGAACTGGACGGTCCGAGGAGAGGACGTCCTCGGCTGGATGGAGATCAGGTCCGACTCCTCGGTCAGCCAGTTGACCGCATTGAGGAAAAAGTTTCCATTGCCGGAAAGGTTGTAATAGCGGTTGCTGGCAAAATCGGAATCGCCGAAGACGGCCAGCCGGCCTTCTTTCTTAGACTCGACGGCCGACAATTCCTCCGGCTCTTTCTCTGCGGTCTCCTTCTTATCCTCTTCTTTCCGCTCATCCGTCTTCTCCAGCTCCGGGTTTTCCTCGGCCGGTTCTTGAGCTTGTTCTTTTTTCTCCGCGGCCTTCACCTCAACGGTGGCCACAACGGCCAGCGACAAGGGGCCTTGCCGGTCCTTGTCTTTGTCGAAGGTCACCTGCTTCTGGTCGAGCTGCCTCTCGGACCAGGAATTGGGGCTGGTCTTGCCCAGGACGGACAGGGTGATCCCCTCGGGCTTCGGGTCGGCCGGCTCGACGGACCGGGCATAGGGGAAGAAGGTCGCATAGCGGAAGTTCCGGGTGATCTCGTGGAACTCATACTCGGTAATGACGGGCATGAAATAGTCGCCCCCGAAAAGGCGCGAGACCGTGTCCACGACCACGTCATCCTCGAGCTTGACGCCGAGCCTGCCTAGGTAGGGCGCAAGGCCGGGGGCAACCTCCGGGTCGGCCATGAAGAAGACGCGTCCGCCGCTGGTGAGGTAGTTTCGGATGGTTTCGAGTTCGTTGGGCAGGAGGTCTTTCTGGGGACCGGGGATGACGAGAAGAGCACAATCCTGAGGGAAGGTCTCGGAAAGCGCCAGGGACAGCTTCTTGGCCTCGTAGCCCAGCTTCTGGAGCTCGTCTTTAGCAAACGAGTACCCGAGATCCTCGGTCTGCTCGATGCTGTGCTCTCCGTGGCCCTCCAGGAAATAGATGACCTTCTGGCTCTCCCGGGTCACCTTGATCAGGGCGTTGGTGAGGTCCTCTTCCGTCGTGGTCGTGATCCGGTTTTCGTTGGCGCCCGCTTCCAGGACGGTCGTGCCGTCCTGGGTGATGGTGTATCCCTTGACCAGCCCGGGATTTTTGTCGGGGTCGATGAATTCGTGCTTGATCTTTTTGGAGAAGTAGACATAGTTCTTCAGCAGGTCCTCCATCTTGGCGCGGCCGTAATTGCCGTCCCGGAAGAATGCCTTGATCTGGACGTCCTTCTTCAAGTTCTTGAGGACCTGGATGGACTGGTCGGAGAGGCTGTGGAGCTTGGCCTCGGTGAAATCGAGGCGATAGTTGTGGCGGGCCAGGAAGGAATTCAGGAGGACGAGGATGGCCAGGACGAGGACGACGATGAGAAGGAGATTGCTCGAATAGAAGAAGGACTTGCGGCTGAGGCTGTGTTTGAGCGCGGAGAGGTTGAGAGCGATGTAGACGACTATAACGGCGACGCCCAGCCCGGCCACGACCAGGGCGGCGGCTTTTCTGTGCGGCCAGATGCGCATGGCCATCAGGGCAAGAATGACCATGGCCAGTCCGATATAGTTGAGGTTTTTCTTGATGGTTTCCATGGCTTATCTCCAACGGCGGGACTGGATCACGGAATGAGTTAGGAAGAGCCCAAAAAAAGTGAAACTGAGGTAATAGACCAGGTCCTTGGTGTCCAGGATGCCGCGGGTCATGTCGTCGAAATGCTGGAAGATGGAGAGGTAGTTGAGTACACCTTTCCACATTCCCGAAGCGGAATAGGCCGCCCAGTTCAGGATCCAGAAAAGGAGCAGGGCGCCGAAGGTCAGGATCGCCGAGACGATCTGATTCTTCGTCAGCGAGGAGAAAAAGACGCCTGCGGCGATGAAGGCGGATCCCACGAGAAAGAGGCCCAGGTAGCCGTTCAGGATCTGGGGCAGTTCGGGATTTCCAAAGGCGAAGCTGAAAGCGCTGAGGCTTCCCGAAAGCCCCAGCATCGCGGCCAAGACCACGAGCGCGGCCAGGTACTTGCCCAGGACGATCTGACCGACGCTTAGGGGTGAGGTATAAAGCAACTCGTCCGTCCCGCTCTTCATCTCCTCGGAAAAGAGGCGCATGGTGAGCAGGGGCAGCATCAGCAGGAGGATGATGCTCATGTTGTGAAAGAGCGGCGTGTAGACCATCTGGTTGATGTTCATCTGCTGGGCGGAGTAGGGATTCTGGGCCATCTGGATGGCCTGGGAGTTGAACCACCAGAGAGCGCTGTAGAAGAAAAAGCCGGTCAAGACCAGAAATACGGCGATGACCACATAGGCGATGGGTGAGGAGAAGTAGGTCTTGATCTCTTTCTTGGCGATCGACCAGATGTTTCTCATTGTTCGACCCCTCCGGAAACGACTCGGCGATAGAGTTCCTCGATGTTCATGGATTCGGTCCGCATCTCCAGGAGCCCCCATCCTTTTTCTACGACCAGCTTGGCCACGGCTTCACGCAGGTCTTTATTCGGACTCCACTCGACGGCCAACTCGCCGTCATGGCGGGCGACAGTCTCGACACCGGGGAGTTCTTTCAAGGCCGCCAGCGCCTCCTCGTGCCCTTTCCGGAGCTTGAGGATGACGCCGATATTCTCGCGGAAGGACGCGGTCAGTTCCTCAAGAGAGCCCGAGGCCATCAGACGGCCTTCGTTGATGATGGCCACGCCGTCGCAGGTCTGGGTCACTTCGGGCAGGATGTGGGTCGAGAGGATGATGGTGTGCTCTCCCTTGAGCGACTTGATCAGGCCGCGGATCTCGATGATCTGGGCGGGATCAAGGCCGATGGTCGGTTCGTCCAGGACAAGAACATCGGGATTGTGAATCAGAGCTTGGGCGATACCGACGCGCTGTCTGTAGCCCCGGGAGATGTTTTGGATCAGCCGTTTCCTGACATCTTTCAGACCGCTGATCTCGATCGCCCGCTCCAAAGCCGCCTTGCGTTTGGCGGCGGGAACCTGTTTGATAGCGGCAACGAAGTTCAGATAATCGGAGACCGTCATCTCGGGGTAAAGAGGGACGACTTCGGGAAGGTAGCCGATGATCTTCTTGGCCTCGTTCGGCTGTTCGAAGACGTCGAACCCGGCGACGGTCGCTTTTCCGTCGGTGGCGGGAAGGTAGCCTGTCAGGATCCTCATGGTCGTGGTCTTGCCGGCGGCGTTGGGACCCAGAAGCCCCCAGATCTTGCCCCGGTCGACCTTGAAGCTGAGGTCCTTGACGGCGACAAGGTCGCCGTATTTCTTGGTGAGATGCTCGACTTCGATCATGTTCTGACCTCCTTTCTCTTTAAACGGTCCGACCGACCCTCTGGATTCCCGGCGCCGGCTACATCTTCTCGGGCAGGGGGATGCCCATCAGGGAGAGCGCCGTTCTGAGGGTCTCGCGGATATAGTAAACGGTCAAGATCCGGATGTCCCTGAGCTCCGGGTCCGGCTCGCCGAGGATCGAGTAGAGATGGTAGTAGGCGTTGGTCTTCTGGCAGAGGTTGAAGGTGAACTTGGCGAGATGGGAAAACTCCAGGGAATAGACCGAGTGCAAGATGATCTCCTCTAGTTGAGCCGCATACAGGATGAGATCCCAGAAATCGCGGGCCTCGGCTTGCGGAAGGTGCGACAACGGGATATCCTCCCTGCCCAGCCGGGTTTCCAGCTCGGTCTGCCCCAAGCCGGTTTTGTCTTCGAGCTTCCGGAAAATGCTGTTCAAACGGACGAACGTGTACTGAAGATAAGGGCCGGTTTCTCCTTCAAAACTGAGGGCTTCCTCGAAATCGAAGACAATCAGCGAGTTGCGGGCGAACTTGAGCATGAAATAGCGGAGCGCCCCGCAGGCGATCCGGCGGGAGATGGAGGCCCTGAGTTCGGCGGGAAGGTCGGGGTTGCGCTTCTCGACCTCGACCAGGGCTTTGTCCACCAGCCTGTCGAGAAGGTCGTCCGCCTTGACGCCCAGGCCCTTCCGTCCCGAGACCTCGAGGAAGCTGCGGTCCTTCTCGCTCTCCGAGGCCTCGTAGCCGAGCTCCTTTAGACTCTTGGGCGAGAGGGCGACCATTTCATAGGAATAGTGAATGGATTTGTCGGCCTGCTCCGGGTAGCCGAGCGCACGGAGCCCCTGGGCGACGATTTTTTGCAGGTACGATTGGCGGACATCGATGACGTTGTAGACCTCGCCGGCGCGGCCGAAGGAAAAGGTCTTGGCGTTGGGTGCCGTCGTCGTGATCCAGATCGTCCGGCCGTTCTGCTGGAGGAACGGCTCGTAATAGAAATCCTTGCCCAGAAGGCCGAATTTCCAGAGCTGATAGGCGATGTCCTTTCCGACATAGGTGACCGTCCCGTCCGAGCGGACGATGATCTTTTCCCGTTCGGTCTCCTCTTCCAGCCGCATCACCCAGCAGCCGGCGTTTTCCCCCTGGACAGAGAGGCAAACGGCCCCTCTTTCTTTAAGCTGGGTGAAAGCCTTTTCCCAGAACTTGAGCCCGAGGATGGTGCTCTCACAGGGGAGGAGGTCGTAGCTGACGCCGATACGCCTCATGGTTTCGAGATGGGCTTTGATGATACGCCGCGAGACGGCCTGTCCCAGGGTCGCTTCCGGCGCCTCGCCGTGCTCGATCTTTTTCAGGATCTCGGCCCTCCTGGACTGGGTTTCGGGATGGGCTTCGAGATGAGAAGCGGCCCGGGCATAGAGGTCCCAACAGAAGTAATCGAACTTGCCGGAAATTTTGTCGAGGTCAGCCGGCTGCATCCTCTCCAGGTCCATCAGGCCGAAGACGACGTCCACTACCTGGACGCCCGTATCGTCGATGTAGTTCTGGACCTCGACATTCTCTCCCTTGTGTCTTAGACAACGGGCCAGGGTATCTCCCAAGCAGGCGTTGCGAAGGTGGCCGATATGGGCGGCCTTGTTCGGGTTGATATTGGTGTGTTCGATGATGATCTTGGAGAGCTTGGGGGAGAGGGAGGATGCGCCGAGCGAGCGGAGCGAATTGCGGAAGAACGATTTCCGGTCGAGGAAGAGGTTGATATAACCGGGTCCGGCGACCTCGGCCTTCTCCACTCCCTCTAGGCCCAAGAGCAGAGGAAGGAGGTCCTGGGCGACCTGCCGGGGATTGGCCTTGAGCCTCTGGGCCAGCTTGAAAGGAAAGGTCAGGCTGAGGTCTCCGAAGCTCTGCTGGGGTGTCGAAGAGATCTCGATCTCCGCCTCTTCCAGAGCGATTTTTCCCTTGATCCTTGTCAGGATCTCTCGTTTCAGCCGGTCTTTGAGCTTGATCATCGGAGTCAACCATTATAGCAAAATTTCTGGCTGGGGCAAGGAATTGAGGGGTGAGAACAGTTCCAGAATGATGGGCGCAGGAAGCCGCCCTCGGCCCCCGCACCCCGGGGGAACCAGCCCCGTCGGTTCCCCCCATCGGAACGATGGGTCCCCCCTCCGCTACGGGGGCTTCTGGGCGGCTTCCTGCGCCCATCAAAAAGACGAGAGTGTTATTCATTCTTTTCTCGCTGAGACTTCGCTTGCGCCGGCGCGATTTCTGTGGTAGTTAAATAGCTTCTCCTTGCGAGGTGAAACGTCATGAAAAAAACGCGTTTCTATGAATCGCACCGGAAACTCAATGGCCGGATGATCGAGTTCTTCGGCTGGGAGATGCCGGTCGAATACAGGGGGATCATCGAAGAGCATCTGGCCGTGCGAACGGCGGCGGGCGTCTTCGATGTCAGCCATATGGGTGAAATCCTGGTCCGAGGAAAAGATGCTCTGGCCGTGGTCCAGCACCTGACTCCCAACGACGCCGCCCGACTGGCCCTCCACCAGGCCCAATACACGGCCCTGACGACACCCCAGGGGACTTTCGTCGATGACCTTCTTGTCTATTGTCTCGGGCCCGAGGAATATCTCCTGGTCGTCAATGCCGCCAACACGGATAAGGATCATGCCTGGGTCGTCGCCCATCAGGCCGGATACGATGCCGTGGTCGAGAACGCCAGCGCCCGGTATTCTCAGCTCGCCCTCCAGGGGCCCAGGGCCCAGGAGATCCTTCAGCTCCTGACCGACGTCAGTCTCTCCGACCTGAAACCGTTCTGGGCGGGCCGCGGAAAGGTGGCCGGCGTCGACGCCCTCGTCTCGAGGACTGGCTACACGGGAGAAGACGGGTTCGAGGTCTACATGACCGCGACGGAGCCGGCCGTCGTTTGGGAGGAGATCATCAGGGCGGGGAGTCCTCATGGTCTTCTTCCGGTCGGGCTCGGCGCGCGGGATACCTTGCGGCTCGAAGCCAAGCTGATGCTCTACGGGAACGACATCGACGAAACGACGACAGTCCTGGAAGCCGACCTCAAATGGATCATCAAGTTCAAGAAAGGCGATTTCCTGGGCCGTGACGTCCTGGAGAAGCAGCTGGCCGAAGGGATCAAGCGGAAGATCGTCGGGTTCGAGCTGCGGGAGAAAGGCATCCCGCGGCCGCATTATCCTGTCTTTGTCGAGGGGCAGAAAGAAGGGGAGGTCACTTCCGGGACGTACTCTCCGTATCTGAAAAAAAGCATCGGTCTGGTCTATTTGCCGGTCGAGCATACTGAAATCGGCGTCGAGATCGAGGTCGGGATACGGGACAAAAGAGTCGCCGCCGGGGTGATTCCGACGCCGTTTTATAAGCGGGAAACAAAGCCTTAAGGTCACATTTCTCATCAGGCAATAAATGATATCTTTCTTCGTCGTGGAAATAAGCGGGCTGATGACCGACATTCCGAAGGAGGTATCGCCGTTTATGTGCTGGAGATGCCTGAGCCGCGGCTACCATAAACAAGCGGTTTATTGTAGAATAGAGGTCCCCAAATCTTGGTTTTGTTATTGAGAGAGAGGACCGTTAGCGGCTGTTGCAGCCGGATTTTCTAAGAGGAGGCAGACGATGTATCCTAAAGAATTCAACTTCACCAAAGACCATGAGTGGGTCAAGGTCGATGGCGACACGGCCACCGTCGGGATCACCGATTTCGCCCAAAAACAGCTGGGGGACGTCGTCTATGTGGAGCTTCCCGCCGTCGGAACCAGACTCGATGTCCACCAGACGATCGGGGTGGTGGAATCGGTCAAAGCGGTTTCCGATATCTACTCTCCGGTCTCCGGTGAGGTCGTCGCCATCAACGAAGGGCTCAACGATTTTCCCGAGACACTTAACCAGGATCCGCACGGCAAGGGCTGGATCATCCGGCTGCGTCTCAAGAACAAAGGGGATCTGGAAAAGCTGATGACGGCCGATGACTATGAGAAATTCCTGGAGGGTCTGGCTCCATGAGCTATATCTCGCTCAGCGACCCCGACAAAAAGGAGATGCTGGCCCGGATCGGGGTCTCCTCGCCGGACGACCTCTTCCGTTGCATTCCCGAGGGCATCCGGCTGAAAAAAGAGCTGCGCCTTCCTCAGCCTTTATCCGAACCCGAGCTCATCAGCCATTTTAGGGCCATCGGTCGGAAGAACAGGGAAGGCGACCATCTTTCCTTCCTCGGGGCCGGGGCTTACCGCCATTATATCCCCGCCGTCGTGGATTATTTGAGCTCGAGGGGGGAGTTCATCAGTCCCTACACGCCCTATCAGCCGGAAGTCAGTCAGGGGACGCTCCAGGTCATCTTCGAGTACCAGACGCTCGTCTGCCAGTTGACCGGGATGGAGATCGCCAATGCCTCCCTCTACGAGGGGGCTTCGGCGGCCGCCGAGGCCGTCCTGATGGCCGAGCGGATCAAGGGCCGGCCGAAAATCCTAGTGGCCGGCTCCCTTCACCCGCAATACCGAGAGGTCATCCGGACCTATGTCAAGAACATCTCCGTCCGTATCGAGGAGATCGCTCCCGACACGCAGGGGCGGATCGATATCGAGGCCCTCGGCCGGGCGGTCGATAACCAGACCAGCGCCGTGGTTTGCCAGTCGCCGAACTTTCTGGGCGTCGTCGAGGACCTCGACCGAGTGGCCGAGATCGCCCGCCGGCACCAGGCGCTTTTCGTCGTCATCGTCGCCGAGGCGGTGTCCCTCGGCATCCTCAAACCACCCGGCGCCGGCGGAGCGGACATCGTCGCCGGGGAGGGGCAGTCGTTGGGACTTCCCCTGAGCTTCGGTGGCCCCTATCTCGGCTTCATGGCCTGTCGCCAGGATTTTATCCGGCAGTTTCCCGGGCGCATCGCTGGAGAGACCAGGGATACGGAGGGGAAAAGAGGTTTTGTGCTCACCCTGGCGACTCGGGAGCAGCATATCCGGCGGGAGAAAGCCACCTCCAACATCTGCACCAACCAGGCCTGGTGCGCGCTCCGGGCGACGATCTTCCTGGAATCCCTCGGCCGGGAGGGGATGCGCGAGCTGGCCTACCAGAACATTCAGAAAGCGAATTATGCTCTGGACAGGCTTTGTTCCATAAAGGGTGTCAGCCGGAAATTCAGCGGACCCGTCTTCAACGAGTTCGTCCTGGAGTTTGAGGGCGGCTACAGAAAGATCGAAAACCACCTCCTCCGCAACGGTGTCCTCGGCGGGCTAGCGCTTGGGCCGGACTATCCGGGGCTCGAAGCCTGCGGGCTCTTCTGTGTGACCGAGGTCCACAGGAAGGACGACATCGACCGGCTGGCAAGACTGGTCGCGGAGGCGGTCCGATGAACCGCGAACCCTTGATTTTCGAGATCAGCTCCGAAACGAAGAAAGGCTTCACTCTCCCCAGGCTCGATGTGCCGGAAAAAAATGAAGCCCTGGCAGGCCTTCCCCTGCGAGAAGGGATCAGCGGATTCCCCCAGGTTTCCGAGGTCGAGGTCGTCCGCCATTTCACCCGGCTGTCCCAGGCGAACTTCTGCATCGACACGACCTTCTATCCGCTCGGTTCCTGCACCATGAAATACAATCCCAAGATCAACGAGAAAATCGCCGGCCTGGCGGAATTCCAGAACTCGCATCCCCAATCCCCGCCGGGGCTCGTCCAGGGGAACCTCGAGGTCCTGAAAACTCTCGAGGACTTCCTGAGCGAGATCACCGGCATGGATACGGCGACACTTCAGCCGAGCGCCGGGGCGCAGGGAGAGCTGCTGGGGATGATGCTCATCCGGGCCTGCCATGAGGACCGCGGCGACCCCCGCAAGATCGTTCTCATCCCCGATTCGGCCCACGGCACCAACCCCTCGAGCGCCCACATCTGCGGCTACCGGGTCCAGGAGGTCAAGTCCAATGAGCAGGGGACGATCGATCTCGCCGCGCTCCGTCAGGCGATGACCGAGGAAGTGGCCGCGCTGATGGTCACCAACCCGAATACGCTCGGGGTGTTCGAGTGGGACATCTTGGAGATCGCCGAGATCATCCACGCCAAGGGAGGCCTCGTCTACATGGACGGCGCCAACATGAACGCTTTGGTCGGCAAGTTCCGGCCGGGCGACATGGGGATCGACGTCATCCATCTCAACCTCCACAAGACCTTCTCCACCCCCCACGGGGGAGGGGGGCCCGGTTCCGGACCCGTCGGCGTCAAGAAGCATCTGGAGCCGTACCTGCCCGTTCCGATCGTGGAAAAAGGTCCCTCCGGATACACCCTGAATTTCAGCCGCCCCAAGAGCGTCGGCCGGGTGCGGAGCTTCTTCGGCAATTTCCTAGTCATGGTCAGGGCCTTGGCCTACATACTTTCATCGGGAGCTTCCGGGCTTAAGGAGATCGCCGAGATCGCCGTCCTCAACTCCAATTACATCCGCAAGAGCCTGGAGGGGGTTTATCACCTGAAATACACCGCGCCAACGCTTCACGAATGCGTCTTTTCGGACAAGTTGCAAAGGGAACACGGCGTCCGGAACATCGACATCGCCAAGCGGTTGATCGACTATGGCCTCCATCCGCCGACCATGTCCTTTCCTCTGATCGTCCCGGGTGCCTTGATGATTGAGCCCACCGAGACCGAAAGCCGCCGCGACCTCGACCAGTTCATCGAAGCGATGAAGGCGATCGCCGGGGAAGCCGTCGAAACACCCGAGATCCTCAAGTCCGCCCCCCATATCTCTCCCGTGAGGCGCCTGGACGAGACCACGGCTGCCCGCAACCCGGTGTTGAGATGGGAGGGGCCGAACGACTAGCCCGATGTCGCTCCAGAACCTCGTTATGAGCCTGCAGAGGTATTGGGCCGACCAGGGCTGCTATCTGGCCCAACCCTATGACCTTGAAGTCGGCGCCGGCACAATGACCCCGGATACATTCTTCCGCGTCCTCGATCACAGGCCCTGGAGGGTCGGCTATGTCCAGCCGTCCCGCAGGCCGGCGGACGGCCGGTACGGGGAGAACCCGCACCGGGTTCAGAAACACTTCCAGTACCAGGTCATTATCAAACCGTCCCCCTCCGACATCCAGACACTTTACATCAACAGCCTCACCAGCCTAGGGATCGACCTATCCGTGCATGATCTTAGGTTCGACGAGGACGACTGGGAGTCGCCAACCATCGGTGCCTGGGGCGTCGGCTGGCAGGTCGTTCTCGACGGGCTGGAGATCACCCAGTTCACCTATTTCCAGCAGGCCGGTGGGATCGAACTCTTTCCCGTCCCCGTGGAAATCACGTACGGGCTGGAGCGTCTGGAAATGTTTCTCGAGGAGAAGGACAACCTCTATGACCTCGACTGGTCCGGGGATGTCTCCTACCGGGACCTGAGGCTCCGGGAAGAGAGGGAATTCTCGGAATACAATTTCAACCAGGCAAACATCGAAAGACTTCAGAAATCGTTCGCCCTTGCGGAAGAGGAAGCGGCCATGCTCATCGACAAGGACCTTCTTTTTCCTGCCTATGACATGTGCCTCAAGTGTTCGCATCTCTTCAACCTACTGGACGCCCGCGGTGCGGTCAGCGTCACCGAGAGGGTTAAGATGATCGGCCAGGTCCGGACCCTGGTGAACCGGATCGCCCGGAAATATTGCGACCGGGAAGGAAGGCCCTGATGGAATTCCTCCTCGAGATCTCCACCGAGGAGATGTCGGCATCCCATATCAAGACGGGCCTGGCTCAGCTTGAAGAGAGGATCGGCAAGACTCTCCAAGATAGCCGGATCGTCTGCTTATCACTCGAAACCTACGGGACCTGCCGGAGGCTGGTCGTGGCGGGTGATTTCGCTCCCAAACAGGAAGACAGGGAAGAAGTCGTGATCGGTCCGCCGAAGGAGGTGGCTTTTGCTGCCGACGGATCTCCCACTCCTGCGGCCAGCGGGTTTGCCAGGTCGCAGAACGCCGAGGTCGAAAGCCTTCAGGTCGTAGCGACTCCAAAGGGAGAGTATATCGGTTTGAAAAGGACCACTCAAGGCCGGGCAACGGGGGAAATCCTGGCCGACGCACTTCCCGGCATCATCACCTCTCTGTCGTTTCCCAAGATGATGAAATGGGGAGATGTCAACCTCCGGTTTTCCCGCCCGATAAAGAATATCCTGGCCCTATGGGATGAACACGTTCTTTCATTCTCCATCCAGGGGATCAAGTCCAATGACCTGGTGTCCGGGCATAAGCTCCTCTCCCCCAAACGTTTTCAGGTCAAATCATTCCGCGAATACCGGGCCGGCTTGAAAAAGAACAAGGTCATTCTATCGGCGGACGAGAGAAAACAACTCATCATCCGTCAAATCGGAAAACGCCTGGGCCCGCTGAAGGCCCAGGTCTTTCCGGACGAAGAGCTGCTCGAAAAGCTGACCTTTGATGTGGAATTTCCCTATGTCTTCCGGGGGGATTTCCCCCGAGAATACCTCCGCCTCCCTTTGGAAGTGCTCAGCGTGGCCATGCGGGAAGGACAGAAACTTTTTTCCGTGGTCCGGGAAGGCCGGCAGCTCCCCCTGTTTCTTGGTGTCGCCGATGCGCCCAAGGACCCGAAGCGACTGATCCGCCGGGGAAATGAGCGTGTCCTCAGGGCCAGGCTCGAGGACGCCCGGTTTTTCTGGGAACAGGACCTCAAGATCCCCCTGGCCCGAAGAGCGGCCGGACTGAGAAAAGTCGTTTTCCAAGAAAAATTGGGGAGTTATGAAGAAAAACGCGCCCGTCTGAAGCTCATCATCGCCTATCTCTGTGACCGATTCGACGAGAAAAAGCTCAAAAAAGAAGCGGCTCAAGCGGCCGATCTTTGCAAAGTCGACCTCCTGTCGGAGATGGTCCGGGAATTTCCCGGTCTCCAGGGGAAGGTCGGCGGTCTTTATGCCAGGGAGGAAGGATATCCTCCAGCGGTCTCCCAGGCCATCTATGAACATTATCAGCCCGTCGGCCTTGAGGATGTCCCCCCCTCATCTCTCGGCGGGGCGCTGCTCTCTCTTGCCGATAAGATCGATTCGATCGTCGGCGTCGTGGGCATCGGGATCCAGGTCACGGGATCAAGTGACGCCTTTGGGCTGCGGCGGCATGCCAATGGTATTTGCCGGATCATCCTGGACAGGAAGCTCTCCCTTTCGCTTGACCTTCTTCTGGAGAAAGCCATCGCCGCCTATGGAGATATCCTGGAAAGACCGAAAGAAGAGATTGTCGGGTATTGCCGGACCTTCTTCGAGCAGCGGCTCCGGTTCATCTATGAAAGTCAGGGATACCGGTATGACCTGGTCAGCGCCGCTCTTGGGGCCGGCTTGGACAATATCTCTCTGTCTCTGCTCCGCCTCAAGGCCCTCGACGCCCTGAAGAAAAGCCCGTATTTCGAGCCCTTCATCCTGATGGCCAAGCGGGTCAACAACATCCTTCGCGACCGGCCGTCCCATCCGCTGAATGGTGAGCTTTTCGTGGACAAAGAAGAGAAAGAGCTCTGGTCGTCTTTTGCCATCATCAGGGACAACGTCCGTCCCTTGATAGAAGAGGGGGATTTCGCCAGAGCCCAGAACATGATCTTCAAGCTGCAGTCTCCCCTGAACGCTTTCTTCGACAAGGTCCTGGTCATGGCCGAGGACAAAAAACTCCGGCAGAACCGACTCGCCCTTCTGGGCGAGCTCAGCCGGCTTCTTCTGGCCATAGCGGACTATTCTCAGATTGTCGTTGAAGGGGAGAAAAAAGGGACGTCGGCCTAGATCTCGAACTCGTCCTTGTCCGTGTCGGAGGGCTCTTTTCCTTTATCGGCAAACTTCTGTTCAAGGGCCATGATCTTCACCATGTTCTGGGGCAAGTTCTGGTCTTTGTCCATCCCATAGGGATTGAACTGGACACCCACCTGGAATGGATAGCTTTTTCCCTCGCCGGGAGCCGACCATTTGACGATGCCCTTCATCGTAAAGGGGATGCGCTCTCCGGGTATGGAGATGCGTACCATGACCTCGGAATCGGGCTTGAGCATTTTCTGGGTCAGGAAGCGGATGCCGCCCCGGCTGATGTCCAGGATGGGACAGAACTCCTCGATGAAGCCGGGCTTGGGAAGGAGGGATTTCCGCTGATAATTGAGCGTGGCGCCGGGGATCTTGAAACGGAGACAAGACCGTTTTTCGATCTCGTTTTCGTCCACTGCGGTCCTCTTCTTTTCGACCTGTCCTATTTTATATAACAATGTGGGACCAAAAGTCAAAATATAATATTTGCCGGCCCGAAAGGTTCAGCCTTCGATTGACAGAGCAACCCATTTTGCCTAAAATCGGGTTTCATGTCGAAGTATCGACGGGTCATCCCCACCATTTCCCAGGGCCGAACTCCTCGAGCCCTGGAAAGGAGGACTATGCTCTCTCACAAAAATTTCCGTCCCCTGGCTATTCTTGGGCTTTTGGTCTGTGCCACCCTCGGATTCACGCGAGTGATTCCCGGGCAGAAGGCCGTCAAGCCGCCGCGGGTGCAGGCCACCGACCCGGCCATCCGGCTTCAAGGCTTCGCTGCCTATCTGGAAATGGTCAAGAGTTCACCATTCAACTCGCTGAACTGGAGCCATATCGGTCCGACCAACGTCAGCGGTCGGTGCACCGATATCGCCGTGGTGGGACCCCGGGGGAAGAGCTACACGATTTATCTGGCCACCGCTTCAGGAGGCGTCTGGAAGACGGTCAACGAAGGGACGACCTGGGATCCTGTCTTCGAGCGGGCCGCCTCGACGGCCATAGGAGATATCGCGATCGCACCCAGCAACCCCGATATCCTTTGGGTTGGTACCGGCGAGGCCAACATCTTCCGCAGCTCGCAGGCTGGATGCGGGATCTACAAATCAACGGACGGCGGCAAGACCTGGGCGCACATGGGACTTTCGGACACGAACACTATCGCCCGGATCGTCGCCCATCCCCAGAATCCGGATGTCGTTTATGTAGCCGCGTCCGGCCACGAATGGTCCGACAACGCCGAGCGCGGAGTGTTTAAGACCGTCGACGGAGGCAAGACCTGGGAGAAAGTCCTGTTCGTCAACGAGCGGACGGGAGCGATTGATCTAGTCATGGACCCCACGGATAGCAGCACGCTCTATGCGGCCACCTGGCAGAGGACAAGGCTCAAATGGAACGATCCGCGGAATTTCCTGGGATATTCAGAGAGCGGAATTTATAAAACTTCCGACGCCGGAAAGACCTGGAAGCCCATCAACGTGGGGCTTCCTGAGGCCCAATACAGGGGCCGGATCGGCATCGATGTGTGTTTGAAAAAATCCAATGTTCTCTATGCTTTTGTCGATAATTATGAAGTCGCGCGCCAGCCGACTTCAGAGGAGGCAAGGGACTCCTACGGCCGTCCTTCGAGCGGGATTATCAAAGGTGCGACCCTCTACCGCTCCGATGATAAGGGCGAAAACTGGCGACTGGTTTGCCCGACCACACCCGAAATGCAAAAGGTCATGGAGCGTCATTCCGGGACCTATGGCTGGGTCTTCGGACAGGTCCGCGTTAACCCGAATGATGAAAACACCGTCTATACAATGGGCCTGGCGCTGAACATCTCCCATGATGGAGGTCAAACCTTCAAAGGGACTTACGGAACTCACGGCGATCACCACGGCCTGTGGATCGACCCGGATAACTCCAATTATCTGGTCAACGCCAACGACGGGGGACTCGGCATCTCCTATGACGGGGGAAAGACTTGGCGTGGTTTCACGGATAACCTTCCGGTCTGTCAGTTCTTCAACATCGCCTATGATATGGCGAATCCGTTCCATGTCTACGGCTCGATGCAGGACCATGGGAGCTATCGGGGACAAGTCCTCAAGAAAAAGGACCGATTCACTGAAAAAGCACTTGAGGGGTTCGGAGCCGTGGCTTTTGAGGCGGTTCCTGGCGGAGAAGGCTGCAGCCACGCCATCGATCCCCTCGACCCGAACATTGTTTACTCGGCGAGCTTTTACGGCCGGATTACGCGGACCGATCTCACTCTGCCGGAAAGGGAACGCACCAAGAGGCTTCTTCCCGTCACCTATCCGGATGAGCCGCAACTGCGCGGCCAGTGGGTGGCGCCGTTCATCGTATCGCCGCACAACAACGAGACAATCTACCATGGGATGCAGTACCTCTTCCGGTCATTCAACCGGGGCGATATCTTGGAGAGGATAAGCCCCGACCTGAGCTACAATACGGCGGCGGAGATGGGAGATATCCCCTATCACACCCTTTTTGCCATTTCCGAATCGCCGCTCCGGGCCGGCCTCATATACGTCGGGACGGACGACGGGAAGGTCCACGTCACCCGGGACGGCGGAAAGACCTGGGCCGAAATCATGGCGGGTCTGCCTTACCAGAAATGGGTGTCCCGCCTCGCTGCCTCGGCATTTGACCTGGGAACGGTCTATATGACCCAAAACGGCAAACGGGACGACGATTTCACTCCCTATGTCTGGAAATCGACCGATTTCGGAAAGACCTGGGTCAGTATCGCCGGCAACATCCCCTTCGGCCCGGTGAATGTCATCCGCGAGGATCCGGTGGATAAGAACATCCTCTACGTAGGTACCGACGGCGGAGTCTTCGTGAGCAAGGACGGAGGTGGGACCTGGAACGCGCTGGGCGGCAACCTGCCGATGGTCTATGTCCACGACCTGATCATCCACCCGCGCGACAATGTCATCGTCATCGCCACCCACGGCCGCGGCATGTGGGCGCTCGACGCCGAGCCGGTCAACGAGAAGGGCAAGCGTTCGCGCCGGCGGCAGGGGAGCTGACCCGAGCCTGCCCCACGTTTGCAGAGCGAAGATTTCCTTGGCGCTCGGCCGGCGCAAGGCCGGATCTGGAGCGGAGGGACTGCCCTTAGACTGTCGTGGAAAAGGCCTTCTTATCGCGGCGGCAGATGAGCTGAATGACGTTGCGGCCGGAGAGGGCGACCATCGGCAGCCCTCCTCCAGGGACGACCCACTGGCCCGCCAGGTAGAAATCCTTAAGCCGGGGGAGCGTCTTGCTCATGGGCATCATGAACGTCCTGGAGGTGATGTCCCAACCGATGGAACTCCCCCGTCTGTTTCCAGTATAGTGCTCGAAGGTGAGGGGGGTGGCCACGTCCCACATCTCGACGCACGAGGCCAGGCCCGGATAGCGATGGTCGAGGAGGGAGATGACGGTCCGCGCGGCCGCCTCCTTTTCTGCCTTGTATCGTTCCGACGTCCGACCGAGAGAATTCCAGTATTCATAATCAGTCGGGAGGAGGACTCTCATCAGGGTTTTCCCCGGAGGGGCCAGGGTCGGGTCGAAGTTGTAGATCATCGGCCGGAGAGAAGTGTATTCCCGGCCTCCGATCAGGGCCGGCTCGTCGAGCCAGTAGATGAATCCGGCCGCGCTGGTGGGTATTTCTAGGAACGTCTTGTTGACGCCGATGGAGACAAGCAGGCCTGCGGTGGTGACGGGAAGTCGCTCATAGTAACCCCGGATCTTGTCGTTGACATAGCGGCCTTCGAGCCAGTCGAAAATGGTCCTGCCGCCATCTGCAGCAGAAATGATCGTCTCGGCAAAATGCTCGGTTCCGTCCTCCGAGCGAATCCCCACTGCTTTTCCGTCCTTAACGAGAATCTTGGATATCCGGGTATTGTAGAGAATTTTGCCGCCGAGTCCGGCCAAACGATCCTCGATCGCCAGGACGAAAGGAACTGCCCCACCGACCGGATAGCCGCAGGAATTTTGGTGACTCCAGGCAAGGGCCATAAGGATGATAGCCACGGGGAGTTCGTCAGTAAACATCAGCCGAAATTCTAGAAAAGAATCGCGGAGCAGGGGATTTTTGAAACGGTGGGCAAAATCTTTGATAGTGATTTTTTTCCATCTGTTCAGCGCCCTAAGGAGGGGGAGCCTGGTCAGGATCAGACGGAGCATATCGGCGGGTCCCAAAAGCTCAGGGGCTTTTTCGATCGGCATATCATAACGGGCAAACGTCCGGACGCCCGTGATGAATTCATCGATCTGCTTTCTGTCCTCGGGGGCCAGCTCTTTCATGTGTTTCTCGAGCCGGTCGATATCCGTGTGGGCAAAAAAAGTCTTCCGGTCCCGGCCTTCAAAAACGGCGAAATAATCATAATCGATCATCCGGACCTTGGGGATGACCCCCAGTTCCTCCCATATTTTGTGGAACGGCGTGCCCGGCCCAGACCCCCCCAGGAAAGCCATGTTCCCGTGGATTGTGTAGCCGCTCCGCTCCCAGGACGTGCAAAGTCCCCCGGGCCGAGAGTCCTGCTCGAAAATCCGGACATTATAGCCGTTCATCCGGGCATAGCATCCGGCCGACAACCCGGCGACGCCGGCGCCGATGATGATGATGGATTTCTCGTTCATGGCAGGCCCCTTTGAACAGGAGTGAGTTTAGGACGGAGAGCTTGGAACCTGGGATGCGATACGATTTCTTCTTTCCTGGGAAAGTTTGGCATGCTACGCTGCAAAAGGATCACAGGAAGGAAGTAGTCATGTGCTTGCGCTGATTTCTCCATTTGCTCCAGGCCTTCTTCGATCCTACCCAGGCTGAAAAAAACAAGAGCTTTGAGAAGGGGAGAGACGTACTTATTTTTCAAGAAACGGAAAAGTTTCAGCGTCGGGACAAGCCTGACCACAAGTTGTTTCAAGGGCGGCATGAACCTCTCGCGCTCGATCCTGTCCAGGCGCCTCAGGATTTCCTCCGCATCCTGTCTGCGTCCCGCCAGCGCATAGGCCACACCCAGGTGACCGAGACCAAAGGTCAGACCGAATCCGACGGCTTTTTCCAGATACTGGATGGCTTTTTCCGGCAAGGCCGGGGGCGCAAGAAGGCTTATCCCCAAAAAAAGGTAGGTCATCGGCTGGCCCGCGTCCATGGCCAACGCTTTGAGAAGGTGTTCCCTTCCTTTTTCGACTTCGCCCCCCATAGATATGATGATGCCGAGGAGCGCCCGGAAAAGCGGAAACAAAGGGTCGTTCTCGACGGCCAGGAGGAGCTCCTCTTTGGCCATTTCTGCGTTTCCCCAGACTCCCAGTAACTCTCCCCGCCAGGCATGGGCGTAGACGTTGTGAGGACTGAGCTCTATACTCTTTACGTAATAGCGATCGGCAGCTTCAAAGTCCCAGTCGTAGCCTGCGGTCATGAAACCCAGGGAGGAGTAGGCCTCGCTCAGGTCCGGGTCGATCTCCAGGGCTTTTTGAAGCATCGTCTTGCTCCTCGTATAGGCCTCCTTGGGATGGATGTAAGCCCACATGCCGAAAATATTGAAGACGTCAGCAACTCCCACATAGGGCAGGGCATAGTTCGGATCCTTGGAAATCGCCTTTTGATAGAAACGGACGGCCTTGATCATGTCTCCCTTGTAACGGCGATTCCAGAAGTAGCGGCCTTTCAGATACAGGCTATAGGCCTTTTTGTCTTGGGTGTGTCGTTTCGTGATTTTTTCTCTTTCGCCCTTTTGGAGTTTGACGGCGAGCCTGTCGACAATAGCCATGGCGATTTCGTCTTGGATGGCAAAAACGTCGTCCATGGTCTTATCGAACCGCTCCGACCAGATATGGTATCCGTCGGATACGGAGATAAGCTGGGTGGTGATGCGCAGCCGGTTTCCCGCCTTTTGGACGCTTCCTTCAAGGACGGCACCGACGTTGAGGGATTTCCCGATCTCCCGGATATCAGTGTCCTTCTCTTTGAAGGAAAACGAGGACGTCCGGGCGGCCACCTTTAAGTCCTGAACCTGGGTGAGGGCATTGATCAGCTCTTCGGCCAAACCTTCACAGAAGTAGTCCTGGTCACGCTGCGGGCTCATATCCTTAAAGGGGAGTACCGCAACGGACCGAATAGCCCCCGCCTCTTCGTGCTCTTCCGATTTCGGCTTTTCTGAGGCCGAGGCCGTCGTTTTCCCTGACATCTCGTCCTCGATCTCCCCGAGTCCGGCCAGAAGCTCGGAAACGTCCTGATATCGGGAACCCGGATCCTTAGCCAGGCAGCGGAGGATCAGACGGCTGAGAGAAGTAGGGATTTCCCCGTTCATGTTGCGGGGGTCGACGGGCGCCTCCGTCTTGTGCTTCATCGCCACGCTAAGGGCCGTCTTTCCGTGAAACGGAACCTTGCCCGTCACCAGCTCATAGAGAATCACACCCAGTGAATAGACGTCGGAACGTTGGTCGGCGGGAAGGCCCTCCGCCTGCTCCGGAGACATGGCCTCCGGAGTGCCGACGATCATACCCGCCTCGGTCATCTCGGGACCGCCCATCAGGCGGGCAATCCCGAAATCCATGATATGGGCGTCACCCTCTTTGTCGATCATGATATTTTGCGGCTTGAGGTCCCTGTGGACGACCCCCAGATTGTGGGCTTCGGCGAGTCCTTCAGAGATCTGCCGGGCCACGGAGACCGCTTTTTGGGGGGATATCCGGCCGGCCCTCCGGATCAAGTTCTTGAGGTCCTCTCCGGGCACATATTCCATGGTGATGAAGAACGTCCCTTCCGCCTGATTGATGTCGAACATCCTGCAGACGTTCTTATGGATGATCTTGCGGGCCAGTTTCAGCTCGTTCTTGAACCGTCCGATCGTTTTTTCCTCGGCCGCGACCTCCGGCTTAAGGACTTTCAGGGCGACCTCCTCGCCGATCGTCCTGTCGAGTACCCTGTAGACGGTACCCATCCCACCCCGGCCGAGCTTCTCGAGGACTTCGAACCTGCCGGCAAAAACACTTCCCTTGGAAAGATCCTCTGCGGGTAGTCGAAGAGTCCGTGTGGATGAGGATTGAGACTTGTGTTGCGAAAACGGAGCGCCACAGCTCCTGCAGGACAGGGCATCAGGCGAATTTTCAGCCGAACAGGAGGGACACTTCATAATGGCAATATTGGCTTCGGCAGCCACCCTAGGATAAACGTTGTCCTAAAAATAGTCAATCTATGGGGGAGGCTTCTGGACGGCGCAAGATGCCGTCGTCGAGAAGGGGGAATCCGGCAGGCTCGTGATATGCAGGACTGCTTTAGGGCCATCCAGGCCGACCCGGACCGGAGACGACGTTCCAGTAGCCGAGCGCCGAAGGGTGTCGGTCAGCATCGTTCGCCGCCGCGAGCTCCGGGAGGAATCCCGGAAACCCGATCCAGAGGCTGGGACTCTGTGGCCGGAGCGCTAGCGCAGCGTGCCCTCGTAGTGGGCGGTGAGCTGGCGTTTGCGCACGTCTTCGGGCGTGTAGGAGGGGAGAAGCATCGGAGCCATACGGTGCGTCCTGATCCTGGCCTTCTTCAGTTCGTTCTCGTAGGCCGTGATGTGCTCGAGCGTCGGCTTGCCGAGGGTAACATGTTTGCTATATTCCGCGGCGGATTTGCCGGCCCTTCGCCCGAAGACGTTGTAGTCGAGGACGGAGTTTCCCATCAGTCTGTTCCGGCCGTGGACCCCGCCGGAGGCCTCGCCGGCGACGTACAACCCGGGGACATTGGTCTCGCACTTGGCGTTGATCTCGACTCCGCCGTTCTGGTAATGGAGCGAGGGATAGACAAGCATCGGCTCTTTCGTGATGTCGATTTCGTAGCGGATAAACTGCCGGACCATGGCCGGAAAGTTCTTGGCCAGGTATCCCGCCCCCTGAATGATCTCGATGAGCGGGGAGTCCAGCCAGACACCCCAGCGGCCGCTCGGAGTCTGGATCCCATTGTGCCTCTCCAAGCATTCTCGGATAAAAGCGGCGCTCTCGACGTCGCGCGGCTCCCGCGGGAAGACGAACAGCTCCCCGAGTTTGTTGATCGGCTGTCCGCCGGCGCCGCGGATCTTTTCGGTGATCAGGAAGCCGGCGATCTGCTCAGGGAAGCTGGCGCCCGTCGGGTGATACTGGACCGAATCCATGTACAGGAGCTTGGCCCCGGCGCGGTAGGCCAGGATCAGTCCGTCGGCGGTCGCCCCGTAGTGGTTGGTGGTATCGAACCCGCGGATATGGAGCCGTCCGTAACCGCCGGTGGCGATGATCGTGGTCTTGGCCTTGACCGTGAAGTACTCTTCGGTCTCCAGGTTGTAGAGGACGCCGCCGGCGCAGCGTCCCTTGTTGTCCAGGATGAGCTCCACCGTCGGCATGAACTCGAGGACGGTGATCTTGTCGGGATGGTTGCGGACCTCGTCCATGAGCGTCCGCATGATTATAGCGCCGGTGTAATCCCGGCAGGAATGCATCCGCTTGCGGGAAGTGCCTCCGCCGTGCAGGACGTACATCGTATGATCGGGATTTTTGTCCCAGACGACACCCAGGTCTTCCAGCCACTTGACCACTTCGGGACCATCCTCGGTCATGGCGCGGACGAGGTCCGGCTTGTTGTCGAAGTGCCCGCCCCCCATGGCGTCGAGATAGTGGCGGGTGGGGGAGTCCTGGGGCGCGACGGCCGCCTGCATCCCCCCCTGGGACATCATCGAGTTGGCGTCGCCCATCCGGAGCTTGGTGGAGATGATGCTCTTGGCACCTTTCTGCAGGGCGATGATGGCCGCGGCGCATCCGGCGCCTCCGCCGCCGATGATCAGGATATCGGTCTCATAATCGGGCTTGGTGAGGTCGAAAAGTTCCGCTTTGATCCGGCTGTGGGACTCCAGGATATCGGCCACCTCGGTCGTGATTTCTTCGCCCTTGTTCGGACCGATGTGGATAACGCGCCGCGATTCCTTCTTGTAGTCGGGATGAAACTTGTTCAGGACGTCATCCCGTTCTTCGGCGGTCATCGGCGCAAAAACGGGTTTCCCGGATTTTTCGAGCTCGAGCCTTTTCTGTCGGGTTTCATCTACCAGCTTCAATGAATCTCTCATATATTCTGGATACATCGGACTCTCCTTTACTCCGTATCGCGGGCATAGTATCTCTTCTTCAGCTCATCCCGCTTCGTACTCATCAGTTCTTTGTATTCCTTGTCGTATTTTTTATGTTGGATTTCTTTCAACCTGGCCTCGAGCTCGGGGCTCTTGGGGGCCAGATAGCGTCCGTAGAGCCTCCGGGCCAGTATCCCGACGTTGTAGTGGACGATCTCGGCCGGGCAGCGGATGGCGCAAAGGCCGCAGCTCAGGCAGTCGAAGGAAAGGTCCATGACCTTTTCGATGTCACCCCGGATGGCCGCCTGGATGTAGTCCATGACCTCAAGGCTCTGGGGACAGGCTTTGGTGCAGGTGTTGCAGGCGACACAGCGGAAGATCTCAGGGTAGAGCACCTGGAACGTTGTGCCGTTCGGCTCCAGCTTCTCGATATCATAGACCGGCTTCTGGGCGGGAATGACCGGAAGCTGCGACAGCCACATGCCCTCCTCAACGAGCGTCGCACAGGCCAGACCGGTGTAGATTTTATAGTCGCCGGGAAGGCGGTAGACGGTCGCGCAGGCGCCGCAGAAACCTTCGCGGCAGCCGGCCCCGCGCTTGATCTGGTAGCCGGCGTATTCGATGGCTCCCATGATAGTGGCCTCGGCGGGAACGCTGTGAGATTTGCCCATGATAAAGACCGTGACCATCTTCACGGGGGCGCCGTGTTTTTCGACCTTGGGTTTCATCGGCTTTGGGCTTTTCAATTTCTTCCTGGCAGGCGCTTTCTTTTTAGCCGTCATCTCATCTCCTTCTCATTCAGACCGTTTTGGCCTCAATATTCCTGCGGCAGCGTCTTGAGCTCGGCCCAGGAATATACGGGGCCGTCCTTGCAGACATAGTGGAAACCGATGTTGCAGCGGCCGCACTTGCCGATGCCGCACTTCATCTTGTTCTCGACCGTGGTGTAGATCTGTTCGTCCTCGAACTTGAGGTCCTTGAGACCCTTGATGACGAACTTGATCATGATCGGCGGCCCGCAGGTGATGGCGATCGTGTCGGCGGCGGAGGGCTTCTTGTCCAGGACGTTTTGGGGGACAAACCCGACGAATTCCTGCCAATCGGGCTCGGCCACATCGATGGACAGATGAACGGGCATCCGGCTCTTCAGCTCCCGAAGTTCGTCTTTGAAGACGATGTCCGCCGAAGTCCGGGCGCCATAGATCAGGCAGAGGTCGCCGAATTCTTTCCGGCGGAGAAGCGCCGTCTGGAGGATCGACCAGAGAGGCGCCAGCCCGATACCGCCGCCGATGAAAAGCAGGTTTTTGCCTCCCCAATCATCGATCGGGAACCCGTTTCCGTATGGTCCCCTGATGCCGATGAGGTCTCCGACCTCCAGGTCATGGAGGGCGGCCGTGACCCGGCCCATCCGGAGGATGCTGAACTGCATGAAGTCCTTAACCAGCGGCGAGGAGGAGATCGAGATCATCGCCTCTCCCTTGCCGAAGACGGAGAGCATAGCGCATTGCCCGCAGCGGTAGTCAAAGCGGGCGCTGTTGACGAGCTCAGTGCGGAAGGTCTTGATCGCTCGGGCGCCGCCGACCTCTTCTTTGATCTGGATGATCTTGGCCAGTCGGGGAATATAGACGTTAGGCTCCATGGTCTTTCACCTTGTCCAGGACTTTGATGATATCGATCCCCACCGGGCATAGGGTGATGCAGCGACCGCAGCCCACGCACATGATCTTGTCGTAAACCTGGACGAAATACTGGAATTTGTGGAGCAGCCGCTGGCGCAGCCTTGAGGCCTTGTCGGGCCGGGGGTTGTGGCCCGAAGAGTGCATGGTGAAATCGGGGAATTGACAGGTATCCCAGGTGCGGACCCTCTTTCCCCGGAGGGGTGTGGAGTCTTCGATCTCATCGTTGATATCGAAGCAGTGGCAGGAAGGGCAGAGGTAGGTGCAAATGCCGCAGCGCAGGCAGCTCATCGCTTCCTCATCCCAGAGGGGGGAATCGAACATGGCCTGGAGTTTCTCCGAGACCGCCCTGGCCCCTTTTAATTCGCGTTTGATCTTTTTCTCCGACTCGGCCTGGACGGCCTTCACTTTCTTCCTATCTTCCGCCTTCGGTTCCTCGAAGAGGCCCTTGGCGGCGTTGATGAGCGCCCCTCCCTTCTCGCTCAACGATCGGACGTAGTACTTGTCGCCGAGGTCGGTCAACAGGATATCGGATCCTTCCTCGGCATGAGGCGAGCCTTCCACCGATGTGCAAAAGCAGTTGTCGGAAGGGGGAGGTGTGCAGGCCAATCCGACGAGCGTCGTTTGGTCGCGGCGCCTCCAGTAGTAAACGTCCTTGGGCTCGCCGCCGAACACTCCGTCAAGCAGCCAGGCGGCCCTGGCTTCGCAGGGCCGCACTCCGAAGATGACCGTGGGCTCGGCGGCGGGCAGAACCTCTTTTACCTCCAAGGTTTCCTCGTCGCCCTCGAGCGATTTGGCGAATTCGAGAAAGACCTCGCTCTGGGGGAAGAAGATCTTCTTGGGGGGGAGGGTGGTCTGGAGGACGTCCAGACTGATGTCTTCCCCGTCCGCTTCGACATAGTTCCAGCGGCCCTCTTCGTCCTTTCGGGGGACGTAGACTTTCCAGGATGTCAGCTTCTTGACCCATTGGGGGAAGGCCTTCTTGGTGAGTGTCTTTTCCATCATCCTACCTGATGAAGTCTTGGGGATCATCATCCCGGAAACTGGAGATCAGGGAGGGAAGGTCGGGGTCGAACCCGACCTCATAGTCAAAGAGCTCTTTGGCCTCCTTCTCCAATTTCTTATTGAGGAACCGGAGGGGGATGTCAAGCGGACAGGCTCGTTCGCATTCGCCGCAATCGATGCAGCGGCCGCCGAGATGGATAGCCCGGACGAGGTGATAGACGATGTTTTCGGAGGGCACCGCCGACCGCTGGATCCATTTGATCCTCCGGGCCTTTTCGTCCGCCGTCGTATCGACGCTGACGGCCAGGTGGATGCTGTCGACGACACACTCGTCGCAGTAGCACATCGGGCAGGCCGAGCGGCAGGCGTAGCAGCGGATGCACTTATCGAGCTGCTCTTTCCAGAAGTTCCATCGTTCCTCGACGGGGAGAGACTCGATCTTATCGACGGAGCCGAAAGGCTTCTCCAGCGGTCTTTTCGTCTTCTCGCCGCTCAGGACATCATAGATAACGGGGAAATTGGCCCGGCATTCCAAGCACTTCTCGGCCAGGAGCTCTTCGGCGGGAACCTCGATCTTCCCTCCGTCGGTGGTGATGACGAACAGGTTCCGGTCGTCGACCTCGATCGTTTTCGCTTTCTTCCCGGCCAGCTTTTTGGCCAACTTGGCGTCGTCGACGACCCCCGCTTTTTCGCAGGAGACTCCCAGAATATAAACGTCGCTACGCTCGATGAACTTTTCTTGAAGAAGGACTACGATGGCCCGGCTGTCACATCCCTTGACCATGATTCCGACCGGCCGCCTGTCGGGCTGTTTTTGTCTCGCCTTCCGTCTCTTCTCATCGACCAGGAAGCGGACGAGGTTGTGGACGCAGGTCGGGTCCCAGACGAGCTTGTCCACGTCCTCTGGCTTCTTGATAAAGAGGGGAGCGGCCAGCCAGCCGTTGCTTCCGGCGCCGTAGCCGATGATGTACTTGACCTTGCCTTCGCGGAGCAGCTTCCTAGCTTCCTCTTTGAGGTCGTCGATCTTGGCCATTAGGGGTTTCTCCTCAGCTTCGTCTGCGGGCCAAGGGGTTTCAGTTCCTTGACGAAGTCCTTGATGATCTGGGTGTACTTGGTCCCTTCGGCCGCCGAAACCCAGGACATCTGGAACCGCTGCGGCTCGAGGCCGATATATTCCAACAGCTTCTTGACGAGGTTCAACCTTCGCCGAGCGTAATAGTTGCCTTTGATGTAATGGCAGTCGCCGGGATGGCAGCCGGAGACGAGCACGCCGTCGGCGCCTTTATTGAAGGCCGAGAAAATATAGAGAGGGGAGACGCTCCCGGAGCACATCACCTGAATGGGGACGACGTTGGGCGGGTATTCCATCCGGGAAACGCCGGCTAGGTCGCTCCCGGCCGAGGAACACCACTTGCAGAGAAAGGCGACGATCCGGGGTTCGAACTCCTCGGCCATGATTATCCTCCGAGACACGCGTTGATCATTTCGGCGACCTGATGCTGAGTGAGGTTCTTGACCTGGATGGCCGACCGCAGGCAGGTGGCCGTACAGGAGCCGCAGCCCTCGCAGAGGACCTCGTTGATCTCGACTTTCCCGTCCTTCAAGGAAAGAGCGTCATAAGGACAAACGGCCACGCACATCCCGCAGCCCGTGCACAGGTTGTGGGTGACCCTGGCCACAGTCGGCGCATGGAACAATCTCTCCTGAGAGAGAATGACCACGGCTTTGGCGGCAGCCCCGCTGGCCTGGGCGACGGCCTCGGGGATGTCCTTGGGAGCCTGGGCGGCTCCGGCCAGGAACATGCCGGAGGTCACGCTTTCCACCGGCCTCAATTTGGGATGGGCCTCGGCTAGAAATCCGTCCTTGTCAAGGGCCAGCTTGAGTTTCTTGGCCAGTTCCTGGGCCCCTTTTGAAGGCCTCATGGCCTGAGCTAGGACGACCATGTCGGCGGCGATGTCGATAGGCTTGCCGGTCAGGGTGTCCACTCCCCAGACGATGATCTTGCCCTTATCCTCGAAGACCTTGGAGACCTTGCCGCGGAGATAGACCACACCGTCGTCTTCGACCGCCCGCTGGACGAATTCTTCATATCCTTTGCCGCCCGAGCGGATGTCGATATAAAAGATATAGGCCTGACCATCATGAACGTGGTGCTTGTAGAGCATAGCGTGCTTGGCCGTGTACATGCAGCAGATCTTCGAGCAGTAAGCGCAGTGGTTCTCCGGATCGCGTGACCCCGAGCACTGGATGAAGACGACCTCTTTGGGCTCCTTGTGATCGGACGGCCGGAGGATCTTGCCCCCGGTGGGACCGGAGGCCGAGCAGAGGCGTTCGAACTGGAGGCCGTCCAGGACATCGGCGTACTTGCCGAAGCCGTATTCGGCCATGTTTTCTTTATCATAGAGGTCAAAGCCGGTGGCGACGATGATGACGCCCACTTCCGCTTCGATGATCTCGGGCTTCTGATCGAAGTCGATGGCTTTGGGCTTGCAGACATCGGCGCACTTGCCGCAGGCGATGGTCGTGAACGGGTCGGGACAGTTCTTGTCGTCGAGGGTATAGGAGGCCGGGATGGCCTGGGGGAAGGGAATATAGATCGCCCGCCTTCCGGTCAGACCGAGGTCGAACTCGTTGGGCACCACGATCGGACAGACCTTGGTGCATTCATCGCACAGGGTGCACTTTGCCGGGTCGACATAGGTGGGCTTCTTCAGGATCTTGACCTTGAAGTTACCGACATAGCCGCTGACGTCCTGGACTTCACTGTAGGTCATCAGCTTGATCTTGGGGTGCTTGGAAACCTCGACCATCTTCGGCGTCAGGATGCACTGGGAGCAATCCAGAGTGGGAAAGGTCTCACTCAGCTGGATCATGTGCCCGCCGATAGAGGGGTTCCTCTCCACCAGGATCACCTCGAACCCGGTGTTGGCCATATCGAGCGCGGCCTGGAGCCCGGATATCCCGCCTCCAACGACGAGTGCCCGTCGGGTCACCGGCACGCTCAGAGCGTCCAGGGCCTCGTTCTGACGGACCTTTTCGACCACGGAGCGGGTGATCTTGGTGGCCTTTTGGGTGGCCCGCGATTTGTCCTTATGAACCCAGCTGCACTGCTCGCGGATGTTGGCGATCTCGCAGCGGAAACTGTTGATGCCGGCGCGGCTGGCGGCGTTGCGGAAAGTCGTTTCGTGGAGGTTGGGAGAACAGCAGGCGACGACGACGCTGTCCAGTTTTTTCTCCTTGATGGCCTGCTCGATCAAGTTCTGGCCCGGGTCCGAGCACATGTAGACATAATCCTCGGCATGGGCGACGCCCGGGTGTTTGGCCAGCTCCTCGGCGACCTTCTTGACGTCCACCGTGCCGGCGATGTTGATGCCGCAGTGGCAGACAAAGACTCC
>DATKXS010000110.1:0-14408 GCA_035528895.1 Candidatus Desulfaltia sp.
AGCTGCATGACCTTGGCGGCAAAGACGAGGTCCCGGGTGATCTCCTTGTCGCAGGGCGAAGGCTCGGGGTCGCCCGAGGGGTGGTTATGGACGAAGATCAGCGATGACGCCTCATACCGGAGGGCATCCTTGATGATTTCCCGAGGATAGACGGCGCTCGAATCGACCGTCCCCTCGAAGAGCGTTTTCTCCTCGATGATCTGGTTCTTGGCGTCCAGGAAAAGGACCTTGAACTTTTCTCTCTTCAGGTCCCGCAGCGCATGGTAGAGATAATCGAAGACCTCCCGCGAGGAGCGGCAGTATGGCCGGCTCATCATCCGTTCCCGGAGAAACCGGCGCGAGACCTCCTGGACAAATTTCAGACCGAAGACATTATGGGGACCGATCCCCCTGACCTTCTGGAGGTCGAGGGGGCTGGCCTCGAGGACACCGCCCAGGCTCTTGAATTCCCGGAGGGCCTCTCTAGCCGGCTTCTTGCAGTCTTTCCGCGGCGTCCCGATGGTCAGAAGCAGCTCGACGATCTCATGGTCCAGGAATCCCTCGAGGCCCCCCTTGAGGAATTTCATCCGGAGCCGCTGGCGGTGGCCGGAAGAGCCGTCCGGCTCCAAGCTCTGCTCTCCCTGCTTTTTCTCCACGACAAAAATAATGGACGAGCGGGCGAGAGGAAATGTCGCAAAATTATTTCCCGATCAGTTGCCTTGGATTAATAATGGACATAAGCGCTGGGTGAGAAAAAGTCTGGGATCTCCCTCAACGGGGGTTTGCCTATAAAATCCCCCTCTCCTCTATCCTCCCCCACATAAGAGACTGTGTCGTAATTGTGATTTGTCATTGCGAGCGACCGCAGGGAGCGCGGCAATCCGGTCCCTTGGGCCGTCCCGAGCATGGCGAGGGATCTCATCAAGCGGATAACTGGTATGCGGTCGCTTCGCTCTTTCGCAATGACATTGTGACACAGTCTCTAAGGGGGGAGGAAACGGGCGGACAATCCAGATATCCTCCTCCCCTGGTGGGAGGAGGTCTGGATGAGGGGGATTTTCATCGTTCGCTGGTGGCCCGCAGGGCCATGAGAAGTAATAAATAAGCCGGGTTATCCGCTCCAGCCATCTATTGCCTCGCGCACCGCAATCACTCTTTCGGGCGCGATATCATAGGGAAGGATGCCCGTCCCCATCAGGAAGCGGGGATGGCGCCGGCCGACGGAGAGGACCTCCCGGGCCCTTGCACGGATGGCCTCGAGCGGCTGCGTCGTCAGGAATCCCGGGTCGATATTGGCCCGGAGCAACACCGGCTCATCCTTAAGCCGTTCGACAAAAACACTCAGGTCCGCCTTGTGATCGCAGAGAAGGTTGTTCGCTCCCGTGGCAATGATCTCCTCCAACAAGGGCGTCGTATCGCCGCCCAGGATATAGGGCACGAGCGGCACTCCAAGGTCGAAGCGGAAATATCGGATCACGTCGGCGGTCGGGGACAGGATCATCTTTTTATAAAGTGCCGGCGAGGTCATCGGCGGAGACGCATGGGAGTCAAAGAGGATGACACCGAGGCCCCGTTCTACAAACGCTTTGCCGTAAGCTTTCGTGATCTCGGAGGTGAAAGACAGGAGCAGGTCCACCCAGTCCGGTCGATCGAGCATGGCCATCAAAAGCGGCTCGGGTCCCACGAGCTCGCAGGCGATCGAGAACGGCGCGCTCAGGGCTCCGCGGACGAGCCTCTCCCGGCCGAACCTTCCCTGGATGTGCCGGCCGACTTCGAGATGGAGCGGCATCCGGCCGGCGTTGAGAGGGTCCGGAACCCGCAGCCGGGATAAATCGTCACCGACATGAACGGCCCGCTCCCTGACCGCGGGCACATCGTTAGAATCGGGATAGAAAACCCGGCAGCCCGACGCCTCCGCCTCCACGTTATAAACGTCGCAGCCGATTACCAGCATGTCCGGCTCATAGGTTTCCACTTCCCGGATGATCGCCTTTTCGAAGAGACCGGCATCCCGGCACAGCTCCGAAGGTTTCACCCCGATGAGCGCCGCTTTGTGCTCGTAGACCGCCGGACAGAAGGGACTCCGGTCGGCCGGTTTCCCCTCAATCAGGTTCTGGATCCTCCGGCGGGGCGTCATTCTTGGAGCGGCCACGGGCGATCCCTAAACGTGCTCGATCACTGTATAGCCTGAAATCTCGGAATTCATGGCGCAACGGGCACCACAGACCTCTTAGATTTTGTCCGACAGCGTCTTCATGAAGGCGACAATGGCGTCTTCCTCTTCCGCCGTCAGTTCAAGATCCCCCATCTCATCGACGTTAACGTTGACCAAAACTTCGGGGGCCGGCCATTTTTCGGAGTCGACATCCCGCGCGTTGTAGAAGTGGACAACGTCCTTGAGGGTCTTGAAGTAGCCGTTGTGCATATACGCCTTGACGAATCCCGGCCGCGGGCTCAAGGCCACGTTGCGCAGAGTCGGCACTTTGTGCTTGCCGATGTTTTCGGCGGCGTGCTTGGCGTATTTTTCCGTCCCCTTCAAGAATCCCCCGAGGCCCTCATCAGCCCACTTCTCCCCCTCGGAATTCCACTCTTTGGGCATTTTATAGAAAGGATTGTCCGGGTTCCTGGGAATACCCAGGTTGTCGTAGGTAAAATCAGTGAACAGAGGTGGCTCCCCGTCGACTGAAGTGAGGACGTGGCAGGCGAAGCACATGGACTGGCCATTGAACAGGACAAGCCCGCGGAGTTCAACCTGATCGAGCCCCATGTTGTCGAATTTTTCCCAGTTGGATTCATCAATAGAGGCAACATCCAGACCGGCGGCCTTCGCCTTGCGCCAGAAGTCGTCGAACTTCGAGTTGAAAGGGTTCACCTCAGACGACCGCTCATAGGCGGCGATAGAACGGGCGATCCGTTCGAAGGTGCGATCGACATCCTTGCCCGCGTCGAGCGATCCCTTGCCCCAGACTTTTTCAAACAGGGCGGCGTAGCCGGATTCCTGGACTTTGAGAACGATGCTTTTCTTGTCTGGCATGTTCTGCTCGAGCGGGTTGAGGAAGGGTCCCATGGCCTGTTCGGCCAGGGGATCGCCCAGGCTTTCGCCGGTAGCCCGGCCGTCCCAGAACATCCCGCCGACGAAATTCCCTTCTTTGTCGATGTGGAGGACCGGGCTGTCGCCCGCGTAGGCGGCCGCCGGAGGCTTCCGGTTGCCGAACCGGCCTCTCACGGCTCCTTCGTAAACTCCTCCTTTTTTATTGATCTCTTCGTCCGGGCCGGTCATACCGACATCAGGTACGTGGCAGGCGGCACAATCCTGCCCCGGCGGTGTGGAGAGACTTCTGTCAAAAAACAATTTTTTACCCAGTTCTTCCAACGGAGATAGGGATGACGGCGATTTCTGCCCGACTCCTACTGAAAGGACCGTTACAAGGAGAACAACTGAAAGCAGGACGATTCTGTTTTTCATTTTTCGATCTTCCTTTTTCAAGATCCCACCTCATTTTCTGAGGTGCGGCCAGAAATCCTTTTTATTATCAATATGCGAAATTTTTGTCAATTTTCGCGGCTAGTTCTTCTAATCTCCATTTCTCTTTGGGAATTGGGGATGCTCACTAAATTCCTTTACATCCCGTAAATATATTTTACGGGCCGGCGGGCGCGTCCCTGTGCCGCCCGGCGTCTTTCCTTCTATCTCTTTCAAAAACAAAGGTTTGCCTGTTCCGTTCTTGGCATGGAAATTGCTTCTTATCCAGACGGATCAGCAGCGAGAAAGATATCGGCCGAGCCGGGAATAATCCTCCGGCATCCATTGTATAAAGGACGGGAGCGCAAATGAGGCCGGATAATGGCGACGAACGTGCCCTCATCGCAAGAGCTAAGAATGGAGACATGGATGCTTTCGAATCCCTGGTCAGGCAATACCAGCGGACGATCTATGTCCTCTGCCTTCGCATCACCGGCGCCCACCAGACCGCGGACGACCTCTCCCAGGACACCTTCATCAAGGCCTACCTTGCGCTCCCTCATTTCATCGACGGCCACAACTTCTTTCCCTGGATCCGCAGGATCGCCCTCAACAACTGCTTCAACCACCTCAAGAAATGGAAGAGGGAAAGGCCGCTGGCCGAGGAGGAGAAAGTGGCTCGGCCCAATTTCCTGTCCACCCCGAACGAGTCGCCTCCCGAGAGCGTCATGAGGGAAGAGATGGAGCGCAAGTTCAAGGAGGCGTACAAGGCTCTTCCGCCCGACCAGAAGATCATCTTCTCGCTGCGGGCCTTCGAGAACCTCTCCTACCGGGAGATCGCCCAGGCGCTCAGCATCCCGACCGGGACGGTCATGTCCCGGCTGAACAGGGCCCGACGGAAGCTCAAGATCCAGATGGCCGATTACCTGGGGGGGGCCAGATGAGACACCGCAAACTCCAGGACCATTTGGGCGCTTATCTTGATAACGAGCTCCAGGAAAAGGGGAAGCATCAGGTCGAAGAACATCTACGGCTCTGCCAGTCCTGCCGGGAGGAGCTCGAACTCTTGCGGAAACTGGATGCCTTCGCCCGCTCGCTCACTCCCGCGCCCCAGGCCGAGCCGTATTGGGAGGCGTTCCCGGCCAGGGTCAAAGCCGCCCTTAGACAGCGGCTTTCGGCCGGCCGGGACAAGGAGGCTGCTATGTTTAAAGATTCTTTCGTCGTGGCTGAAAGGAATTTCGGGCTCAAAGCGTTGGTCTTTCCCCTGTCGCTCGTTGCCCACCTGATCGTCGCCTGCCTGTTGGTCATCCTCCCGCTCATGAACACGGGCGAGCTGCCCCGTGTCGAAATCTATAGTGCCTTTCTCGCTCCCCCGCCCCCACCGCCTCCTCCACCTCCGCCTCCGGCGAAAAAGCGGTCGACCTCCCAGGCCAAGACCCGGATCAAGCCGGTCCAGGCCCAAGCGAACATCGAGCCGGGGAGGCTTGTCGCTCCCGTAGAGATCCCGGAGGAGATCGCCGATGAGCAGGTCTCCGATTTCGGGATCGAAGGCGGCGTCGAAGGCGGGGTGGAAGGCGGTGTCGTGGGCGGAGTTCTCGGTGGTGTTGTCGGTGGAGTGCTCGGCGGCGTTGTCGGCGAGGTGGAAGCCCCCGTCCGGGCGATCGGCGAAATCAAAGAGCCCCGGCTGGTCAAGAAAGTCGAGCCTATCTACCCCGAAATCGCCCGCCAGGCCCGGGTCGCGGGCGTGGTCATCCTGGAAGCGACGACGGATATCTATGGACGCGTCGCCACCGTCAAGGTGCTGCGGTCTATGCCCCTTCTCGACCAGGCGGCCATCGACGCCGTCCGCCAGTGGGTCTACGAGCCGATGATCATCAACGGCCGGCCCCGCGGCGTCATCTTCACGGTAACTGTGCGCTTCGAGCTAAAATAGAGTTACCTAGTGTCCCGTCTTGTAAATCTCTTCCAAAAGTCCTCCGCAGAGACGGGACACTTCCAGGGGGGAGTCAAGCTCCCCCCTCGGCGCTTCGCTCCGCTCCGCTGACCCCCTGAGGGGAACGACGCCGTCCCCCTTAAAGTCCCCCGCGGTGGCGCGTCTTTATTGGTCGTTCTAAAGCCAAGCTATTTGTGAGACGCACCACTAGCCCCCCTCTCCTCTATCCTCCGCCACAGAAGGGGGGAGGAAACAGGGGAGGCAATTGACGTAACCTCCTCCTCTAGAGACTGTGTCGTAATTGTGATTTGTCATTGCGGGCATAATTGCCAAAAAATGTTGGTCGTTATGATGGCAACTATATCATTGACTGAGGGATAGGGGCAAATTTGGGGGCGAATCTTAAACCGGTTTAAGATATATGCAGTATGATGCAAAAAAAAGCTCTGTCCTCGCTGCCACAGTAATGGTATTCAAAGGTGTGGAAGATCTGGGTTGGGAAAACAACGCTATCGTTGTTTACGGTGCCGAACAACCCACGTCTGGAGAGTGCCTGGAGTCAAGAGAGCCAGGGAAGCCGTTTGGTTTCGACATTGGGTGGCCGAGAGTTATTCGGTCCGGCAACTGGCTCAGTTATCGGGACATAGTCCGCGCACACTCTGGCGAATCATCGCCTACTGGATGGGGCGGAGGCCTGTGGAAGAGTTTGATTTCTCCCGTTTCAAACATCTTATCTATGACGGCACCTATTTTCATAAAGACGGGTGTTTTATCAGCCTCATGGACGGGCGGAGCCAGAAGATCATCTCTCATATTTACGCCCAGAAGGAAGGCTACAAGACAACGGTGGGGTGGTTTCGGGAGCTGCGAGCCCGCGGCCTGTATCCTCTTTATATCACCATGGATGGAGAGCGTTCCGTGATCCGGGCAATGGCCGAGACCTGGCCTCAGGCGAGGATCCAGAGATGCCTGTATCATATCCAAAGAGAAGGGATGCGCTGGCTGAGGAGTTATCCGAAAACACCGGCGGGGAAGGCGCTCCGAGTCCTGCTCAAAACACTCTGCCAGATCCGAACCAAGGAAGAGCGAGACATGTTCATCGAAGCTTTTAGGACTTGGATCGAAGCGCATAAGGATTTTGTTCTTGCTCTGCCTCGAACGCAGGTCGCCTATAAGGATCTCAAGAAGACGATGACTCTTATAAGAAACGCTCTCCCAGACATGTTTTATTATTTGGAGGACTCTGCCATTCATAAAACTACGAATGCTCTGGAAGGCTTCTATTCGCGATTAAAAGACCATTATCGGGGCCACCGCGGCCTCTCCAAGAAGCATCGAATTAGCTATCTCTCATGGTACTGCTACTTCAAAAACCATGGATAATACCAACATTTTTTGGCAATTATGCCCGCAATGACAATTTCCGCGCTGGGAGAAAACGGGCGCGGTTTCGATGCCACTGCCCCGAGCCTCACGGCGTAAAAAACCTGATTGGGAGCGAAGCCATTTCGGTCATCGTAAAATACTCCTAAGTCCAGATATTTCCTATACTTAGGGTTGACAAACGGCAATCCTTCGGATAGTATATTTCATTGCTTTTCCCTCAAGAAAAAATGGAAATCATCCTCGCTGAGAATACGGGACTTTGTTATGGCGTCAAGCGAGCCCTGCAGATCGCCCAGAGCACCCGGCGCCGCAGATCCGGCCGGGTCCTGACTCTCGGCGAAATCATCCACAATCCCAGGGTTATCGCGGATCTAAAGAAAAAAGGCATCCAGGCGGTGGAAGATATCGATGCGATCCCCGGGGGAACCGTCATCATCCGCTCGCACGGAGTGGCCCCGGAGGTCTACAAGGCCCTGAAAAAGCGGCGGATCGAGCTCATCGACGCCACCTGTCCCATCGTCAAAAAGATCCAGAAGCTCGTCGCCGGCCTGGCCAGGCGGGGCGAGGAGATCATCATCGTCGGCAACCCGGAACACCCCGAGATCAAGGGGTTGATCGGCTACAGCCGCGGCCGGGGAAAGATCATCGAGAACGAGGACCGGGCCCGTTGTCTGCCGTCCAAAAAAGGGCGGGCCGTCCTGGCGCAGTCGACCCAGGATCTCTTCCTCTTCGGCCGGATCGTGGCCGCCCTTCTCGAGCGGACAGGAGAGCTCACCGTCTACAACACGATCTGTCGGTCCACCCAAACCCGGCAGAGATCCACTTCCGAACTGGCCGCCCGGGTCGACACCCTGTTCATCGTCGGCGGCAAGAACAGCTCCAACACCAACAAGCTTTTCCAGGTATCCAAACGGGTGCTGCCGAACACCCATTTCATCGAGAACGCCGGCCAGATCACGCCGCGCCTATTAAAAGGGGCGAAGAGGATCGGCCTCTCCGGTGGAGCGTCGACTCCGCCCGAGGCCATCGAGGAAGCCGTGGCTAGAATCAGAGAGAGCTTCAAACGCCAATCGCAAAGGGAGATCATCGGCCAATGGCAGAGCTAAAAAATCAGGCGGACAGGGAGGAAAAAATCTCCTCCGAAGACTACGAACATCTGCTCGACAAGTACCAGTTCAGCGCCAAGGAGATCACGCCCGGCAAGATCATCAAGGGCAAAGTGATCAAGGTCACGCCGACCGGCGTGCTGGTAGATATCGGGTTCAAATCCGAGGGCGTCATCCCGGTTGAAGATTTCATCGACACCGACCTCAACAAGCTCCGGCCCGGCGACGAGGTCGAGGCCATCCTGGAGAGAACGGATGCCAAGGAGGGCTATCTCGTTCTCTCCAAAAAGAGGGCGGACCGTCTGCGGGCGCTCGACCATCTCGAGAAAGCTTTCTATACCCATGGCCTTATCAGCGGAAAAATCTCCGAAAAGATCAAGAACGGCTACACCGTCAACGTCGGCCTCGATGCCTTCCTGCCGGACTCTCACGCCGATGTCAGGCCGGTCAGGGAGCCAACCAGTCTCCTCGGCCAAATTTACAGGTTCAAGGTCATCAAGTTCGACCGCAAGACCGAGAACGCCGTCCTTTCCCGAAAACTCTTCCTCCAGGACGAGCGGGAGAAGAAAAAGAAGAGGGTCTTCAGCCGCCTGGTCAAGGGGGAGAGGATCAAAGGGCATGTCCGGTCGCTGACCAGTTTCGGCGCCTTCATCGACCTGGGCGGAGTGGAGGGCCTCCTCCACATCTCCGATATGTCGTGGGGCAAGATCAGTCATCCCTCCGAGCTCTTCGAGATCGGCCAGGAGGTGGAAGTCGTCGTCCTCGATTTCATCGAGAAGGACGAACGCATCTCCCTCGGCTACAAGCAGCTCACCGAAGACCCGTGGAAGACCATCCTGGACAAGTACTCCATCGGCCAGAAGATCAAAGGGAAAGTGGTCAGCCTGACCGATTTCGGGGCCTTTGTCGAGCTCGAGAAAGGAGTCGAGGGTCTGGTCCACATCTCGGACCTGACCTGGTCTCGAAAGCTCGTTCACCCCAAGAAGCTCCTCTCCATCGGGGAGGAGGTCCTCGTCTCCGTGCTCGATATCAATGCTGAGACGAAACGCATCTCCCTCGGCCTTAAGCAGACCGTACCCCATCCCCTCGAGCTTCTGCGCCAGAAATACAGCCCCGGGGCGAGGGTGAAAGGGAAGATCACCAGCATCACCGATTTCGGGGCCTTCATGGAAGTCGAGCCGGGAGTGGAGGGCCTCATTCACATTTCCGACATTTCCTGGGAGAAGATCAAACACGCCAAAGACAAACTCGAGGTCGGTCAGGAGACGGAGGCCGTGATCCTGAACATCGACGTCGAGAAGAAGAAGGTTTCCCTGGGAATCAAGCAGCTCGAGGGCGACATCTGGGAGGATTTTTTCAAACGTCAGAAGGTCGGCGACCTGGTCAAGATCCGGATCGTCCGGATTGCCGATTTCGGCGTCTTCGTCGAGATCACTCCGGGGATCGAGGGCGTCGTCTTCCTCTCTGAGCTCGATGAAAAGAAAATCGAAAACACCGCCGAGGCCTTCTCGGTCGGGGAAGAGAGAAACGCTAAGATCATCAAAATGAATCCCCGGGAAAAAAAGATCTCCCTCAGCTTCCGTCTCGCCCAGCTCGAGATGGAGAAACTCGAATACCAGAAATTCCTGAGCACCCAGGATAAAAGACACACTCTGGGCGACGTCATGAGGGACCAGCTCAAGAATATCAGCACCCCTGAAAAAAGAGGACAAAGGAAAGGAGGGAAAAAATGATTAAGGCGGACTTGATCAACAAGATCGCCAGAGAAATGGACATCCCCAAGCAGGAGGCCGAAGAGGGCGTCAACATTTTTTTTCAATCGATCAAAGAGACCATCCTGCGGGGCGAGGAGATCGAGATCCGGGGGTTCGGCAGCTTCCGCTTCCGGAAGCGGACATCGCGCGCCGGACGGAATCCCCGGACCGGAGAGCCGGTCAAAGTCCCTCCCAAAAAAGTCCTCTATTTCAAGCCCAGCAAGCTGCTCAAGCAGATGCTCAACTCCTGATGGAATACATCGCGGCTCCCTGGAGAGGCGAATACGTGAGGAAGGTCCGCCGGATGAGGGGTTGTATCTTCTGCCGCGCCCTCAAAGTCCGGGACGACCGCACTGCCTACATCCTCCACCGGGGAGAACACAACTTCATCATCCTCAACAAGTTTCCCTATACACCCGGGCACCTGATGATCGCTCCTTTCCGGCACACGGCCGCCTTCGAGAGAGCGCCGCGGAAGGCGAACGCCGAACTGACCGAGTTTCTCCAGCTGAGCCTGAAGATCCTGAAAAAAGCCTATCATCCTCACGGCTTCAACGCCGGTATGAATCTCGGCCAGAGCGCCGGCGCCGGCGTGGTCCACCACTACCATCTCCACGTCATACCGCGCTGGCACGGCGATTCGAATTTCATGCCCCTGGTCAGCCAAACTCGGGTCCTAACCGAGGACCTGGAGGGCACTTATGACCGGCTGCTGCCTCTTTTTCAAAGAGAAGGCCGGCGGCCGGAGAAAAAGCGATGAACTTCGAACTGAGCGAAGACCAGATCATGCTCCGGGAACTGGTCCGGGATTTCTCCCAGAAGGAAATTGCGCCCAGGATCGGCGACTGTGAGGAGCGACACACATTTCCCCGGGAGGTCATCACCCGGTTGGCCGAGATCGGGATCTTGGGGATGACCGTTCCTCCGGAGCTCGGCGGCAGCCGGACCGACTCTCTCTCCTTCATCTTGGCCCTGGAAGAGCTGGCCAGAGTTTCGGCGACCGTCTGCGTCATCGTCAGCGTGCATGCTTCGCTTTTCTGCGGCTCCATCCTGAGGTTCGGCTCGGACCTGCAGAAGCAGAAGTATCTTCCTCCGGCCGCCCGGGGCGAGATCATCGGCGCTTTTTCGCTGACCGAGCCGGAAGCCGGATCGGATGCCACCAACCTCAAGACCAAAGCGGTGCGGTCGGGCGAAGAATACATCCTCAACGGCACCAAGGCCTGGGTGACCACCGGCAAGGATGCCGATGCCCTGATCATCCTCGCCCAGACCAGAGGCGAGGACGGGGCGCAGAAGCTGAGCGCTTTCATCGTAGACAAGGGCTTTCCCGGTCTTAAGATATCCAAAATCGAGGAGAAGATGGGGCTCCACTCCTCCCCGACCGCCATGATTTCTCTCGAGGACTGCCGGGTGCCGGCCGAGAACCGGCTGGGGGAAGAAGGCCGGGGCGCGGCCATCGCCCTCTCCGGGCTCGACCGCAGTCGCATCGGGGTGGCCGCTCAAGCCGTGGGACTCTCCCAGCAGGCCCTCGAGCTGGCCGTCGGCTACGCCAAGCAGCGCGAGGCGTTCGGCAAGAAAATCGCCGAGTTCCAGGCCCTCCAGTTCATGATGGCCGACATCGCAACACTGGTCGAGGCCGGCCGCCTCCTCGCCTACCGTGCGGCCGACCTCAACGACCGAGGTCGGCCTTTCACCAAGGAGGCAGCCATGGCCAAGCTCTTTACTTCCGAGGCGGCCAATAAGATCGCCTACCTGGCCTTGCAGATCCATGGCGGCTACGGCTATTCCAAGGAGTACCCGATCGAGCGGATCTACCGGGATGCCCGCGTCCTTTCCATCTACGAAGGAACCTCGGAGATCCAGCGACTCGTCATCGCCCGGAAGCTGTTGAAAGAGCCCTGAGCTCTCTGACCGATAGAAACTTCGAGCGTGTGTTTGAGGTAAGATCATGCTAAAGACGATGAGAAAGAACGTCAAGGCCCTGGCCCCCACTCTGTGGATCGTCATCGCCACCTTCATCATTTCCATCTTTGCCATTTGGGGCGGAGCGGGCCGGCTGGGCGAAAAGTCCCAGGAGGACACCATCGCCTCCCTGGGCAAGGACCGCATTGCCACCGAATCGTACTATCAGGCCCTGCGCAACCGGCTGGAAGCCCTGCAGAAGGAATTCCGCGCCTTGAACAAGAGTTTCATCCAGCAGCTCAACATCCCCCAGCAGGTCCTCGAGCAGATGGTCCAGCAGAGACTGCTCGTCCGGAAGGCCCGGGAGATGGGGATCAGCGCTTCCGATCAGGAGATCCGGGAGCGCATCGTTTCCCTCTTCCAGCGGGAGGGGAAGTTCATCGGCTACGATGAGTACCGCCGCATCCTGGATTACAACCGGATGCCCATCTCGGACTTCGAGAACAGCCTCAAGGAGGAGATCGTCCTGAACAAGGTGATCCAGGTCCTCACGGCCGGTATCACCGCCACTCCCGAGGAGCTCTGGGAGGACTACCGGAAGCAGAACGAAAGCGCTAAGATCGAATACCTCCTGCTCGAGGAGAGCAAGGTTCCCTTCGAGCAGGAGCTCCAGGCGGCGGATGTCCAGGCCCATTTCGAGAAAAATAAGGAGCGCTATTCCCTGCCCGAAAGGCGGCAGGGATCCTATGTTTTCCTGCAAACCGAGGAGCTTAAGAAAGAGATCGAAGTGAGCGAGGCGGACATCGAAAAGTACTACCGGGACAACCTCGACCAGTTCAAGGAACCCGAGAAGGTCAAGGTCGGCCGGATCTTTCTCTCGGCCGCAGACAAGGACAAGGCCGTTCTCCAGAAGGATGCCGAGGCCATCCTGGACCGTTTGAAGGCGGGAATCGACTTTGCCCAGATCGCGAAAACATCCTCCCAGGACGAAAAGGCCAAGGACGGCGGCGACTGGGGTTACGACGAATGGCGCCGCCTTCCGGCCAAGGAGAGGGAGGAGGTCGAGAAGCTGTCCTCCGGTGAGCTCAGCGGAGTCATCGAAACGACCGACGGTTTGGCCATCCTCAAGGTCATCGAAAAGGACCCGGAAAGGACCCCGACGCTGGATGAGGTCACGACCCGCATCAAGGGAATCCTCGAGGACCAGAAGGCCAGGGATCTGGCCGCCCAGAGGATCGGCCAGCTCGAAAAGAGCGCCGGCCGGGAGAAGAGCCTGGACGTGGCGGCCCAGAAGATCGGACTGAAAGTCCGGAACACCGGCCTGTTGAAACAAGGACAGGCTCTGGAGAGTTTCGACCCGGCGGGATCGATCGCTCAGGCGCTCTTCGAGCTCAAGGACAGAGAGATCTCTTCTCCGATCTACACCTTCACGGGAACCGGAATCGTCCAGCTGGAGACGATCGAAGCCCCGAGGCCGGCCACGCTCGAGGAAGTGAGACAGGACGTCGAGAAAGACTTCCGGACCGGCAAACAAAAAGAGAGCACTCTTCAGAAAATCCAGGAGGCCCGGGCCAAGCTGGACGGCAAGAACTGGGAAGAGATGGCCTCCCAGCTGGGGCTTGAATACAAGTCGGTCGCCGAACACAAGAGAGAGCAGTACCTGGGCGTCATCGGAGAAAGCCCGGAGATCGACCGCCTCTCCTTTTCCCTTCCCCTCAACGAGACAAGCGATCCTATCGACTTCGCCACCGGGTACGCTCTGCTTCGGGCCCTGGAGCGAAAAGAGGTCGACCTCGAGGAATTCGAGAAGAACAAGCAGACCGAACTGACGAACTATCTCGAAGCCAAAAAGAACAGATTCCTCCAGGCCTACATCGGCAAACTGCGGGAAGAAAAAGAGGTCAAGATCAACTACAACCTGTTCATGCAGATCAACAACGATATCCTCTCCCGTTTCGAAGCCCGGGAGTAGACCCGCTCCGCCGGGACCTCGCCCCCGCGGGAGGAGACCATGGATAAACTCCATCGGGCCGCCGGCAGGACGATCATCAAGGACGGCCGGTTCTGTATCTAGGCCTTGATCAACTCGTAGAAAAGGGACTTCACCCGGGATTCGAGGGCGTCTTTGAACTCCCCGACGCTCCGGTCGAAATCGCTGCTCATGTAAGGTTGGATGGACATCGGCTCCCCCACTCTCACCCGGATCCGGGTAGGAATCCCCCAGGGCTTCTGGGTGCCGAACATAGCCAGAGGGGTGATCGGGACGGAGATGCCGTGTTCGTCGTAAAGAATATAGGCCAGGATTGAGGCTCCCCGCCGGAAGGGAGTGACGTAGGGATGGGGAGCACCGGGGACGACCCGTCCCCGGCCCTGGAGGGTGACGATCGCCCGGCCCTTCAGCAGATAGTCCACGCACAGCTTCATGGCCTCGCGCTTGCTCGACTCCAGGTCGACGGGAATGGTCCCGACCCGGGCGATGTTCGAAGAGATAAAGCGGATGAAGAGGTATTTGATCGGCCGCAGGGTCGAGTTCACCATGACCCCGAACTCCTTGAGGTGGCGACGCAAATGCTTGCGGATCAGGCGGTCGAAATCCCCGCGGTTGAAGATGTTCTTATTGGCGGTGAAATAGACCATCCGGGGTCGGATCCTATAGAGAGTCCCGACATCTTTGAAGGCCCCGCAGTGGTTGCCGATGATGATGTTCGGGCCCTCGCGGACGAAATTCTCCTCCCCCCTGACCTCGATCCTTTTTCCCAGCATGGCGATGGCCAGCCAGCGGCGCAAGGTGGGCTCGAGGCGTCTCAGTTCTTCTTCGAAGTTCGACATGACGAAGGCATTTCGTATTTTATCAAATGGTTTCCGGATTGAAAAGGAGCGGCGGG
>DATKXS010000111.1:0-3876 GCA_035528895.1 Candidatus Desulfaltia sp.
CCGCCTTCCCTTGTTTTTGCAGCAACCGGCCCATGCTCATGGCCGCCCGAAGCTCCAGCGTTTTCGCCTTCTGGGCTCTCGAAACCTCGAGTGCCTGCTCGAACTGCTTCATGACCGCCCCCGGGTCTTCTCCTTTCTTGAGCAGCAGCTCCCCCTTGAGGCGGTAGATCTCGGCCTCCATGTATCTTTCGTCGAATTTGCACTTCACCTTGTCGGCCTCGTTGACGGCCGCCAGTCCGGCTTCGAACTCACCCACCTTTAGGCACGCATCGGCCATCCTGGCCAGAAGACGGGTGAAGCAGGTCAAGGTTCCCGCAGCCAGCATGATGTTCAGGCCCCGGCGCATCTCGACGAGCCCTTCCTGGATTTTTCCTACAGAAATCAGCTTCTCACCCTTGTAGAAGATGGCATGGGCCTGCCAGTAGACAAGCCCCTTCTCCTCCGAGACCGCCGCCAGCTCTTTTAGTAACGGAACGATTTTTTCGGGTTCTCTCAGGAACCAGTGCAACTCGCATCCTCCGACCAGTGCAAAAGCCAGCGTAAAGGGATGCCCCAATTGCCGGGCGTGTTCCAGGGCTGTTTTGTATTCTTGCCGCGCTTGATCGGGATAGCCCATGAACCACAGAGCAAAGGAAGCGAAGCCCCGGTTCATGATGCCCAGGTCAAAACTGAAAATGTGGGCCAGAAAGCTGTGTTTGACCGGGTCATAGACCGCGTTCATCTGCTGTGCGTGTTCCAGTGTCTTGGTCAGCTCTCCGACGTTCAAGAGCGGCCAGGTCGTCACATAGGAAGAGATCGCCCGCTGCAATGGATCTCCCGTCTGCTCGGCGATCCGGACGATGCGCTCCTGGAGTTCGAGTGTCTTCCTGTAATCCGCCCGGGCAAAAGCGTAATAAAAGGCCAATTGGACGAGGGCCGTAAAAAGCTGGGGGGATTCACCGATCTTTTCGCACAATTCGCGAACCCTGAGGACTGCCCGGCTTGCTCCCGGTGCGCCGAATCCCTTGGCCGCTGATTCCGGGACGAACAGGGCAAGCTGGAGCGCCAGCTCCTGCTGGTCACGCTCGGGTGTTTCCGGAAGCTTCAGGAGAAGGTCCAAGGCTTTCCTGTAATGCGCGATGGCCTCTTCGTTGGCCGAGAGCTTCACCGCCCTCTGTCCCGCCTTCTGCAGATACTCGATCGCCTTGGGCGCATTTCCCGCTTCCAGGAAGTGCCGGGCCAGCTGGACGGAAATTTCCTCCGTCTCGTCGCCGTAGAGGCTCTCCAGGATTTTTCCTACCTGTTCGTGGAGGTGGGCTCTCTCGACCGCGTCCAGGCTGCTGTAAAGGTATCTTTGGAAGAGGATGTGCTGAAAGAGATAGAGGGAGAGGCGCTGCTTGGCGAGCTGCCGGATGCCCTTGGCGGAGACCAGATGGTGACGCTTCTCCAGCTCCCGGCTGAGTATCCTGATCAGGGCGAAGATCTCGGCATCCTGGAGCCGGGCGATCACCTCGGCGGTAAACTCCTCGCCTTCGACGCTGGCGATGGTGAGCGTCTCCCGCAGTTTTTCGTTGAGCCGGTTAACCCGCTCTTCAATGACGGCGTCAATCCGTGCCGGGAGTGTATCCCATTCGAATTCCGGTCCCTCCACCCAGCGCCCTTCCTCATCTTTGATCAGGGCCCCCCTCTCCTGCATTGTGCGCAGCAGCTCGACCGTGAAGAGAGGATGCCCTTTTGTCTGATGATGGAGCTTTCGGCGGAATTTTTCGTCTAGCCGGTTGGGCTCGGAATCGATGAAGTTATCCACAAACCGGCGCTCCTCGGCCTTCCCGACTTCGATCTCTACATCACCGAAGGCGCTCTTGAATTCATTCCGGATCGGCTCCATCGGGTGACGCTCTCCGCCGCGGCCGATGGTGATTTCCGAAGGCCGAAAAGCCCCCAATATCAGAATCCGGCTGCCGCTGAGGCGGCGGCCCAGATGAAAGAGCAGGCCGGTCGAACCGGCATCCACCCACTGCAGGTCGTCCAAAATCAGGAGCAAGGGTTTTTGTTTGGCCAGGGCCAAAAGCAAGCGTGTGTATTGCTCGAAGAGAGTGCTCTGCTGGAGGGTCGAATCCGCCGGCAGGGAGGACTTGCGTTCGACGATTTTCTTCAGGGCCGTCAGCCAGTCGGCCGGTCCTTTTGCGGCCAACTCGCTCCGTGAGACAAACGATCCGCCCGGGACGAAAATATTGATCAGGTCCTGCCCGCCGTCAAGCAGCGCTCGGGCCGAGAGCGGGAGGAGATTCCAGAGGCGGAGCGCGTTGTCCCTGGAAATGACGCCGGCGGCCCACTTGGCTTCGACATCTCCGGTCAGAAGTCCCATGATCTCGATGAACGGGAAGTAGGGGTCGCCGATTCCGGTGTGGGCGTTGCACTTTCCGGCCGCGACGATCAGGTCGGAGTTCGCTTCCTGGGCGCGATGAGAGAATTCCTGGAGAAGGGCGGTTTTTCCGCTTCCCGCTTCACCTGTGACTAAAACAACCTGGCCCTTTCCGGCGATACTGGAATCCAGCCACTTTCCGAGCCGGCTGAGTTCATGTTCGCGGGCGACAAAGACCGGCCTTTTCGCGGGGGCTTCTGCCTCGGTTTCGACTAGAAACCCCGGCAACCCGAATTTCCCGGGAAACAACGGTGTGGCGAAACCTTCCCTTAGGGTCTGCAAATCGGCTAGCAGTTCTTCGGCCGTCTGGTATCTTTTTTCCTTCTCTTTCTCCAGGCATTTCAGGATGACCGAGCTGAACTCATCGGAAAGCCGGTCGTTGATCTTTCTGGGGTCGAGAGGCGCTTCTGTTTTATGTTTGAAAGCGATGCTCAAGGCCGTTTTCCCCTCGAACGGCACCCTCCCGGTCACCATCTCGTAGAGGACAACGCCCAGGGAATAGACATCCGAGCGCGGCTCCGCTTCCCCGCCTTCGACCTGTTCGGGGGACATGTAGTCGGGGGTTCCGATGATCAACCCTTCTTCGGTCATCCCTCTTGTTTCCCGGGAGCGGGCGATCCCGAAGTCCATGATCCGCGCCTTCCCCTCCTCGTCGATCATAATGTTCTGCGGTTTGAGGTCGCGGTGAGTGACTCCCAGGCGGTGGGCTTCGCCGAGGCCGGCGCAGACCTGCTCGGCCACCAGGATGGCCTCGTCTTCGGTCAGCCTCTCTTTCCTGCGAATCAGGGATTTCAGGTCTTCTCCGGGCACATACTCCATGGTGATGAAATAGGTGGTTTTTTCCTTGTTGATGTCGTGCATCCGGCAGACATTCCGGTGGGTGATCTTACGGGCGACTTTGAGCTCGTTCCTGAACCGCTCGATCGTCTTTCGTTCCGCGGCGATTTCCGGGTTCAGAATTTTGAGGGCGACGGTCTCGCCGATCTCCCTGTCCAGGACTTTGTAGACCCGTCCCATGCCCCCTTTCCCGAGCTCCTCCTGGACCTCGTATCTGCCGGCGAACAGCGCACCCTTGCCGAGCTTAGTGGTGGAGATCTCTAAAGTCTTTGTATAAGAGCCCTTTTTCTCCATCTCTAGCTTAATTTATCATGAAAGATGGAGGCAGACAACCAATATGAAAACGGGGGCGGCAAAAGGTTGGGACGGCCCCATTTTTTTTACCCCCTCTCCTTCATCCTCCCCCACCAGGGGGGAGGAAGTCCGGAGTCCTTCACTCCGAATGAGCATGAAGAATAGATTCCTCCTCGCCCTTGAGAGACTGTGTCATAATGGCCATTTGTCATTGATTATATGAAAGCGCTGCAGTCCCTCCAAGAAAAGGTTTATAAAAGGAGGGAGGAGGAACTGCAGCATGAACCGATATTTTGGGTGCGATGCGCACAAAAGGTATTCGATGTTTGTGGCGATGAACG
>DATKXS010000112.1:0-6067 GCA_035528895.1 Candidatus Desulfaltia sp.
AAGATCACGATGGCTACGGGATAGATCATGGCCTGCTTGACCTTGGACCGCAGCCGGACGATCTTCTCGATGTACTCGGCCAGGCGCCGCAGCATGATGTCCAAGGAACCGCTCTGCTCGCCCGAGGAGATGAGGTTGCAGTAGAGATCGTCGAACGCCTTGGGGAATTTCCGCTTGGCCTGGTTGAGCGTCGAACCGGCCTCTACGTCCTCCCGGATGGTGTTGATGACCCGTTTGAAGTACTTGTTCTTGGTCTGCTCGGAGAGGATGTTCAAGCTCTGGATGAGCGGCAGCTCGGCGTCGATCAGGACCGAGAGCTGCCGGCTGTAGACGGCCAGCTCCTTGAGCTTGACCTTCTCCCGCTTGAGGAACGGGATGGACAGCCCGACCCTCTTGGGAGCGACGTTGATGACCTGGATCTGCTCCCTCTGCAGAAGCTTGGTCACTTCATTGGCGGAGGCCGCGACCCGCTCTCCGCCCACCGTGTCTCCATAACGATTCTTCCCTTTCCAAACATAGACTGCCATGCTCCACCCCCTACTTTCGGTTATTGCTATGGGAGACGCTGACGGATTTCGTCCTAAGGCCTTCCTTTCTCTGGATGATGTCCGTCAATTCCTCCGGGAAGGAGGTTACGCTCATCGCCGTCTCCAGCGTGATCGCTTTCTTGAAATACAGACTGGCCAGGGACTGGTTGAAGGTCATCATGCCGAACTTCTCTTGGCCCATCTGCATGGTGGAATAGATCTGATGGATCTTGTTCTCCCGGATCAGGTTGCGGATGGCCGGATTGGGGATGAGGATCTCCATGGCCAGCACCCGGCCCTTCCCGTCGGCCCGCGGCAGGAGGGCCTGGGTCAAGACGCCCTCGAGGGACATCGACAGCATGATCCGGATCTGGGATTGGTACTGGGAGGGGAAGATGTCGACGATGCGGGAGATGGATTCGGCGGCCGAATTGGTGTGCAGCGTCGAAAAGGTGAGATGGCCGGTCTCGGCCACACGCAGGCAGGCCTCCACCGTCTCGTAATCTCTCATCTCGCCGACGAAGACAACATCCGGGTCTTCCCGCAGGACCGACCGCAGGGCGTTGGCATAGGACAACGTGTCCACGAACAGCTCCCGCTGGTTGATGATCGATCTCTTGGGCACGAAGTAGTACTCGATCGGGTCTTCGATGGTGACGATATGGACGCCTCGCTCGTGGTTGATGTGGTCGATCATACAGGCGATGCTCGTCGATTTCCCGCAGCCCGTGGGGCCGGTGAAGAGGACCAGCCCGCGGGGCAGGTAGCAGAGCTGGGCGATGCGCTGAGGGATGCCGAGCTGGGCGAAGCTCCACATCGTCGGCAGGAAGCGCCGGAAGGCCGCGGCCACCGCGCCCTTCTGCATGAAGACGTTGGCCCGGAAGCGGCCCAGTTCTTTGAGCCCGAAGGAGAAGTCGAGCTCGAGCTTTTCCTCGAAGTGCCTTTTCTGCCGGTCGTTGAGCACGCTGTAGATGAGCTGCTTGGTCTCCGACGGCGTCATCGCCGGATGGTCGATCGACTTCAAAACACCGTGGACGCGGATCCGCGGCGGGATGTAGGTCGTAATATGCAGATCGCTGGCGTCTTCCTTGACGGCGATCTCCAGGAGCTCATGGATGGTCTTGCCCATAGTCTATCTCCTTATCCGTCTCAACTCAGTCTTTGACACTCTCGCGGAGCACTTCTTCGACCGAAGTGACGCCGTTCATGATCTTGATCAGTCCGCTCCGGCGGAGCGTGATCATGCCCTTCTCCAGCGCCCTCTTTTTGATCTCCCGCGACTGGGCCCGCATCAAGATCTGTTCCCGGGTCTCATCGTCGATAGGCAGGACCTCATAGAGAGCGATCCGGCCTTTATAACCGGTGTTGTTGCAATAGTCACAGCCCCCCGCTTTCCAGATCTGGGCCGATTTCGCTTCCTCGGCCGTGAAACCGAAATCGATCAATGCTTTCTCCGGCAGCCGGTGCGGGACCTTGCACTTCTGGCAGAGCCGGCGGACCAGCCTCTGGGCCGCGATCAAGATCACCGAATCGGCGATCAGGAACGGCTCGACGTTCATGTTGACCAGCCGGACGACGGCGCTGGCCGCGTCGTTGGTGTGGACGGTGGAGAAGACCAGGTGGCCGGTCAGGGCGGCCTTGATGGCGATGTCCACCGTCTCAAAATCGCGCATCTCTCCGATCAGCATGATGTCGGGGTCCTGCCGAAGGAACGACCGCAAGACGCGGGGAAAATCCAGTCCGATCTCGTCCTTGATGTGAACCTGGTTAAGACCGGAGATGCTGAACTCGACCGGGTCCTCGGCCGTCATGATGTTCTTCTCCAGGGAGTTCAGTGTGGACACGGCAGAATAAAGGGTGTTGGTCTTGCCGCTTCCGGTCGGCCCGGTGACCAGGATGATCCCCCACGGCCGCTGGATGGCCTGCTGGAAGATTTCCAACGAAGCCTCCTCGAAGCCGAGTTCGGTCAGGTCGAGTTTGAGCATCTGGCGGTCGAGGATACGGGCGACGACCTTCTCGCCGAAGATGATCGGCAGGGCCGAGATCCGCATGTCCACTTCCTTGCGGCCGCCGTTCTCCAGCTTGATCTTCATCTTGATCCGGCCGTCCTGGGGGAGTCGCTTCTCGGCGATGTCCATGTTGGAGAGGATCTTGACGCGGGAGATGACCGGGCTCTTGAACTTGAGGGGCAGGTTCATCTGCTCGTGGAGGATGCCGTCCATCCGGAAGCGGACGCGGAAGGCCTTTTCGTAGGGCTCGAAATGGACGTCGCTCGCGCCCTTCTTGATGGCATCGACGAAGATCTCGTTGACCAGCTTGATGATGGGGGCCTCTTCCGTCTGCTGGACCAGGCCCTCGACATCGTAGTCCTCTTTCTCCTCCTCGATGATGTTGACCCGCGAATCCTCGGCCAGCGCGATGTCTTCGATGATCTTCCTGACCCGCAGGGCGCTCGAAGAGCCGTAGTACTTGTTGATGGCGTTCATGATGCCGGATTCGGAGGCGATGACCGGCTGGATGCTCAACCCCGTTCGAAAGCGGACGTCCTCGATCACCTCCAGGTCCGTCGGATCGACCATGGACAGCGTGAGGAAGGACCGGATGCGGTGGATGGGCATGATCATGTATTTCTTGACGATCTCCAAGGGAATGAGGTTGACCACGTCGGGGTAGACCTCGAACTGGTCGAGGTCGATGTAGGGGTAGCCGAGCTGCCGGCTCAGGGCCTGAGCCATCTCTTCTTCCGAGATCAGCCCCAGGGAAACGATGGCGGTCTGCAGGGGGACGTTCTTTTCCTTCTGAATCTCGAGAGCGGACTTGAGCTGATCGGGTGTCAGGACCTTCTCGCGGAGCAGGAGTTCGCCTAGATTTGATCCCATTTTAGAAAAGTCTCTCCAAAATAGTGGAATCGGCAAAATTTGTCAAATTTGGGTGGACACATTTTGTCAACCGTGACATTTTCAGTAACTGAGACGATGCCGATCGTCAAATCCTCTCTTCGTGGATGCCAAAACTCTCACGGGAATGGGCCTCGTTTCGAACGGCCCATATGATGGCAGTTCTCCCCCTGGACGGTCAATCACCCCCCGAGAGGATTTGGAAGGTGAATTTCACCTCCGGATTCTCACCGGGAGCGATGAGGGGGTTAGCCGAAGACGACTCCCCGCCGTGGTTAAATTGACAAGGTCTGACCATTTTGCTAAGATGAGCAGGCTCAAGACGCCGGGTTCACTCCATTTCGACACGCAGAGAAGTCTAAAACACCGCGAACGGAAGCAGCGGGGAGTGGCGCAGCTTGGTTAGCGCGCCTGCCTTGGGAGCAGGAGGTCGTCGGTTCAAATCCGATCTCCCCGATTCTCCTCCCCGGCAGGCAGTTTAAAAACGCGCCTGTAGCTCAGGTGGACAGAGCAGCTGCCTTCTAAGCAGCGGGTCGGGGGTTCGAGTCCCTCCAGGCGCGCTCGTTTTTCAAAACACCTTTCTTAATACCTAAATTGTTTTTTCCAATCAAGCTCATGGACTGTAATCATTTTTTCCTTGTTCCGCGGCGGGAAGGGATCGTTAGTTTTAATAAAATCTTATTTTTCCCGCGCTTTCTTGGTGGTCTCTTTTTATCTTCGCTCCTTTTCATCCTTGTTTTTCTTATAAGATTCTCGAACCTTTCTTTCCCGGTTTGAAGAACACCCATTTTTTAACCTCGCTATCCTCTGACCGGTTCCTCCCTCGTTTCTTCTACTTTCTTTTCCATTGTTGCCTTGCCTTCCTCGGGGGATTCCGTCGTTTTCTGGCTTTTGCCGCCTTCCGGTGCTTTCGGAGGGGCTGCTTTCATTTCCGCCTTTATCTTTTTTCCCTTGCCCTCTTCGGGGGCTTTCTTAGGCTTCTCGCCTTTACCGCCTTCTTGTTTTTTCTGGGGGGTTGCCGCCCTTTGCGCCTTTATCTTCTCCATTTCTTCCGTTCTCTTTTCATTGTCGGCAATCAGCCTCAGCCTTTTATTCACGGCCCTGATATTTGCCTGCAATTTTCTAAAGAGAGCATCTTTGTCGGCCTTGGGAGATTTGATCCCCTTCCCAGACAGGAAAGACAGCCGATCTTGCAGTTTATGTTCGAAATATGCCTTTTGCCGCATTAGCATCTGCTTCCGCTTTAATCCCATTTCTTCCTCCTCTCCGATTTACTTATCTTTCTCCGGCATATCATAGATTATGCAGAGCTTTCTATTCCGTGCTGGCAGATAGTTGCCGAAGGTATATATATCAGGGTTTTCGCCAAAAAGCCATCGCATTTTAGGAGCTCCACCGGGCCTGCATCAAGAAGGAGAACATCCAAGAGACAATCTTATCACGGACTTCGCAGATTTCGAGGAAATGGGCATGTAATATTACTAGGACGTCCCCTTCAAGCCCAGCCAGCCTCTTGCCGGCATCCTCGACTTTCTCCGGTGGGCAATGGCATAAAGGCCGTATTATGCTGAGCTCAGCATAAGCCGTAGTAACGAATCATCACCTGGCCTTTATCGGGAATATGCGAAGTGACCCGGGCAATCAACTCCAGGTCGACTTGTTGATGACGCTGTAGGGGGCCGTTCCGGAAATGATCCCGTTCGGGCTCCTGGAGCCCCTCTTCGGCCGGACCTCCGCGGGCCTAGGGGAGTTTGCGTTTGAGGTATTCCGAATAATCCTTGGTTACGGGGAGGTATTTCTCATTCATCAGGGGCGAGGAGATCATGAAATCGGCCGTGGACCGGTTGCAGGCGATCGGGATGTTGTATAGAACCGCAACCCGGAGCAGGGCCTTGACATCGACGTCGTGGGGAAACGGCTCCATGGGGTCCCAGAAGAAGATGACGAAATCGATCTTGCCGTCGGCGATCAGACCGCCCAGCTGGAGATCTCCTCCCAGAGGGCCCGACCTGAGCCTCTTGATTTTGACCCCTTCATTCGGGACCCGGTCGTGTTCGAATTTGGCCCGGATCGTTTCTTCAACCATTCGGCCCGTCGTTCCCGTGGAAATCAGGTTGTGCCGGACGAGTGTCCGGTAATTGTACTCGACCCATTCCTTCAGGTCGCGCTTCCGGTTGTCGTGGGCCACCAGGGCGATTCGCTTCGTTTTATCCATGCCGAGTCTCCTTCCTGATCTGCATATTCCTTTTACTTATCGGGAGGTCACAGACGCATCGACGTTGCCGCGAGTTTCCCATCCAACCATCGTGAGAAAGCTTAGATCACGGATCAAAAGATGTCAAGGAGGCTTGAAAGCGCAGCGATGGGTCGCTGAAGACAGCCGCAGGGCCAAGAGAGCCAGAAATGACCCGGACCTCTCCTTCCCGTCAAAGAGAAGGTCATAAAAAAGTGACCGTTGCTGTGGACATTCTCCCCTCCTCTCTATTTTTTCGCCTTCCCTTTCGGGCCTGGCATGTCTTCAACGGCTCGTCTGGTATCGCATTCGTCTTCAATCCAATGCAGAGTCAATTTCAAGAGTCGTTTCAAGTCCTCTAAATCTTTGTCCGCCCACTCTCTGTAATAATGAGTTTCATCATTCCCGAG
>DATKXS010000113.1:0-8689 GCA_035528895.1 Candidatus Desulfaltia sp.
ATCCCCAAGGACAAGTCACCCGTAGTAATCATGGAGAAAATCATGCTATCACCTCACTTTTAGTATATCATAACTTGCCTATATGTCAATATACTTTCCCCTCTTTATAGTAGAATATTATGACTGTCTTACTCTTGATCTGTCTGTCTTTCTTTCTTTCTTGAAGAAAGAGTAGAATATATTGTTGTATACAAGGACAGCCCGTCAGCCCAGGTCAGAGAGAGAGAGACAGAGAGAAGCAGCCGGACCTTGAGCGGGTGTGAATGTTAAACAGAAAGAAAATGAATGAGAGAGACAGACGCCGTCGACCTCGGACCTCGACCGAAACCCCTTGACAATCCCCAGAACTATGCTATCCTGGAACAGATGAAGACAAAACGTTATGCGACACAAGCCCCCTGTCCTCCCCTGTAGACGTGTCGCATAAGAAGTATTATGTAAACTACAGCCTGTAAAATCTCAATTCCAGATCCCCCCACTCAAAAAAGCGAATCAGCCCCCCGCCGCTGGCATCCTCAGATCGAGCCGACCCCCCTATGGCCCTTTTCGATTCGACCCCCCCTTGCAGCACCCCATCCCCGGGGGTGTGACTTTTACATTTTCTTAGAAATAGGCTGTTTCTTCCGCCTTCTCCCAGGTATTGTCATGGTGATTTTGAAGACAGTAGGCTGTTTGATAAGTCTTTTAGCGTCTTCCATCATTTCATCGGCGGAATCATAGAGACGCCTTTCTCTTGTCCCATCGGTTCTCTCGACATCCATTGTCCGATCCTCCTGTTTTCCCACCTTAATTAGGCCCAATATTTATCACGTAGTGGTAAAATTCTACTCCCCTGGCTTGAATTAATCCCTCCCTTTTTTGTGCTTGGTTCAAATAAGTCCCCCCCTTTTTTTAGGAGAATGGAGCGGAGCTCCCCCTTCTTATTGAAGCTCTCCAGCTTCCGCAGCGCCTTGGCTTCGATCTGGCGGATGCGTTCGGGGCTCAGCTTGAAGATATCCCCAATTTCCCGCAGGGTGTATCTTTTGTCGCCCGGTAGCCCAAGCCGGAACTTTATCACCTCGGCTTCCCTTTCGGTGAGGACACCCCGGAGGATGCTTTCCATTAGGGCTTCAGGGTTAAGTTTTCGCCACATTGGCTTCCGCCTTTGCCCCAATTCCGACATTTCCTGACGCTTTCCCTGTCAATCCGGGGGATTCAGGCTTGATTTTCTTGATAATGTAGCCGAACCGGGTGATCTGGGGGATATAGAGGGTGTTGTCTCGGGTGGTTTCGGAGTATTTTACCTGGTTTCCCCAGACGGTGGCCGAGCCCTGGGTAGTCGTTCCCCTGTTGAAAGCGTAGATATCGATTTGGGCGGGGGACAAAATGATGGCGTCGGCACCGATTAGAGCGGCCTTTTGCTGAAGCGTCCACGCAAATTCCCTGGGGCTGGTAGTCCAGGTCGCGTCGATCGTCATGCGCCCGATGATGACGAACTGATAGGTGGGAATGAACTGGTCGTAGATCATGACCCAGGCGGGGTTTGTGGGCGGGTAGTTGAAATCAGGATGCCGGACCACCTGGCTGACCGTCGTGCAGGAGACTAGGCAGAGAACCGCCAAAAGAATGAAAAGCCTTTTCATGGGAACCTCCTATATTAACGGGAGACCGGGCGGAGCCTTCTACCGCGTCCCTTTCCCCCGATTTTGGAACGCGGGCCATTTGGCAGACTCCGTCCGGGAGACCTCATAAACGCGTGTCGCGGACACTCATGTTTAAGGGCCGAATCCGTCAAGAAATAAATCTTACCCTTAGGAATCGAGCCCAAGATCAGGGCCTTGAACTCATGGCCGAAGATTTTGATTATCCCAATCGGCATTTTATTTCCCCACAGCCGGTTTCATCACCGCGATCTTGCCCGGAATTTCTTTGTACTTTTTCATGAATCTATCCCAAATATCGCCATGCCTTTCCAAGTTATCAAGCGCATCCGCCGCAACGCCGGCAAGCAAAAGCTCTTCTAAATTCATCCCCAAGAGCCAATTCCCCTGATATTGGTCGGTCGCGATTCGGGCCTCAAAAAGCTCTGTATGGGTCGGCATTTCAGTTCACGGGCCTTGTGGGGTCAGCCGGCCTGAGAAACTCATCCAGCCTTGCTTTCAGCTTCCGCTGCTCCTCAAGCAGTTCCAGGTAAAGCCGCAGAAGGTTGTCCTGGCGGGACCGGGTCTCGCGGATCACCTTAAACAGCTGACGGAAGATGCTCCGGAGGCGGGTGTCGTTCATACTTAAATCTTACCACCGTTCTTCCCAGAGTCAATACACTTTGACTAACTGGCAAGGTTATTTTTGGGGGAGCACTTGACAAATAGCTGACTTATCGCTAGCTTAATGGTGACTAAAAATGGACATAAAGTATGCAAAACCTACTTATTGGTATCGGAGATGGAAGTTAAGGGTAGCGATAGATTTCCTGGACAAGCTGGACAAGGCCCTAAGGGTCCAGCCCCGCTACAAGAGGAAACAATTTTGGAGAGAACTGTCGGACTCAGACAACTTCCGGTCGTATGCGCTCCGTCAGTTCCCCCGGATCCTCAAGGGGAAGTATCCGTGAATGAGGTCGAAGTAAACGGCATTCCCGTGTTCATCGACCCGGGCGATGTCTCCAAGCTCCGCTTTCATTACCGGACTAAGCCCAAGCCCAGGGGTAAGGATGCCCCCTTCTCGAAGCTGACCGTCATGCAGAAACAGGCACTCACCAACAGGTTCGAGCTCGGCATGGGGAATACCCAGGCGGCCAGCGAGGCCGGCTATTCCCTGTCGAACGCCCGCAGGGTTCTCCCCGCCCTTCTGAAAAAGAAGCCCATCGTGGAAGCCCTCGAAAAGAAGGGTATAAAGCCCGACAAGATCGCCCAGGTCATAGCCGAAGGACTTGACGCCATGCACCCGCTTAGGCCCGCGCTACCCGACCACAACGCCCGGGCGAAGTTCGTCCGGGAGGCGAACACGATCCTCGATAATTACCCGCCGAAGAAAATCCAACAGGACCAGCGGGTTATCGAGATTCACCTCACGGGTGACGACATGAGGGCCATCCAGAAATACGAGGAAATGAGGAGAGACCATGCCGGTTAAGCTGATCGGCGACGGCGATATCCCTCCCGAATTCCGGGGGATGAGCCCGGAGTGGTGGAGAGAGAAGATGCTGACCGATCTCTTTTTCCTCTGCTCGGTCGTTCTCCGCCACGGCAAGACGCGGGAATACCGGGACATGAACTGGATTCACCTCAAGCTCTGCGACTTCCTAGACCGCCGCAAGAACCCGGTCGACCAGCTGCTTGTCCTCATGTTCAGGGACGCCCTCAAGAGTTCGATCGCGCGGGGAGACGTTATCCAATGGTTCCTTGATAACCTTTACCACGGGAATGAGGCCAAGGCGTTCATCTACTCTGGGAAGTTCGAACTCGCCCAGGACCATGCCGACCGGATCGTGAAGGAGCTTATCGGGAACAAGCTCATCCAGGCCTTCTTCGAGGATTTTGTCCCCAGAAGCCGCTCGGACTTCGAGACCTGCGCGATTGACCAGGGCAAGGTCCGCTACAAGAACGTCGAGCTTGACATCGGCTCGCCGGAAAAGAGCTTGACCGGGCATCACTACGACCTGGGGATAAACGATAACCTCGTCAACGAGGTCAACAGCGACACCCCCGAGGGTCGCCGAAAGACCAGGAAGCGGTGGATGCAGCAGGAGGCGATCCTCGCCGAAAACGCCCGTGAGATCGTCTTTGAGACGACCTGGTGGCCCGATGACGTGGCCGGCCATATTCTCGACCCGGAACACAAGTTCGATTTCCGAAAGCTCTACCGGAAGCCCTGCTATACGTTCCTTGCGGACACGGGCTACATGGTCTTTTCGTGTCCCGCGACAGCCGGCGGCGGGAAGATGGGAGCCCCGGTTTTCCCCGAGAAGGTGGACGAGGCATATCTCAGGCGGAAGCGGTCGAAGATGACGGCGGCTCTGTATTTCTCCCTCTATGAGCTTCAGCCCACGGCTGACGAGGACATTGAATACGAGCGGGAATGGCTCAGCTATTACGACGAGCTTCCCACCAATTACATTCGCAAACTGGTCATCGACTGCTCGGGGACTCTCGGCAAGGAAAGCACGCCCACCGCCATTTCGATCGGGGACTGGGATCCGGAGGGAGCCCTTAACGTCTCCTACGCCAAAAAGCAGAAGCTCACACCCATGAAGGTCATCGAATGGATCGAGGCCCTTTGGCAGAACGCGATCGACGAGGGACGCCCCATCTGGGAGATCGGGGCGGAGAAGGAGAAATACGCGATCTTTCTCGGCGATTACATGAGCGTCAAGCACCCGGATTGGCCGGTCACGCTGATTGACATAAAGGGCCGGCCCAGGCCGACGCGTCTTTCATCTCTCGGCAAGGACTTCCAATATAAAAAGATCAAGCTCAAGAAGGGCGGCGGAATGGAGGAGCTTGAAGATGAATACACCACCTATCACCGGGGCAAGGATACGAACGTCGACCTTCTGGACACCCTCTTTTATCACTTTGAGATAAAGACCTTGCCGATGAAAGGCAAGAATCAGACGCCGAAAGATAAGGTCGAGTCTGAATTTCTTGCCCAGATAAGAAGGGACCGGGGGCAATTATTCGCTCCCTACGTCGAAATAGCCAGGGGGTTTTAGGAGTAGCAATGCAGTATCTATTCGCCGCGCTCATCGTTTCACTCGCTACGAATGTCATCCTGGCTGTCCTTCACTACCGGGAAAAGAAGGAGATATTCAACCGCTTCATGGCCGGCGATTACCGGACCTATCAGTATTTCAAGAAGGAATTCCCCGTCGAGGTCGAGGACAAAAAAGAAAAGCTCGAAGCCGAAAGGGAGAAAGAGCCCACGGAGCTTGAACTCGAGCTCAAGAAAAGAGGGGTGGAGTATTGAGGATGGCCGAGAAATTCAAGCCGATAGGGCCGAAAGACCTCAAGGGGGATCAGAAGGCCAAGGTCGATTTCTGCGAGACCGACTGGCGGGATAACCCCGTCGTGAAAAACTGGCACGGCTTCTGGCTTGAATGGCTCAACTGGCTCTACGGAAACCAATACAGCGCATATATCGCCGCGACGGGCCAGGTCGAGGACATGACGCCTTTTGTCCAGAGGGAACAGAAGAACGTCTACAACCGGCAGCTCCCGGTTGTCCGGCAACTCTGGGGGCAGATCATATACGCACACTCTTTCTTTATCGCGCCGAACACGACCGAGCCCGAGGACATCAAGGCGGCAAGGCTCGGGTCTATGGCGATCGAACACACAAACACATGCTCGGAGCGGCGGTTCCGGCAGAAGATCAATCTCGCCAAGCTCTGGGCTCTCATTCTCGGCCAAGCGTTCTGGAAGGAATGGTGGAATCGTGATCTTGTCGGCTTCCACGTCGACGCGAGCGGCAAGATCGCGCCGGACCAGGGCGATGTCGACTTTGATTTTGTCAATCCGTTCAACGTGAGGCCCGACCCGCTCGCTCTCGGCAGGGACGGCTGGCGGTATTTCATCGAGGGGAAAAGAGTCCCCGCATCATCCCTTGAGCAGGAATTCGGGCTCGACAAGGGAAAACTCCCGCCCGACCCGCTCGCCAAGGACTGGTATCAGCCGAATATCACCGGCAAGATGACGCCCCCGAAAGAGGATTCCGTTATCCGAATGGAGCTATGGGAGAGGGCCTCCCCCGGCTATGAGAAGGGCCGGTTTATGGTCATGGGGGCGGGATGGCTTTTCCATGACGGGGTGAATGTGAATCCCCCCGGACCGGACAAAAAGCCCCAGATCGGCTACTTCCAGATTCCCGGCGTCCTCCCGATCCTCAATGACCAATGGTATGACTCCGTAATCCGTATCACCCAGGCCGCTCAGCGCCAACTCAACAAACTGCAATCAATCGTTGACGAATACATAGACCATTTCAAGCCGAAGGCGATGATCCCCCGGAACTCCCTTATCGGCGAGGAACTCCGGGCCTTCACCCGGGCCGGGGTCGAGTATGTCATCTTCAATCAGATGGGAGGCGGGAACCCTTACTGGGTGAACCCCCCGCCGATCCCCGATTCAATCATCATGAAGATCGGTCAGCTTGAGCGGGAAATAGAGACCGCCGCCAACATGCGCGAGGTGAGCTTCGCCAAGCTCCCGAAATATGCCTCCCGAGCGTCGGCACAGCTGTTTCGGGGCCTCAAGGAGCAGGATGAAGTGGTCCTGACGCCTCAACTTGACGAGGTCGACGCGAATCTTTCGGCGGCCCATAAGTTCAGGCTTCAACTTATCCAAGACCATTACGACACGAAACGGATGATAAAGACGGTCGGAAAGAACAAGCAGACGCTTATCGACGCCTTTGAGGGCGCGGAACTCAACGACAACACCGATGTCAGGGTGAGATCCGGGGTCGACCTTTTCTCGAATCGGCAGCAGAAAGAGGAAATCGTCATGACCTTTGTCGAGAAGGGGCTCATCAAGGACCCCAAGGAAGCCCTTGAGCTTCTGGATCGCAAGGACATGGAGGAATTCATCGAGGAGCAATTCATCGACGAGCGTCAGGCCGAGCGCGAGAACGAGATGATGAAGCAGGGCAAGACGTATCCCGATGTCTCGATGGAGCATGACGAACACGCGATTCACTACCCAAAGCACAACCTTGTGAGAAAGAGTGACGAGTTTGGGTCCTGGTCGGAGAAATCCCAGGGCTGGCTACTTGAGCATCTAAATAAGCATCAAGAAGCGTTAAATGCGCCGAGCGCGGGTAAAGGGGCGGGGAAGACAGAAACCCCGCAGACCGCGACCGCGCCGGCTGCGCCGGGGGAAATCCCGGCATACATCATGGCGGAACTGGCTAACGAAGCCGGGACGCCAGAAGGAGGAGGTATTTAATCTATGGAAAAGTCGAATGAGGAACAGGCGGTAAAGTCATCCGCTACGGAAGCGACTGTCCAGCCGTCCGAGAAGGCGACTCCGAAAAGCATGAGAGAGGCCATCAACCTCTTCAATGAGGATCAGGCGAAGTCTGCCGAAAAGGCAGGGGCCAAGCCGTCCGAAGAAGAGGAGAAAGGCCAGGGCAAAGAGAAAAAAGAACCCTGCCCAGAATGCGAGAAGAGCGACGAGGAGCTGTTAGGCGAGGGAACGCCCCTCTACATTGTGGACAAAGACGGCAAGAAAACGCCGCTCAAGTTCAAGGCGGACGGAAAGGAACACTCGCCGGACTCGATCGAAAAAGCCCTCATGTATATGAGTGGCGGAGTCCATGCAAACACCCGTCTTGAGGAAATCAACCAGGCGGCGGAAGTCTTGAAGGCGATGTTCGATGCAATTAACTCCGGCAAACTCCAGCCCGGCCAGCTGAAAGGCGACGGCAAAAGGGCAGAGGAGGAAAAGGAGCCGGAGGAGGACCTTTCGACCCTTGACCCGGACCTCAGGAAAGAGGTCGAGATAAGGAAAGGGCTCCAAAAGGAACTAGAGAAGCAGAAGAAGGACACCCAGTCTCTCAAGACTTTCATGGCGAGCAGACTGTTTTCCGAGGAGAAAAAGTCCATCGACACCGAGATTGAGAAACACAAGAAACCCTATTACCTTGCAGCGGACACGCCGAGCATGGTGACGAGGATCTGGGGGCTTCTCCGGAAAGTGGACGAAAAGACCAAGCAGCCGACATACACAGTCGAAGAGGCCATGAAGGAGATCCACAACGAGGAACTTTCGCGGTTCAAGAAATTCGTGAAAGAACACCCGGAACAGCAAGACAAGGAAGCGATCATCTCGGACTTCATCAAAACCCGGGAGGAGAAGAACGCGGCCCCAGTCGGTTCCCCATCGGGAGCTCCGGCGGGAGGTGCGCCGACCGGTGAGAAGAAGGCGAAGTATAAGAGTCTCCGGGAAGCGGTCGCCGACGCGAATGTCTGGCTCGAAGAGCAGAAGAGGGCAGCGAAGACACTATGACAAGAAGGAGGCAACATGTTTGACATTGCCACAGAAACAAAACTGTTCAACGACTTCATCAGTCCGGGCGTGATCGGCCAGATTTTCGCCCAGTCGAAGATCGAAGGAGTGATCAAGAAGTCCGACAAGGAAGTCTTGGGCGGTATGATCGCTAAGCAGAAGGTTATGGTCGGGGCCTCTCAGGCCGCCAGGGCCGCGTCCGATTCAGCCTACCCGGCTGCGCAGCAGTCGACGCCTGAGGAAACCCTCATCAAGCTCAAAAGAGCGATGATGTTTTCTATCAAGTTTGACGGCTTCGCCCTTGCGGTGGCAGCCAAAGGCGGAACCCCGCTTGATCCCTACGAGTTCGAAAAGCAGGGAATCTTGATGACGGTCATCGACGACCTGAGCCGGCAGTTAATCTCAGACGGCTCGGGCCATGTAGCGCAGGTGAACGGCGCGGTCACCGCAAGCCCACAGGTTTTTATTGACAGCCCCTACTGGACGAAGTTGAAGCGGTTCCTGAAGAAGGACAGGATCATCGACATTTACAACGCCGCTCATACGAAGCAGGTCGACTCCAACAAAATCGTCGCCGTTGTTTCAGACGGCGAAATCACTCTCACGGGTACACCAAGCTGCGATGACGATGCCTGGATCATGAACGAGGACACCTACGCCGCCAGCGAAGGCGCAGGAACGGGCGAGTGCATGGGGCTTCTCGGGAT
>DATKXS010000114.1:0-5436 GCA_035528895.1 Candidatus Desulfaltia sp.
AGTGACGGCGTATACATGCATCCGGCGAAACGGGACTTGAGCCTTAAAGACGAAATGGCTATCCGGAAGGAGGAAGACAAAGACATGAAGAAATCACCCATTTAATCTCTTGACAACGGCAGCGCTTTCATACATGCGAGAGAGCGAAGCGACCGAAGCAATCCGACTCGGTCGTCGCGAGGCGTCGAAGACGCCGTGGCGATCTCATGCCAATTTCCGCTTGATGAGATCCCTCGCCATGCTCGGGACGGCCCAAGGAGCCGGATTGCCGCGCTCCCTGCGGTCGCTCGCAATGACAAATCACAATTACGACACAGTCTCGGATGGGAGAGGGGAGGGAGAGGGTGAAGAAGAGAGATCGGCTTGGCTATCCCATGTTGAATAGGAGAAAGCTATGAGTGGTAATCGTCTGGGCGCGATACTCGGCGGCGGAGTCAAGACAACTCTCGCCGTCGTCCTTGTTTTCGGTCTGGCGGCTCTGGCGAATGCTGGCCCAGCGGCCAAGAAAAAGGCCCTCTTCGTCTGGGGCGGCTGGGAAGGGCATGAGCCGAAACAATGCGTCGATATCTTCGCTCCCTGGCTCCAGGAACAGGGGTTCGAGGTCGAGATCTCACACACGCTCGACAGCTATCTGGATGCCGAGAAGCTAAAATCCCTCGACCTGATCGTCCACATATTCACCATGTCCGAGATCAAGCCCGAGCAGGAAAAAGGCCTCGAGGAGGCGATAAGGAGTGGGGTCGGACTGGCCGGCTGGCACGGCGGCCTGGCCGATGCCCACCGGAGCAGCGTCGAATACGAGTTCATGGTCGGAGGGCAGTGGGTCGCCCACCCCGGCGGGATCATCCCCTATGAAGTCAACATTGTCGATCACGACGATCCGATCACCAAGGGCCTCGCCGATTTCAATATGAACTCCGAGCAGTATTACATGCAGGTCGACCCCATCGTCGAGGTCTTGGCTACGACGATCTTCTCCGGACAATACGCGCCCTGGATCGAAGGGGTGGTCATGCCGGTCGTTTGGAAGAAGATATATGGAAAGGGCCGCGTCTTCTACACCTCGCTCGGCCACGTGGCCAAGGACTTCGATGTGCCGGAGGCGCGAAAGATCGTCCAGCGGGGGCTGCTCTGGGCGGCCCGGGTGACCGGAAAAGACGCCAAATCGCCGGTTGGGAAAAAGTAGGCCCAGCGAAGCGCAGTTTCAAGACATCCACGAAACAACTTAGGTTGCCTCCGCTGAGTACAAATATAAACCTATATGACCGTATCTCCTCCTCGGATCGCTACGGGGGGATTTTATAGGTGACGCCAAGGTTGTATTTTAAAAAAATATTTATCTTAATACTTGACATAAGCAATATATGTGGTATACAATAGTTGTATAATGAAATATATATTCTTCCTTAAGGCCAAGCCGCATGGATATCCAAAAGATTAGATTACTCCGGGAGAAACTGCGGCAGCTCGAACGCGAGACAAGCAGCCACTTCAAGCCCGAAACAGGCTGCTGCGGTCTGACGCTCACCCAATGCCACGCCCTTCTCGAGGTCGGCTACAAGGGGGAGATCTCGCTGGTCGAACTGGCCGCCTCCATCGGCCTTGATGCGAGCACGCTCAGCCGGACGATTCAGGGGCTGGTGATGCTCGGGCTGGTCAACCGCCTGACCAATGAAAAAGACAGGAGGTGTGTCGCGATCTCGCTCACCGAACAGGGGAGCAGAGTGTTCACGGAGATAGAGGCAACGTTCAATGATTATTTCGGCAGGGTCCTGGAACTTGTTCCGGTCGAAAAAAGAGAGACCATGATCGACAGCATCGGCGCGTTCTCCGATGTGGTCAGGAAACTTAACGAATCTTCCGGCTGTTGCAGGGACGCGGGCGAACCGGGCGAGAAGTGAGAATCCCCGAGAAAGGAGTGGCCGTTATGCAAGGACCAGATACGGAGCGGGAAGGAAGGTCAAAATCGGCAGAAGCGAAGAATGGCTCTCAGTCCTCCTGCGAGTGCGGTCCGGATTGCTGCGGCTGGACTTCGCGCAAGGGCAGGGAGGAAAGCTATATAAAGGAATCAGACCATTGGATCGAGCGCCGGGTCGAGACGGCCGCCGGCGCGATTCCGGTTGTCCGGACAAAACTCAGTCGGCAGGACATATTAGGAAAGGTCAGAGTGCGAATGGGTATAGGCCGGATGAACTATAAGTTAAAGCCGGGCCTTTATGGTGTCGGGAATCCGGACTCCGAATCGCCCGTCCTCGTTTCGGCCAACTACAAATTGAGCTTCGACACGCTGCGCCGGGAGCTCGGCGGGCTCGACGCTTGGGTCCTCGTCCTCGACACCAAGGGGATCAACGTCTGGTGCGCGGCGGGGAAGGGGACGTTCAGCACGGAAGAGCTGGTGCGCCGGATCGAGGAAACCGGGTTGGCCCGGATTGTTTCCCATCGGACGCTTGTTCTTCCTCAGCTTGGAGCCCCCGGAGTCGCCGCCCATGAAGTGACCAAGCGTACGCATTTCAAGGTTATCTATGGACCCGTGCGAGCCGCCGATATCAAAAGCTTTCTTGCCGCCGGCATGAAAGCCACGCCCGAGATGCGGCTTGTCCGCTTTGGCTTAAAAGACCGCCTCATCCTAACATCAATGGAGCTAGTCGCTCCTTTCCGCTACTTTTTGATCATCGTGGTGATCCTTGGGCTTCTGGATGTCCTGGGACTGGATCTCTTCAGTTGGAAGGCGCTCTATCCTTACCTGGGTGCGATCCTGATCGGCGGGTTTTTTGTCCCCATCCTTCTTCCCTGGATACCCGGCCGGGCCTTTGCCTGGAAGGGCGGGTTGTTGGGCCTGCTCTGGGCGGCGCTTGTCAATATCCTCCAGGGGTTGATCCCGCTGACACCGGAATCGTGGCCGCTGGCCACGGCGCACTTTCTGCTGCTCCCGGCCATCTCGGCCTTCCTGGCCATGGGCTTCACCGGCTCTTCCACTTACACGTCTCTTTCCGGCGTGCTCAAGGAGATGAGGTACGCGGTGCCGGCCATCATCGTCTCTGGCCTTTTAGGGCTCGGATTATTAGCCGTCGTCCTGGTAAGGGGATTATAGGGAGTTAAGGATGAGAGAACACCGCCATTTTAGAAATGTAACGACGCTGGCCTACGATCCGGAAAAATGCACCGGCTGCGGGAGGTGCGCCGAGGTCTGCCCGCATACCGTCTTCTTCATCGAGGATAGCAAAGCCGCTATCCGCGACCGCGACCTCTGTATGGAGTGCGGCGCCTGCGCGAAGAACTGTCCTTTCGGCGCCATCTCGGTCCGGGCCGGAGTCGGCTGCGCCTGGGCGATCTTGATCTCGGAGATCAAGGGCAGGGAAGTTCCCTCCTGCGGCTGAAAAAAATCACTGATTGTCTTTGATCAGTTTCAAGTATTCGTTGATCTTGGCCTTCAGCTCTTCGTCCTGGACCGAGGGCAAAACCCTCTCCAGGAGCTCGCGGGCCTTGGCCGGCTGCTTGTTGTTGATGTAGGCGATGCCCAGGTTGACGATGAGATAGATATCATTGGGAGCATACTGGAGAGCGTTCTGGAAGCTGGTCAGGGCTTCGGCATATTTCCCCATCTGGTTCAGGATGACACCCTGGAGGTTGTAGTAGGGGGCCGAGCGGGGATTCTTCTGGATCGCCCCCCGGATGATCTCGAACCCGGCCTCGAGCTTGTTCTGTTCATAGTAGAGCTTGGACAGTCCAAAACCCGCTTCCGGATGGCCGTCGACGGCGAGCGCTTTCTGGTATTCCGCCTCCGCTCGGGCGCTTTGACCCAGCCGCTCGAACGTGATCCCAAGGCTGGTGTGTGCTTCGGAATCGTCGGGCTGGAGTTCCAGGTATAGCCCCAAGGCCGCGGCCGCCTCCTCGAAACTCTTTTTTTTGAACAGAGCGTGGCCGAGAAGCTTCAGGGAAGGGGCATGAGCGGGGTCGAGCGCGAGGGCCTCGTTCAGGTATTTGAGAGCCTCGTCTTCCAGGCCGTAGCGCATGGATATGACCGCCTTTTCATACTGGTATTGAGGGTCCTTATCGGGGTTGCGGGAGGCCTTTTTTTGCGTCGAGGCGCAGAAGGCGAGGACGAGACTCGAAGCGAGGATAGCTGTTGCCTTAATTTTCATCAGAGTTATCCTCGCACAAAGCCCTTCGATACACAATATCCATGAAAGGGTAATCGATCGGGGAGGAGATTTCGTCCCGCCCGTCCATTCATAGCGTCGTCGAGACGGCGCTCGAGTTCGTCCGCGAGATGAGATGAGATAGACGACCCGGCGACGGAGAAGACGCCGGCTATCAGTTTTTTTGCTTCTGGCTGCCTGAAGACCCCGAAGATTGAGAGTGTCCCGCTGAATGGGACGTGGAGCTTGTGGCTGAGGCATTTCCGGACGATGCGGAGGATCCGCCCGAAGGCGAAAAGCCGCCCAGGCCTCCCATCGTCCGCATGGCCGGGCTGATCTGGCGCGACGACAGGCCGAGCTGAGCGCAGGCGACCTCGTTGGTCCGGCTGGAATAAGAAATCTCCACGCCGAGCCTGATCGCCGCCCTGATATCGGGATTCCAGTCCCGGAACCGGAAAGACGGAGGAGCAGCCGCCTCCCTTTTGCCGGTTGCTGCGTCACTATGGAAATCCAGATCCCGCGGGGCCGGCGGCGCTGTTATCCGGGGATGTCTTGGCGAGGTCGCCGTCTGTGCCTTGAGATCGGCAACGGCGTGGCTGCGCTCGATTGTCAGCAGCGCGTCCCGGGAAACATCGGCCGACCGACGGGAGGAAGTGGTTCGGGCGGCTTGAGGGACCGCCTCGATCTCTTTAGCCAACCGCTCAAAAGAAATGGCCTTTTCTTGCCATCGGGAGGAAAGAAAATCCTGCTTCTTGACGATCACTGAATATCGGGGAAGGCCTTCGAGCGAGTTCAGGAGAGCCTGGTCTCCCCGCTTCAACGCCGCCAGGGTGGCTTCCAAGGCTTTTTTCATTTCCTTGGGCATGGGGAGCGATGGTGAATCGCTCTTTTTCAATTGGTCCTTCCGGATACTATGGATGATGTCCTGGGGAGTTCGAGGGAATGGAATGTCCCGTCCCGACGGATAGTTGGGGCCATAATAAGCACTCCAGGAAAATGGGCTCCAGAAGCTTTCGAACCCGAACATCCAATCATACAGATAGTACGGCCTCCAGCAATACATCCCGGAGTAGAAATCCCAGACCGCCCAGGCGGGAGCGAAAAGCGACCCGGGGAGCCACACCCAGCCCTTGCTCTTATCCCACATCCAGATGCCGAGATGATAAGGGACCCAGCCCCAGGGCTCTGCGGGAACCCAGAACATCTCCCCGCCGCGGTTCGCCCAGCTTCCGTTGATATAGGGTTGCCAGGTTCCCCAGGGATAACGCTGGTCGTTGAGATAGGGCCGCCAGACATA
>DATKXS010000115.1:0-5220 GCA_035528895.1 Candidatus Desulfaltia sp.
TCGGCGCGGAGCCTCGTGTAGAGAGCCTCGGATTCCTCCTTCAGGGTCTTGTCCTCGGGGGACGGAAACCTGAGCTCGAACCCGTCGAGCACGACGAACCGCCAATTCCCCTGCGTGAAAGCATAATAAGATTCTTTCAACCCGAGCGCCGGCAGGACATTTTTCTCTTCGTCCTCTTGAACGCTAAAGTCGTGGTTGCCGACAACGTGATAAACCGGCGTCTTCAGTGCTTTGAAAAGCGGCATGACGGCATCGAAGCTCCGGAAGTCATGGTCGATGGTGTCCCCGAGGTTGATGACGAACCGGACCTTTTCTTTGTTGAAATGAGCCAGGGCGTCTTTGAGCTTATCGAGGGAGGCGCTGTAATAGCGGCTTCCCAGCGGTTTGCCGGAGTGGTATTGGACATCGGCTACGACGCCGAACGTGACGGTTTTTCTGCAGCCGCCTGCAAGCAGGATAATTGCGAGCACTGCTACTGCGGCTAGAGCTTTCTTCCACATCGACCGGCTGCCCATAGCGCAATTCTATCACACGAGCGGACCGTTTAGGAGAGCGATAGGCCTATCATTTCGCCAGGCGTTTCCGGCCGATCCGGACGAGCGCCTTGACGAGATCGAAGGCGATGAAAGCCGAGAGGACGAGCAGGCTGACGGTCACTCCGTACTTGATCGTACGGAGGACGGCTTCAGGCAGAGGCACGGCCAAGGCAGTGTCGAACGGCTGGCGGAAGGCGAGCCCGATGAGGACAAGAGAGAGCGCCTTCTCGACGGCATCGACCCAGGGAGAGGCGTTCACGAGCTTGACGGCCAGGCCGATCGTGCTGAGCGCGAACAGCCCGATGAGAAGGAGGGAATACCATTGGCCTGCCTCCGGAATGAGAAGCGGCTGGCGTGAGGCGGAGCCGAAGTTGACGAAAAAGATTGTTCCATGCCGGAGGTATAAATAGAGCGCTAGGCCTGTGACGATGGTCATGGCGATGAGGCCGAATACCCGCCCGACCGTCGCGCCCGGCGGCCGGACTTCATCGAGGTCGATGCTGATCTTGGGCCAGGGCAGCCGGACCTCTTTCTTGCTCTGGGTAATGAGATAGAGGACCAGGGTGACGACCCCGAGGTCGAAAAGGAAAGCCGTCGGCAGGTAGAACAGGACTTCAAAGGGACTCATGGAGGGCACATAAAGCACAGGGAAGAAGATGAAGCTCTCCTTGAAGACGGCGGCGGCGACGCTGACTAGGCAGTGGATGGCGAAGAGGAGCGCGGTGTAGCGGAAGAGGTAGCGCCTGTATGCGGGCGCGATGATCTCGTGTCCGTCGAGGTATTTCTCGGCCACCCGCCGGGCCGGGCCGTAGGCCTCTATGACCTTGTCGAGCGAGGATTCTGTGACCTGGCCGAATTCCTGCTCGGCCTTCTCCAGGATATGGCTCCTGATCTCGGACAGAATCTCCTCCCGTTCTTCGCGGCCGGAGAGGAAATGGCTGATCTCTTCGAGATAGGTTTCGAGTCTTTTTAACATGTTACTTCTCCTTGATGAGCTGTTTTAAGATGCGGTCTTGTTTTTTCCAGATTTCCAGGAGCTGGGTCCGGAGGCTGCGGCCGGTGCCGGTGATGCCGTAGAACTTGCGGGGCCGGTCCTGGCTGACGTCCCACTGGCTCTTGATCCAGCCGTTCTTCTCGAGCCTCCGGAGCAGGGGATAGAGGGTATTCTCCTCCAGTTCGTACCCCAAGTCCCGGACGGTCCGGACCATCGCGTAGCCGTACATGTCCTTCTCGAGAAGGGCCAGGACCAGGATCTGGAGGAACCCCCGGTTCATCTCGGTCTCGAAATTGCCGATCTCAGCGTCCATGGCTCGGTCTCCTTGTCGTCGCAATGTTCATACTGTATGTCTCACATAGTGTGCATCACGCATTATAATGTGCGCGACACAGCTTGTCAACAAGGGCTTTTTTTCATGTTTTTTTCGTTCTTTTAAAATGGGGACAAAATGGGGACGGTCCTATTTTCTGACATCGCTCTGGACCGGCGGCATTATCATCCCTAGCTTCGCGGCCGCGCCGGGCGCTTTGCCTTCAGCCACATGCCCAGAAGCCGGCCCGGCTTGAGCTTTCCGCGGGCGCGGGCCAGCTTGACGTAGGTTTTCATCATCGTCTCGGGCACGTCGGGCTGCTCGGAGGAGGGCTTGCGCGCCAGGGTCAACGACCGGGTCGGGCAGGTGGTGACACAGAGCCCGCAGCCGATGCAGCGGCCCAGGTCGGCGGTCACCTTTCCGTCGTCCAACCGCAGCGCTTCCATCTGGCAGCGGTCCAGGCAGACGCCGCAGCCGTCGCACGATTCGCGCTCGACGGAGACCCGGAAAGCGGAAGAGACGATGTCGGCGGGCCGGGGATACTTTTTTATCGTCCGCAGCACGCCGCAGCAGCAGCCGCAGCAACAGCAGATGTTCCCCGCTTTCTGGGCATTGTTCGGCTGGAGGACCAATCCAGCCCGGTCGGCCTCTGAGAGTATGTGGAGCGCTTCCTCCTGGCTGATCATCCGCCCGAGTCGGTTCTCCAGGTAAAAATCGGCCCCCCCGCCGAAGACCAAGCAGGCTTCCTCGAGCCGGCCGCATCCCTCTCCTACCATCTTTCTTTCCCGGCGGCAGATGCAGGGAGCGACCAGGATCCGGCTATGGGAACGCACCAACCGCTCGGCCACCTCGTAGGGCATGACCGCGTGCTCGACCGGGATGCTTTGCCCGACGGGAATCGTCCGCAGTTGAGGGACTTTTTTCCAGGTTTCGACGTCGAGGAGCCGGGGGATGTACTCCTCCATGTCCCGGATGAGGCCCTCATCCAGGGAGTTGACGTGGTATTCCCAGATGCCGATGACGAACTGCCAGGCCATATACTTCATGGGGCCGTCCTTGGACGGGATCCGGTAGATCAGTCCCTTCAACGCCATCGCTTCGAGCCGCCTGGCCGTTTCCTCATCGGGGAGGCGAAGCCTTCGGGCGACCTTGGCCGGTTCCTCCGGGAGGAGACTGAGCCGCAAAGCCAGGCCGGCCTCCTCGGGGGTGAAGAGGCGGCGCAGGATCCGGAGCTCGACGCCGCTCTCCGTGGCCGGAAATCCGCCGGGCATGTCGTCGAGATACTTGGCCAGCTTTCTGTAGACCTCATCGTGCGCATCTGATCTCTTTTCCCGTGGCCGCATGATATCACCTCCGACGGGGACCGGGACTCGTCCCCTCGATCTTCAGGAAATCATAGACCCGGCCACGAATCGGAGTCAAGGGAATAAGGGTAATGAGGGTGAGGTTGGAGGAGGAGAATCATGAAATATGATCGACCGCTTGAATTCTATCCACTTGACAAAGATAGGCGATCGATGTATCTTCATTGTAGATACATTTAAGGAAGGAATATGAAGACACGAATTCAAAAATGGGGAAACAGCCTGGCTGTCCGTATTCCCAAATCATTCGCTGATGAGATGGGATGGGGACAGAATTCGTCCGTTCAATTGATGCTTAAAGAAGGCGTCCTTGTGGTTGCGCCCGACGATGAACCAAAATGGACGCTCGAAGAACTCCTTTCCCGGGTAACGGAAGACAATCTTCACCACGAGTGGGAAACCGGCCCGTCCAAGGGCGACGAAATATGGTAGCCGCGGCCCAGTATGTTCCACGGCGTGGAGATGTTGTCTGGATTACCCTGAATCCCCAGGTGGGCCATGAACAGGCCGGGCGAAGGCCCGCGGTTATCCTCTCGCCTCAAGCCTATAACGGCAGAGTCGGTCTGGCCCTCCTTTGTCCGATTACGAGTCTGGTCAAAGGATATCCGTTCGAGGTCGCGATTCCAGATGGTTTGCCGGTCGCCGGCGTTATCTTATCCGACCAGGTTAAGAGCATGGACTGGCGCGCCAGGAACGCCGAAAGAATCTCCTCTCTTTCTCCTGATACAGTTGTCGAAGTCTTGGGAAAACTCCGCACCTTGCTGGACATAGCCGGATAGGTGTCAATGGGCAATCAAAAATAACCCCCTCCGGGCATCGGAAAATAACCCCCCTGCTCATGTGAGTCTTGTTCTTCCCCGGACAGCCACAGTTCCGCCAACAAGTAGTCGGCAGCCGTAATAACATCGATATTCGATTCTTAATGCTTGGAACCGTAGGGACAACAAGGGAATGTTTCTTTATTGGCTATTAGGGCGTACAGCCAGTTTGGAAGGTCTTTCTATTCGATCAAATGGCAAATTTTGAAATATATTTTTTTTGGAGGTCAACCAAAGGTCCAAAGTTTAAGTGATCGGCTTCTTGGAGTGCTTTGATGTATGTTTTTCTAATTGAGGTCGTCAAAAGCAGCTCATTCTCTGGAAAATTTATATAGGAATTTAAATGTTCTTTAAGAAAAAGGTTAACAATTAATCTTGCCCACCTGCCATTGCCGTTGTTGAAAGGATGAATGTACACCAGTCTATGATGAAGTCGCGCAGAAATTTCAACGGTGTCCATTTTATGCTCTAGCCAGTACCGCAGATCATCAATAAGCTTTTTCATTTCTATATCGATTTGAGCTTTGTCAACTCCAATGTTTTTGTTTGTTTTTCTTTTTTTGCCTGCCCATGCCCAGACGTTGCCAAACATCTCTTTGTGTATTTTATAAAGATTGCTCAGTATGAATTGGATCTTTTTCCTGGATAATAAATATGTTTTTGAGGCCACGGAGATGTTCTTAAATTCGGCGTCGTTGAGTTCTCTTCTTGTGGTTATATATTTTGGCAACAAGCCTTCCAACTCTTCTGCAGTCAAAGGAGTTGTAGCCGGAGGGAGTTCCTGATTTATTTTTTTGATTGGTCCCATAAACTGTATCGCCGTTTTTCCAAGATATCTCTTTTCATTGCCTCGATTTGTTCTTTGCTTTCCTCATCAGAAGGCGCTTGAATTTCTAGAGCAGAGCTGGTCTTGCTGAGGCTGACTAACTGTCTTGCTTTTTGAGATGCTTTTTCATTGAGAAATTCAATGATAGATTGACGAGGAATGAGTGCTATTTGCAATTCGGCATTTAAAGCATTCGCGATTTTATATAGAGTGGTTATCCTAGGCATTGCACTTCCACTCTCAATGAGTTGAATAGATCTTAGAGATCGATTGACGAGTCTCCCGAGTTGTTCTTGGGTCATTCCCAAGGTTTCTCGAAGGAGTTTAATTTGATCCTTGAAATCAGGATAGCTGGCCAGCCACTCTGGC
>DATKXS010000116.1:0-3361 GCA_035528895.1 Candidatus Desulfaltia sp.
CGTTCTTCAGGCGGAGGTCCACTTCGGCGGTCCCGCCTTCATAGACACGCAGTCGGTCCGCCCGAGTTGTTATCAGGGCCGAGTCATCGTCCTGAAGATTCGCCCCGCTTTTTTCTTGGCTGGAAGAGCATCCGCTCCACATCCAGAAGGCGACAGAGAGGCAGATCAGCGGAAGCGGAATTCTTGAGGTTTTGTTGAATGACATGGCCTTGCTAACAGATCCGGGGCAGAAGCTCGGAAGTCAAGGGCTCGAGAAGGCGCAATCCTCCCGTCATCGTCGAGAGCAGGAGTTCGCCCGGACGTCCGGTGTGATCGTCGACCTGCCCGATGATGGCCGCCCGTTTGCCCAGGGGGCTCTTCCGGACCTCCCGAAGAACGGCCTCGGCCTTTTTCCGGGGCGTGACGATAACCGCCCGGCCTTCGCAGGCCAGGAACAGGGGGTCGATGCCGAGGAGCTCGCTCGCTCCTCGCACCGCAGGCGACAAGGGGATTTTCTCTTCCTCGACAAGCAGCGCATGGGGGAGCTTTTCGGCCAACTCCGAAAGGATGGTCGCCAGGCCTCCCCTGGTGATGTCGCGCATCCAGAGCACTCCTTTTTTCCAAAGAGGAAGGAGATAGGTCAACGGAGCACAGTCGCTCCGGACGCGGGCCTCGAGGCCGAACTCCTGGCGCGCCAGCAAAACAGCGAGACTGTGTTCGCCGAGTGTCCCGGTCAGGATGATGCGGTCACCTGGATGGATACACTCCGTCCGAGGGCGGCCTACGACCAAACCAACGCCCGAGGTATTGATGTAGATCTTGTCTGCTTGTCCGCGGCGGACCACCTTGGTGTCTCCGGTCGCGATCTGGACATCGGCCCGTGCCGCCGCCCGCTTGATCGACCTCAGAATTTTGTGCAGATCCTCCCAGGGCAGTCCTTCCTCCAGGATAAAGGCGAGCGAGAGATAGCGGGGCACGGCGCCAGAGACGACCAGGTCGTTGACCGTCCCGTTGACCGCCAGAGTGCCGATGTCCCCGCCGGCAAAGAATATGGGGTCGACGACATAGCTGTCCGTGGTGAAGGCCACTCCCATGGGCAGGTGGCTGGCGTCGCCCAGGTCGTCAAGTAAGGGATTATGGAAGGAAGGGACGATATGCTCGGCGATAAAATCACGCATCCTCTTTCCGCCGCTCCCGAGCTCGAGGCTGACGAATTTTTCCTGGGTCATCGGGAACTCATCCTCTCTGTCTCCGGCGATCGTACTTGTGATAGATGAAACAGGCGCCTTCGAAAGAGACCATGCAGGGCCCGAAGGGTGAGTCGGGGCGGCATCTCTTTCCGTAGAGCGGACATCCGGGGGGCGGGATGAGGCCGCGCAGAACCTCGCCGCAACGGCACCCGGGGAGGTCGTCGGCCTCCTCCTTGACGTCGAGGGCGTATTTGACGAGAGTGTCATAGGGGCTGTACCGATCTTTGAACCCGAGTCCGCTCTGCGGAATACGGCCCAGGCCCCTCCAGAAGGCATCCCGAGGTTCGAGCATCTCTTCGATCACTGTCCGGGCGACCGGGTTCCCTTGAGGATCGACGACACGTGAGTATTCCAGGTGAACACGGGGCTTCCCTTGAGCGATCTGATCCAGGATGGCGCTGATCGCCAGGAGGATGTCGTTGGGCTCAAACCCGGCGACGGACCCCGCCACCCGGAATTCTTCGGCGATGAATCGATAAGGCTCCAGTCCGATGATGGCGCTGACATGGCCGGGGTAGAGGAAACCGGAAATGACAGTCTCTCCGGCCTCCAGAATTGCCCGGAGCGCGGGCGGGATGAGCCAGAGAGCGGACAGCGTCGAAAAGTTGGACAGCCGTTCGTGCGCAGCTTTCTTCACCGTCAAGGCGATGGCCGGGATGGTCGTCTCGAACCCGACCCCGAAAAAGACGATTTCCTTATCGGGATGGTCCCTGGCCAGGTCCAGGGCTTCCTTGGGGGAATAGACGATCTTGACCTGGGAAGACGGTGCCGGAACAACCGTCTGAAGCGAGCCCTTTTTGGTGGGAACACGGGTCATGTCCCCGAAGGAGGCCAGGATGAAGTTCTCCCTGTTCGTCACCAGGTCGAGGCAAGCCTCGTGGAAGGAATTGGGTGTGATACAGACCGGACAGCCGGGCCCGGAGACCATCTCTACGCCGGCGTCCTCGAGCATGGTCTTGAGGCCGTAGCGATGAATGGTCATGGTGTGGGTCCCGCAGACCTCCATGATCCTGACGGGCCGGCCGCCGCCCGGCAGTCTGTCCTCGATCCCCTTGAGGAGGGCCCGGGTGATCGATTTGTCCCGGAGCTCTTTCATCGGGCCCGACAACGCCTATTCTCCGTGCGCCTTGGCGATTTCCCGCAGGAGGGAAAGGGTTTCGTGGGCATCCACCTCGTCTAGCTTGGTGATGGCGAAACCCGCATGAATAATGACCCAGTCGCCGGGTCTGACATCCTCCAACAGCGAAAAATCGACCTTGACCTTTGTTCCCAGATAGTCGACCTTTCCCTGCCGGGAATCGTCAACCAGAGTCACTTTGGCCGGGATTCCTAAACACATGGCAACCGCCTTTCCATTGAATCCACTAGATTACCAAATCCCCGCCCCTCGGTCCAGCCCCGTTGCTTTTTCTCGGGGGAGCTCTTATAATGAGTCCGTGAAATTCGACCTCAAAGGTTTTATTTCTCCTGGAAGCGAAGAAAACAAGCTCGTTCAGCAACTGGACCCGTCCCGGCTCCCGCGGCACGTCGCCGTGATCATGGACGGCAACGGCCGCTGGGCGGAAAAGCGCAGGATGCCGCGGATCGAAGGGCACCGGGCCGGCTCGAAAGCCGTTCAGGAGGTTGTCGAAACTTGTGCCCGCCTGGGCATCCGGTTCCTGACTCTTTACGCATTTTCCAAGGAGAATTGGAAAAGGCCGAAGAAGGAGGTCGCCCTGCTCTGGAGATTGCTCGAGGAGTACCTTCAAAAACAGGATAAAGATCTGATAAAGAACAAGATCCGCCTTATTGTCATCGGCCAGAGAGAGGGGATTCCCGAGGCTGTCCAGAAAGAGCTCGAAAGAGTGGAAGCGATCACCCGCACCCATGACCGTCTGGCCATCGTCCTGGCCCTCAATTACAGCGGCCGGGCCGAGATCGTCGGCGCCGTGAAAAGAATCCTGCTGAACCCCGGAGTCGACCCGGACGATCTGGACGAAGCGGGTTTTGCGCGGTACCTGGATACAGCGGGGATTCCGGATCCCGACCTGCTCATCCGGACGAGCGGCGAACTCCGGATCTCCAATTTCCTGCTCTGGCAGATCGCCTATTCCGAGATCTGGATTACGCCTGTCTTGTGGCCGGATTTCCGG
>DATKXS010000117.1:0-3696 GCA_035528895.1 Candidatus Desulfaltia sp.
GGCTCAAGAACCGCGGCAACAAGCGATGGGCGAGTTCGATCGTGCTCTTCTTCCGATCGGGGATGACAAGTACGACATAGATCTCCGTGAGCAGCCCACGGAGCAACTGCATCTTCTGAAGCTCTTCTCGGTTGGAAGCTGAGAGAACGGCGATAGAATCCGGATCTATGGGCGTCCGGAGTCTTTCCCTGAAATCACCCAGTTTTTTGAAGGGTTCTATTTGGTTTTCTGGGATCACCGCACGAACGGCCGCCTCAAGCCTCTTGGCATTTTGATCATCACTAGGGGAATAATAAAGTAACCGCATGGCCATCTCTCTTTATGTCTGCTGGTTTATAATCAAAAAACGTGCCAAATCTATTAAATCCGACGATTTGTTTTTAACAGGGGCGAATAAATTTTATTAGCCGATTTTCCTGGGGATCGGCGGCAATTTGTTCTTTTAAACAGTACTCATTCCAATAAATGAGCACTCATTTTCCGCTTTGTCGGAGGCCGGGACCGGCGTCACGCCGGCCGATCAAAATCAGCCGGTTTGTATTTTTTCAGAAGAGTATAGAATCTTGAGCGTGACAGACCGGAGATCCGGCAAGCTTTGCTTTTATCTCCGCCCACATAGGAGATCAGGTCCTTTAGATACTGTTTCTCCGCTTCAGAAACTGCCGCTTTTCGGATCTCTTTCAATTTGGGCGGCATCTGGGGTACGCCAGAGCGTGCCTCCGGCTTACGCAGGCCTGCCGGCTTTTGCGGGAAAGAGCTCCGGGCCACCTGAATACGAATATATGTCGGAAGATGTTTGGGGAACAGCAGCGGCTCATCTTTTGCCGAAAGCAACGCTTTCTCGAGAGCCTGGATCAGTTCTCTGACATTACCGGGCCATGGATATGCGGCCACGATCTCCCAGAATTCAGGCGAGGCCTTTTTGGCGATTATTCCAAACCGTTTGCACAAGTCGTTCATATAAAATACCGTCAATTTTTTGATGTCTTCGGGAATATCTCTCAGCGGGGGGGAGTCGATCACAATAGTCCGGAGCCGGAAGAGGAGATCTTCCCGAAATCGTCCCTCCTGGACCATGGTTTCCAGTTCTCGGTTCGTCGCCGCCACGAGCCGGAAATCGCTTTTCACTTCTCGGCGTCCTCCGACAGGGCGGAAGCAGTGCTCCTGAATGACCCGGAGGAATTTTTTTTGGATCGATAACGGCAGCTCCCCGATCTCATCAAGAAACAGAGTTCCTCCGTCGGCCTGCTTGATCAGCCCCTCCTCGCTCGTTTCGGCCCCGGTAAAAGCTCCCCGCGCATGCCCGAAAAGAACGCTTTCAACGAGCGTCTCGGGAAGCGCCGTGCAGTCAACGACCACAAAATTCCTTTTGGCCCTATGGCTGTTAGAATGGACAACCTTGGCAAAAAGCTCTTTTCCGGTGCCGGTTTCGCCGGTGATGAGTACGTTGGCTTCGCTTGTTGCGGCCTGGGCCAGAAGCTCCAGACAAGCTATGATCTTCTCTGAATCTCCGATAATGCCGTTTCGCTTCAGAACGGTCACCGTCCCCGATTGCCTTTCCGCGCGATATTCGAGGGCCCGGAGGAGGGGAAGCTTGATGGCTTCGAACGAAGCCGGCTTTTCCAGATAATCCCAGGCGCCGCTTCGGATGGCGAGTTCGGCCTCATCAGGATGGCCCAGCCCGGTGATCACGATGACCTCCGGGAAGGACCGGGCGGCTTTGATCTTCGGAATGCTCTCCAGGCCGTTTCCATCGGGCATCTGGACGTCTAGAAAAACGATGTCGAAGGACACGGATTGGACCTTCCGGAGCCCCTCCCGGAGAAGATGCGTCGAGACGGCTTGATGCCCTAACCGGGTGACGACATTGGAGATCCAGTCGCAAATGAGCTTATCATCATCGATAATCAGAACATTGGCCATTGGATTTCCGTGTGTCTTGATTGTCGGCAGATAATATGATGAATAAGGGGGCCTGTCAAGTCCTGCTGGCGTGCCGGAAGGAAGAAATAGGCCCTTCCCTCAGAGATCGAGGGAGACCTCCTCCCGATAATCCACGGAGATCCGGGCGCCCGGCTCGAGCTTCAACAGGGCGACGACTCGGAGGAACGTCCGGTTGCGCTTCGTCCACATCCGGTTGAGCTTCCGGGCGTAATGGGCGACGCCCACGCTGAGCCATTGGCCCGCGAGGACCTTCCCGAACATCTGTTTCAAGGAGTAGAACTTCTTGTGGCAGTACATTTGGGCATTTTGCAGGTCGAAGAGCGAGAATCGGGCCGGCTCGAAGACGACATGATGGGCATCATAGAGGGCCCAGTCATGGAACCGGAGGCGATTTTCGGACGACATCTTTTCATAAAACTCCGACCCGGGCAGGGGCGTCAGGATAAGGAACTGGGTCGTGGACAGCCGGGATTTCTTGGCGAACTTGACCGTCTTCTTGACGGAGGGCCAATCGTCCTCGTCGAACCCCAAGACGAACATGCCGTGGATGTGGATCCGGTGCCGGCGCAGGACTTTGGCGGCCCGGACAAGATCGGCCACGGTCTGCTTCTTCTTCATGCCGTCGAGGCTCCGAGGGTTGACCGACTCGAAGCCGATGTACACCGTGTGACAACCGGCTTCCTTCATCAGCCTGACGAGCTCGGTATCGCGGGCGAAATCGGCCCTGACCTGAGTCGTCCACTGGAATTTGAACCGTTCCCGGATCATGGCCTGGAGCAGCTCCTTGGCCCTCTCCCGGTTGGCGGCGAAATTGTCGTCGTAGAAGAAAACGGCGTTCTTGGGGTGATCGTACCGGCGAAGCTCCTCGATGATGTTCTCCGTCGAGCGGAAGCGGTACTTCTTTCCGAACATTCCGGTGACGGAACAGAAAGAACAGTCGAAGGGGCAGCCCCGCGACGTCTGGACAGGGATGGGGGCCAGGAATTTCCGGCGCCGGGGATCGGGCTTGAGGAGCGAAAGGTCCGGATAGGGGATCGTGTCCAAGTCGTCCTCCATGGGCAGGAGCGGGTTATGGCCGATCCGGCCGTCCGCGGCCCGTGAGGAAAGATTGGGGATCCCGGTGAGATCGCGGCCGTTCTCCCAGGCATCGATAAAGGCCATGAGCGGCCGTTCCCCTTCGCCCCGGATGACGAATTCGGCGTGCTCCAGGGCTTCGTCGGCCAGAAAGGTCACGTGTGGCCCGCCCATGAGGACGGGGATGCCCATGGCTCGGACCTTGTCGGCGATGGCATAAGCCCGGGGCGCCGTCGACGTGATCGTCGAGATGCCGACGAGGTCGGACCCGGCGACCACGTCGAAATCGATCCGGCGAAGGTCCTCCACGTAAACTTCGACGTCCCAGCCCCGTTGCGCCATCATGGTGCCGAGGATAAGGACTCCCAGGCGCGGCAACGGGAATTGAGAGAAGACATGAAGATTCGGTGTTCGCGGCTCGATGAAGACCATCTTCGGCATCGACATCCTCCCCGTCCGTCGGTACTCCCTCCCTGCTCGGGAAGAAGAAAATAGCCGAACGGCCTTGCCGGTCGGCTATTTCTTTTTTCGGTCCGCAAGGACCAGCGCGATGCCCGCGACGAGCGCGATTCCGCCCACGACCGGAGGCAGCGGGATGGTCTTCCTCTCCGAGGCCGTGACCTTGAGGGGGCCGATATCGATCAGCTTCTCCCGCGTTGTATAGCGTATCCCCTGATA
>DATKXS010000118.1:0-10720 GCA_035528895.1 Candidatus Desulfaltia sp.
AGTTGGTCAAAATCTAGCGGAACGTCCCCGCTAAATAGCGAATTTCGGCTTGGTTGTTTTCCACCGCCCCGGCCGCCACACCCAACGCCGCTGCCGCGTTATTCTTAATGAATTCTCTCCGGCTCATCGACATGTGTACTCCTCTATCATTTTTCTCCGGTATCATCCCAAACTCCAGGCCAAAATACAACTGACGGCTAGCTCCCCATGGAAGCATCTTCCTTTAGGTGATGAATAACTTGGGAATGGAAAAACGCTGAGGGAACGGCGTAAAAAACCTGAGCGGGAGCGCTGACATTCCCAAGTTGTCTATTATGTTCATGACCTAGTTGGAGGTGCTTCCGGTTCCCATCTTCTATTTGACACCTTTAATGAACCTGAAATAAGCTATGGACGGATGTTCCAGCCCTTGAGGTTCGTCCGACTAAAAAAGGTGGAAGGCCCATGATTTTTAAAAAATGCCCGAACTGTGAGTTCGAAAACCCGGAAACCGCCAAGTTCTGCAGTGAATGCGGGGCCAGGCTTGATGCCGGGGGAAGCACCCCCTCGCCTGCGATTCCAACAGAAACCCCGACTGACCCGCTCCTCCTGACTCCGGCATCGGCCTTGGTTCACGTCGAGACTCCGGCCGTTGCGCCGGAAGAGCCTTCGAGCCCGGCCGAAATACCTCCTGAACCGGCTTCTCCCGAGGCCGAAGCTCTGCGGGAAGACTATGCCGTCGAAGAACCGGCGCCTCACCGACCGTTCGGCGAGCGCTTCAAGATCCTCGAAGAGCTGGGAACAGGCAATTTGGGTACAGTTTACAAGGTCTTTGACAAAGCCATGGAAAGGGAGCTGGCGCTGAAATCCATCAAGCCGGAGATCGCTGAAAACAAGGACGTATTCGAAGGCTTCAGCCGGGAAATGAAGGCCGAGCGGGGCATCGTCCACAAGAACATCGCCCGCATCTTCGAGCTCAGCGTGATCATGGGCACACCTTTCATCACGATGGAATACGTTCCCGGCCGGGATCTCAAGTCCATTATCAAAGATAAAAAGCATCTGCCGGTGGTAGAAGCATTCGCCATCGCCAAGCATCTTTTTAACGGCCTGGCCGAAGCCCACCGGCAGGGAACGTTCCACCTCGACCTCCGACCCGACAACATCATGATCGACAAAGAGGGAACAGCCAAGATCATGGATTTGGGCATCGCCCGCCTGTTCCGGTCCAAAGGGATCACCCGGGTAGTCGCCGGGATGCCGCAATACATGAGTCCGGAGCAGCTGGAGGGCCAGGAAGCAGACGCCCGGTCCGATATATACGCCGCGGGTGCCATATTCTATGAGATGCTGACAGGGAGCCTGCCGCCGGTAGGTCAACTCCCCAGGAATCCCAAAGAGCTCAACCCTGGTATCCCCACTGAGCTCAGCCTTCTCGTGCTCAAGTGTCTCGAAAAAGACAAGGACACAAGATACCAGACGGCTAAAGCCGTTTGGGCGGAACTCGAACAGATGGAGACCGGTATCAGCCAAGTCCCCGTCGAACCTCCTGCTCCGGCGCCGACCAAGACGTCGGCCGCTACCCAAGCGGTGTCAGAGGTTTCGCCACGGCCGGAACGGATGAAAAGGAAAAAAAGGACCCGGATCGGGTTCACCATCCCGAGAAAGGCCCTGTTCCCGGCCTTGTTGGTCTTGGCCGCTGTCACCATAGTGATCTTCCTCTGGCGAGTCGTTTTCAAATCCTCTGAAGGCCCATCGCCCGCCGCCGGATCCGCCAGGATCTCGCTGGCTGTGCTTCCGTTTGAGGACCTCGATCCGGCCAAAGGCAACGAATATCTGGGCGATGCCATGGCCGAGACGCTGACCCGGGCACTCAGGAAAGTGGATGGACTCCTCTTGCCCGACAAGGAATCCTCATTCTCATTCAAAGGCCTAAGCCGCGACAGCCGAATGATCGGGAGGCGCCTCCAGGTCGATCACTACCTGGATGGGAACCTGCAGGCCGGCGAAAACAAATTGCGCGTCGATGTCAAGCTCGTCCGAGTGGACGGCGGCGCCATCCTCTGGTCCGGTCAATACGAGCGCGAACAGGAAGATCTTGTGGCCATCACGGATGAGATCGGCCAAGCGGTCGTCGAAACGATCGGAGTGACCAGGCCGCCTGAACAAGCCCCTCCGCTCGGGGCGGCTGAACCGACGAGCTTTGAAACTTACGACGCTTACGCGCAAGGCCGCTTCCTGGCGAACAAAGGGGGGAAAGCGAATCTTGAAAAAGCTCTGGAACACTTCGATAAAGCCGCCGCCAAGGAGCCCGGTTTTGGGCTCGCTTTTGAGGCCCTGGCAGATGCCTATATGCGGCTGGCAGACGGCCACTATTGGCCGCCGGACAGAGCCTACCCAAAGGCCAAGGACGCGGCTCTTAAGGCCTTGTTGATCGACCCGCGGCTGGCCGAGGCCCATGTCTCCTTGGCCAGGGTAAAAACGGTCTACGAATGGGATTTCGCCGGGGCGGAGAAGGGCTACCGGGAAGCCCTGAGGGTCGATCCGGATTGCGCCTCCGCTCACCGGTCCTATGCCACGCTCCTGTCAGCCCTGGGCCGGCACGGAGAAGCGATAGCCGAAATACGGGCGGCCCAGGCCCTCAATCCTCAGTCCTCGGCGGTCAATGATCAGGCGGGGTTGATCCTCTATTTCGCCAGGCTTTACGACCAGGCGGGCGTCGAGCTGAAGAAGGCCGTGACGATGGATCCTCTTTACTTCGGCCATCACTATTATTCAGCACTGCTCCATATCCAGATGGGGCAGTACGAAGAAGCCATCCTGTCGCTTCGCCGAGCGGCAGAGTTGGGGGCTGATCCCATGGAGACCGAGCTCCTCCTGGCCCACATCTATGCCCGCCAAGAGAAAAGAGCGGAGGTCGGGCGCATCCTCACCGCGGCGCTTAAGGCGACCAGAGAAAGCGACGTGCCCCAGGTATCCATCGCCTCAGTCTATGCCGGTCTCAATGAAAGGGAGCAGGTTATCGCCTGCCTGGAAATCGCTTTCAGCAAGCGGGAGTCCGGGCTACTGTTTTTGAAGGTGCACCCGATGTTTGACTTCATCCGCGCCGACCCCCGTTTTATCCGCCTGCTGCAAAAAATCGGCCTGGGGAACTGATCTCTCAGTTCAACCGCTGATCACTATCTGGCGCGAATCGTCGAAGGCGATGCGCTTCTCCGTGTGCATGGCGGCGATGGTCATGCGCGAAGAGTAGGTGACCTGAAAACCTTTCGTCTTGTCCTCGAGCGGCCCGTAGTCGCTAGGCCTACGGCCTTGACGAAATCCCGCCGACTCACTTGGTGTTTTCCCATTGGCTCTCCTTACTCCGGTTGATACTCCCTGATCCTGATGTTCCGGAACCAGACGGCGCTGCCGTGGTCCTGGAGGACAATATGTCCCCGCCGCTTTTCGGCAAACCCCGGAATATCGCGATACTTGCTGGCCGCGACAAACTCTTCCATCTGGGGGGTTCCGAGGTCGAACTTGAGGACTTTCGATCCGTTCAACCAGTGCTCGCCGTGACCTTGGCGAAAGGTGATTCGGGCTTCATTGTACTCCCCGACAGGTCTGAGCGTCTTATTCTGTGGCGCGATCAGGTCATACAAGGATGCGGCGGTCCGGTTGGGACCGACCAGAGCGTCGGGGTTCTCATTATCGTCCAGGATCTGATACTCGAAGCCGATGGCTGCCTGCGGCGGAGGGACCCCCCTCGACATTTCCTCCGAAACGTTGTACTTGATCCCGCTGTTTCCGCCGCGGCCGATCTTCCATTCCAGGCGAAGCTCGAAATCCCCGTACGTCTGGACGGTCATCAGGTTTCCGCCCTGGATGGGCTGGCCGTCCGCCTGACGCGGGACCTCTCCCCCCGGCACTTTCTTGATCGCGCCTTCCTCGACGATCCAATGTCCGGCGGGGACTCCCTCCTGACCGATGCCTCTCCAGCCGGTCAGTGTCCGGCCGTCAAACAGCCACCTCCAGCCCTCGGCTCTTTCCTCTTCGCTGAGAGCATTAAGGAGCTGCTCTCCGGCGTGGGCAGGGATCGACGTAGAGGCCGACTCCTCTTTAGAACGGCAGGATAAGGAGACCACAAGCGGAACATAAACCAGCATGGCCAGGACCCAAAGAGGCCTTTTGTCTTTTTTGGTTCTACCAACATCCGACATGCAGCGCCGACTCCTTTTTTCATATCATGACAAACCAGGCTTGAATTATCAACTAATATAAACGCATTACGAAATTAGGGGACGCTCCCCAAGGGGACACTCCCCAAAGGGACACCTTACGTTAGCAAGAGGTAGTCAGAAGGGCGCTCAACAGGGTGCGTCATTTATAGCGACGGAAGTAGGGTGTCACCTTGGGGAACGTCCCCGGCCTTCATCAGACTCACACAAACAGGAATGCTAAACTAAAAAAGTGTAGAAATGTCATCCCCAAGTTTGTATATTAGGTCACGATGAAAACGGGAAAACCGCGGCCCGGAGGAGGGAAGCCGATGACAAGAGTTGGCCGGCGCAATTTCTTGAAAACAGGAGCCCTGGGAATGATAGCGGCGACGTTCGACCCCCGGGGGATCACTCCGACTCTCGACCCCAACCAGGAGAAAAAGGGAAATGCACTCCAGTTCGGCCTCGGGTTGGCTTCCTACACGTTCCGCGAGTTCAGTTTGGAGCGGACGATCGAGATGACCAGGAGGCTCGCCCTGGGAAGGATCGTCCTGAAAAGCATGCATCTTCCCCTAGAAAGTCCGGGGGCCGAGGTAGCGGCGGCGGCGGAAAAAGTCAGAGCGGCCGGGCTCGACCTCTACGGCTGCGGGGTCGTTTACATGACCACAGCAGCCGAAGTGGAACAGGCCTTCCGGTATGCTCAGGCAGCCGGGATGAAGATGATCATCGGTGTGGCCAACCCCGAGCTTCTCGGCCAGGTTGAGAGGAAGGTCAGAGAAACCGATATTCGCCTGGCCATCCATAACCACGGCCCCGAAGATAAGCTCTACCCGACGCCCGGAAGCGCCTACGAAAAGATAAAGAATCTCGACCCGCGGCTCGGCCTCTGCATCGATGTCGGGCATACCGTCCGAGCGGGCATCGAACCTTCGGCGGCCGCCGAGGAATTCGCCGACCGGCTGCTCGATGTCCACATCAAGGACGTGACCGCCGCCTCCAAGGATGGTCAGACGGTCGAGATGGGCCGGGGGGTTATCGACATCCCCAAGTTCATTCGAACCCTCATCGGGCTAAACTATAAAGAGACACTGGCCTTCGAGTTCGAGAAGGACGGAAGCGACCCGCTTCCGGGTTTGGCGGAGTCGGTGGGCTATCTTCGGGGAGTCCTGGCCGCAATCTGAGTCGGATCGATGATCGAAACCAAAGCCTCTGCCCGCGCCGGGCTCCTGGGCAATCCGTCGGACGGCTATTACGGAAAGATCATCGCCGTCAGCGTCAAGAATTTCGCCGCCCGGGTCGTCCTGGAGGAGTCGTCCGAACTCAGGGTCGAACCCGGCGCCCAGGATGAAGCCGTATACAGAAACGGTCAGGACCTCGTCGAGCGCATCAACCTCTACGGATATTACGGAGGCCGGCGGTTAATCAAGGCGGCGGTCAAGACGTTTTTCGACTACTGTTTCAAGCAGGATATCCCTTTCCCCGATAAAAACTTCACCATCCGCTACGAATCCGATATCCCCCGCCAGGTCGGCCTGGGCGGTTCAAGCGCCATCATCGTCGCAGCCATGCGCGCGCTTATCCAGTTCTATGGAGTGGAAGTCCCTGTCGAGACCCTGCCGACCCTGATCCTGGGCGCCGAGCTTCAAGAACTGGGGATCAATGCCGGGTTAATGGACCGGGTTATCCAGGTCTATGAAGGTTGCGTCTATATGGACCTGGACCGGACTCTCATCGAGAAAAGAGGCTACGGCGATTACGAACGGCTCGAAGCGCACCGGCTTCCGCCGCTTTACCTCGCCTACAGACCCGACCTCGGGAAGGTCTCGGGTACTGTCCTCAACGATATCCGCGTGGCCTATGACAGGGGAGACCCTTCGGTGATCGACACGCTCCGGAAGCTGGCCGCCCTCGCCGAAGAGGGGAGAAACGATTTCTTCCAGGGAGATTTTCGCCGCTGGCCCGCCTTGATGAACGAGAATTTCGACCTGCGAAGCCGGATCATGCGGATCAGCGAGCCTAACCTCGAGATGATCCAGACTGCCCGCCGCTGCGGCGCCCCGGCCAAGTTCGCCGGCTCGGGCGGTTCGATCGTCGGGATTTGCGAGGACGAAATGATGTTCGAACGGTTGGCCGGGGAGCTCGGCCGGATCGGGGCCAGGGTCATCAGACCGCAGATCACTTGAAGGATGGACAAGGACCCCGTATCGCCATTTTTGTCTGGAGTGTCCCGGCCATGAGCAACGCCGCCGCTTAGAACCTGTTATAATAGGGGATTATGGCCACAGAGATTACGCAACTCCGGAATATCGGGATCAGCGCCCATATCGACTCCGGCAAGACCACGCTGACCGAGCGGATCCTCTTCTACTGCCATAAAATCCACCGGATGCACGAGGTCAAGGGCAAGGACGGCGTGGGCGCGACCATGGACTCGATGGAGCTGGAGCGGGAGCGCGGGATCACCATCTCCTCGGCCGCCACCAACGTCACTTGGGGCGATCACACCATCAACATCATCGACACTCCCGGCCACGTCGATTTCACCATCGAAGTGGAGCGGTCGCTCCGCGTCCTCGACGGCGCGGTCCTGGTGCTCTGCTCTGTCGGCGGCGTCCAGTCCCAGACGATCACGGTCGACCGCCAGCTCCGGCGCTATAAAGTTCCCTGTCTGGCTTTCATCAACAAACTCGACCGGACGGGCGCCGACCCGTTCAAAGTTAAGAATCAGCTTGTCGAGAAGCTCGGCCGCAACGCCGTCCTGATGCAGATCCCCATCGATCTCGAGGACAGGCAACAGGGAATCATCGACCTCGTGACCAGGGAGGCCGTTTATTTCGATGGAGTTCAGGGAGAGGCCGTCCGTCGGGAAGCCGTCCCGGCAGAGCTCAATGCAGATGTCGAGAAGCACCGGCAGGCGATGCTGGACGCGGTTTCCATGTTCTCGGATGAACTTACCGAGGCCGTCCTCGAAGGACGCGAAACCCCCGAGCTGGTTATGGAAGCCGTCCGGCGCGGCACGGTCGCCCGGGAGCTGATGCCCATCCTGATGGGCTCCGCTTACAAGAACAAGGGAGTCCAACTTCTCCTGGACGCGGTGGTCCGCTACCTCCCCAACCCCGCGGAAGTGGAGAACATCGCCTATGACCTGGACAGCCAGGAGAAGTCAGTGGCCCTCAGCACGGACCCGGAGGCTGATGTTGTAGCCCTGGCGTTCAAACTCGAGGAGGGACCTTACGGGCAGCTCACCTACATCCGGATCTATCAGGGCAGGATCGAGAAGGGCGCGGAGCTTCAGAACTCCCGGACGGGGAAAACCATCCGGGCAGGCAGGCTCATCCGGATGCACGCCGACAGCATGGAAGAGATCGAAGACGCGGCCGCCGGGGATATCGTCGCCCTCTTCGGCGTCGATTGCCACTCCGGTGATACCTTCGTCAAGCCCGGATTGAACCTGGCGATGTCATCGATTTACGTTCCCGAGCCCGTCATCTCGCTCGCCGTCTTCCCGGCGGACAACAGATCAGCGGACAGCATATCCAAAGCGCTGAAGCGCTTCACCAAGGAGGACCCGACCTTCCGGACCCACGTCGATCCCGAGTCCAGGGAGACCATCATCCAGGGCATGGGCGAGCTTCACCTGGACGTTTACATCGAACGGATGAAGCGGGAGTATCAGGTCGCCGTGCGAACCGGGATGCCCCAAGTGGCTTATCGCGAGTCGATCGCCCTGCGGACGGAGTTCGACTATACCCATAAAAAGCAGACCGGAGGCGCGGGTCAGTTCGGCCGGGTGATCGGTTTCATCGAGCCGCACGCCGAAAAGCCCTACGAGTTCGTGAACCAAGTCAAGGGAGGACGGATCCCCCGCGAGTTCATCCCGGCCTGCGACAAGGGATTCCAGGCGTCGCTCAAGAGGGGCCGGCTGATCGGTTATCCTATAACCGGGATCAAGGTCACGCTCACCGACGGGCAGGCGCACGAGGTCGACTCCTCCGACATCGCCTTCCAGTCCGCGGCCCAGGGCGCCTTCCGGCAGGCTTATGAAGCCGCCAAACCCTATGCCCTTGAGCCGATCATGAGGCTCTCGGTGGAAGGCCCGGCCGAGTTCCTGGGGAATATCTTCGCCGGCATCAACCAGCGTCGGGGGATTATCGTCAGTTCGGTCGAGGACGGGATGTTCGCCCGAGTGGATGCCGAGGTCCCCCTAAGCGAGATGTTCGGCTATTCCACCGTTCTCCGTTCCCTGACTCAGGGGAAAGCGGAGTTCACGATGGAGTTTCTTAAGTATGCCCGAGTCCCCGCTCAGGTCGCCGAAAAGCTCATCGCCCAGTACCAGGAGAAACTGCGGAAAAAACAAGAAAAATAACGGAGGAGTCCCGGCCATGGTCAAGGAAGAGCTCATCAAGAAAAGCCCGGTCAGGGTGTTGGAGAAGTCCATGCACGGCGGGCTGGGGAAGGGCCATATCGGCGTTCTGGCTTCCCGCAAGGGAGTCGGCAAGACCGCCTGCCTGGTCCAGATCGCCACCGACAAGCTTTTGCAGCAAAAACCCGTCATCCATGTCTCCTACTCCAGCCGGGTGGACTATATCATCACCTGGTACGAAGATATCTTCCGCGAGATCGCCAGGAGCCTGAACCTGGAAGCTGCGGCCGAAATCCAAGGCGAGATCGTCAGGAACCGGGTGATCATGAATTTCAGCCAGGAAGGGATGAGGACCGGGCAGGTTCTGCGCAGCCTCGAAGCCATGATCAAAGACGGGAATTTCGCCGCCGAGACGGTCATCGTGGACGGCTTTACGTTCACGACCGCGTCACTTGAAGACCTGGCCAGGTTCCGGGAATTCGCCGGACGGATGGGGCTAGAGGTCTGGTTCAGCGCCTCTCTCAAGGGACCGGAGCCGCTGTTTGACGGGCAGGGATTCCCCAACGAGCTTAAATGCTGCCTCAGAAAAGTGGACGTGCTGATCACCCTGCGGCACCTGCGTGACCGGGTGCAGCTTCACCTGCTGAAGGATCACGACTTTCCCTCGCCGCAGGAGCTCAGGCTCAGCCTCGACCCGACCACACTCCTCATCACCGAGCCATAAAAAGAAGGAACCATGCGCTGGGATTATTGTATTATCGGCACCGATGCAGCCGCACTCAAGGCTGCTTCCGCCGAGGACTAGGCTTTCTTGAGCCACCGCCTCTCGATCTCTTCGAGAGTTTTCCCCTTTGTTTCGGGCAAAAAGAAGATCATGAAGATAAGATCGAGGGCGCACATCAGTGCATAGAACCAGAAAGCCGTGCTCTCGTTCAGGCGGTCGGCGATCACCGGGAAACTCAGAGTGACCGCGAAATCGGCCACCCAGAGCGCCACCGTGGCCATAGCCATGGCGCTTCCCCGCATCCGTGTCGGGAAGATCTCGCTCATCACCACCCAGACGATCGGCCCCATGGCCATGGCGAAAAAGGCGATGTAGAGAAGGATGAGGAGGAGGATCCCCGTCCCCGAGAAATTCTCGATCCTGAAGGCGGCGCCGAGCAGGCACTGGGAGACACCCATGCCCGCGGCCGCGATCAACAGCAGGGGTTTCCGGCCGACCTTATCCACCAGGAGTATGGCCACGATTGTAAAAAGCATGTTGACCAGGCCGACGATCGTGGACTGGCCGATGGCCGAAATGCGTTCGAAACCGGCCCGTTCGAAAATGCGGGGTGCATAATAGAGGATGGCGTTTATGCCCGTGATCTGCTGAAAGATGGCCAGGACGACGGCGATGAGAAGCGCCCGCCTGAAACCCGGCCGGAAAAGCTCGGCCAAAGATCCCCCCTCGAGAAGGAGGGTCTCCTTGATGCTCCGGACCTCGGCGGCCGCCATCTCGGCGTCGTTGACCCTGGACAGGACCTCCAACGCTTCGGCCTCCCGGCTCTGCTTGACCAGCCAACGGGGACTCTCGGGAACGCGGAGAAGAAGCACGAAAAAAATCACCGCCGGAAGCGCTCCCATCCCGTACATCCACCGCCAGTTGGAAGGGCCGACGCCGGCAAAGGCCCAGTTGACGAAGTAGGCGAGGAGAATGCCCGTGACGATGGCCATCTGGTTGACCGAGACAAGGGCGCCCCTGATCCTGGCCGGTGAAACCTCGGCGATGTAAAGAGGGGCCAGGATCGAGGCCGAGCCGATGCCCAGCCCGCCGACGAAGCGGAAAATAAGGAATTGGAGCATGCTCTGGGGGAGAGCGCAGCCGATCGCCGAGACAAAAAATAGAACAGCCGAGACGAGCATGAAACGCTTCCGGCCGAGCCGGTCGCTGATCGTCCCGGCGAACCCGGCACCGAACATACAGCCGATCAGAACCACGCTCACCGCCCAGCCCTCCTGGAGAGAAGTCAGGGCAAACTGATCCTTGAGATAGCGGGTGGCGCCGGCAACGATGGCCGTATCGAACCCAAAGAGAAGCCCGCCGATGGCGGCGATCACGGTCACGAAAATGACGTAAGATTGTCTGCTTTTCATCTTTTCCTCTTCTCGAGACCCGGCATGGTCCATCATTCTA
>DATKXS010000119.1:0-10490 GCA_035528895.1 Candidatus Desulfaltia sp.
CTGGCCGGCAGTGCTATCCTCGTGCTGGGGTTCTTAGAGCGGCCTGTCGAATCCTCGATCGCCCTGGGGATGGCCCTCATCGGGATCCCTTTCTTTTTCGTCTTCAGGCGCAGTCAGAAGTGATCTCCGCAGAGAGAGAGAGACCTTGCCATCTCTAGCCTGAATTTTCCGTTGAAATCAAGGGTCTGGCAAAATTCTTTCTTAGTCCCTCTCCCTGAAGAGGTTGTGTCGTAATTGTCATTTGTCATTGTGACACACTCTCGAACGGGAGAGGTGAGGGAGAGGGTGATCTTGGCGATTTTTTTTAAATTGGAAAATGTCCGATCAACTCAGGCTCTTTGGCTCCGGGGCGTTCGAGAAGTGGCCGTGGGCGATCCGGAAAACGTTATTTGTCTTCTCCTTCGGAGGCCGCGGGTTTTGTTCCCCCCAGCTTGAGGCTCAACCGGTACCGATAGCCCAGGTCCTTGGATTGGAACTTGAGGGAGCGGATGACCTGGAGCTCCGGGTCGTTCCATTTGGCGATACAGGCATAGATCTCCTTGAACCCCATTTTCTTGGCGTGGGCGATGACGGCTTCATGGAGCCGTGTCGAAATGCCCTTCTTCCGGTAGGGCTTGGAGACGAAGGTGATCTGCATGTAGAATTCCGCCGGGAGCTGGCCGGGCGGCAGCGGGAGAACGTCGTACATGTTGTCGATCTCGGGTGTTCCCAGCGAGGGATAGCCCATGAGATAACCGACGATCTTCCCCTCGACCTCGGCGACCCAGGTTTTGTACTTGTAGGCCGGTTTGAGATAACGCTTTCGGTAGTCCTCGAGGCCGGACTTGATCTTGGCCTTGAATTTCTCGGCCATCTCCGCTTCCAGTTCGCGGACGAGTCCGAGGACCTGCTCGAGGTCCTTCGGTCGGTATTCCCGGACGGTGACGTCGATCTCCATGCTCGTTCTCCGGTGCGCTCTCTGTTCGAACTGCGCTTCACCGAACACGATTCAAACCTGCAGTATTATACATCAAAACAACCTCTCCCCAGCCCAGGCCGAAGAGCTTATCTAAAGTAAGCGCAATAAATGATGTTACCTTGTCATTGCGAACGCACGAAGAAAGCGAAGCAATCTCCTTTCTATCTTCCATACTCCCTCACCCGAGGGGGGAGGGAACGGATCTGTGGTCCGCATATCTTCATCCCCCGGTGGGAGGAGGTCGTGAGAAGGGGGACTTCGCTCGCGGGCGACCCGCATGGCTACGAGAAATGAGAATGATAGATATGGAGGATAGGATTGAATTTGACTCTGATTTTAGGGCTATGGTATAGACCATAACGAAGTGTCAATCCCAGGCATCTCCCCGGGTTCCCCTTGTCTTTCTAAGCCCAGAAAGGGGATTCTATTCCTTTTTTTATAAGATACAACGCCTGGAGGTGAATATGAAGACTTTAGTGTTATCAGCCACCGCGGTTCTTCTTGTCTTTGGCCTCGGCGCTTTCTTCGACGCCGTTTCGCAGACCAAACCCAAGCTGACAGCGGAGCCGGAACCATCGTTCGCCGAGGACGCCGTCTCTAACCACCGGCATCCGGAGGTTGATACCGATGTCTATCTTTACATCAATCATTGGAGAAACTCGCTGCCCCACGAGGGACACGGCGGGCTGATCGAGCGCGACATCCTGACGCCGGGCGACCCTCTCCACCCTCCCAGGAAGGGCGCCGTCCTGAAATACTTGAAGGCCTACAAACGGGCTGCGCTCCAACCGCGGACGAACACCGTTCCCTTCAAGAGTGATAAAGAACAGGTGTTCTTTTACGTGATGGCCGGGAGGGGTTGGATCGAAGCGGCGGACAAAAAAGCCGAGATCGGAGACGGATTTGCGGTCGTAGTCCCGGCCGGCCTCGAATACAGGTTATTCAATACGGGCGCCGATCAGCTGGAGATGATCATGGTGGTCGAGGAGATTCCCGCCGGGTTCGTCCCCAACACCCAAATCTCTGTCGGGAGCTATCACGATTCCGTCCCCTATGTCGGGATGCATTGGGCCCACGTCGGCCGGGGATTCGTCTATGATGTCCCGCCGAAGTTCGCCAATCCGATGGGATTCGCGGCCGTCTCGATCGACAGTTTCGACATCGCCCAGCCCCATGTCCATGGGCCGGGATGCGAAGAGGTCTGGTGCCAGGTCAAGGGCAAGAGCCTGCTTCTTTTCGGCAACCGCCTGCTCTGGCAGGAGCCGGGCGAGGCCTTTCTCATCCCGCCGAACAACAAAGTGCCGCACAGCTCCATCAATCATACGGGAGAACATATGCTCTGGCTCTACCTGGGCAACCGTCACGATAAAGCGAAGAAATAGGATTTGGGATCATGGCTCAAGCCTTTCGCCTTCGCTTAAGACCCCTCCACCCGCCCCATTACGCTCATTCGAAAGGCTTGAGCCATGAAAAAAACGGGAGGAAGGAGAAGATATGAATACAAAACGGGTTCGGCAGAAAAACCATTTATTAGAAGTTTTGCTTTCACTGGTTCTGATTTCCTTTGTTGTGTCATCCTGTGCCCGGAAGCCGGATTGGGCCGTCAAGAATGAGGAGCTCGTCCGGGAGAAAGGGATCACCGGCCGGAAGAGGGCGGACATCCCCAAGGTCAAACTCGCCTCCAATCTCGAGCCCGGTGTCGTCACGAACCTGGCCGCGCTCCCTGAGGTCGAGATGGCGCCGGGAGCCGTCGCCCGATTCTACTGGGGCAAGGGGAACCTGGTCTGCTGGACGCGCCTCGACGCCGCCGCCGAAATCCCCAGGGAGGAGCTGCCGGTTGAGCGCATCTTGGTGGTTATGAGGGGAGAGGTCGACCAGCTCATTAACGGGAATTTTCTGAACATGCGGGCAGTGCGGGCGGAAGTGCCCGACGGCACCCACGGCGGAACCCAGAGGAACGATTTCGTTTACCTCGAAAAGGGGACCGAGAACGCCCTCAAAGCCGGGCCGGACGGCGCGGAGATCCTCGAAGTCTATTCGCCGCCACGGCTCGATTATCTGCAAAAAGCAGGTATCAAGGGACTGCCGGGAGGCGTTAAGGAGGGCGATTTTCCCCTCGAGCCGACTGTGAAGCCCGGTCTCGTCCAGACGCTCCAGGACGTCCAGTTGACCGAGCTCAGCCCGGGGGCGAACTCCCGGCTCATCGCCGGCCGGGGCGCGCAGCTCAGCTTTCTAAGGATGAACCCGGAGGCGGTCTTTCCCGAGCACATCCATCCTGAGGAACAGCTGATGATCGTCCTCCGCGGCTCGATCGACGAAGGAATCCTCGATGGCGTCACGACGATGAAGAAAGACGACATCCTTATTCTCCCCGGCGACATGATTCATGGGGGAACGGTCGGCGAGCTCGGCTGCGATGTGCTCGATGTCTTCTGGCCGCCTAGGCCGGATTACGCCGAGAAAATGGCTGAGCGCCTGGAGGCCTATCACGCCATTATCCCCGAGGAGACGCGGGTCGAACTCGTCGTGGATGGAGCGACTCAAGGGCCGGGGTTGACATTCACCGAAGGGCCGAAGTGGCTCACCGGCAAGCTTTACTTCTCCAGCATGTATTTCGACCAGAGCTGGGCCGGGGACCCGAAGCGAAGCGCCATCGTCGAGATGGACGAGGATGGGACCTACCGCTACATCTCCCAGGGCCAGATGCAGGCGAACGGTTTGATGCCGCTTCAGAACGGGAACCTGGCCGTTTGCGACATGTTCGGACACCGAGTCATCGAGATGACGATCCAGGGGACGATCGTCACGACGCTGGCCGCGAGCTACGGCGGCAAGCCCCTGGACGGGCCAAACGACCTCGTGGTTGATGCCAAGGGCGGGCTATACTTCACAGACCCGCAGTTCACCCCGGACGCCACGAAGAATCAGCCGGGGCGGGCCGTCTATTACCTTACGCCGGACGGAAAGGTCATCCGGGTGATCGAGCCCGACGTTTTCGCCATGCCCAACGGCGTTCTCCTCAGCCCGGACGGGAAATCGCTCTACGTCAACAACACCTACGACAGCGAGACGTTCTGGAACGTGGACACCGACAAGGACAATTTCGTCTGGGTGTATGACGTCAACGAGGACGGGACGCTGGCCGGCGGGCGGAAGTTCGCCGAGCTCCATCTCACCGCGGACGTCCTGGACCGGAAGGGCCGGTCCACGAGCGCCGACGGCATGACCATCGATGAGCTCGGGAATATCTATGTGGCCACCTATGGCGGCCTGCAGATCTTCAACAACCGGGGCGAGTTCATCGGTATCGTCCATTTCCCTATTTTCCCGGTGAGCTGCTGCTTCGGCGGCGAGGACATGAAGACGCTCTATGTTGTGGGCTACGACAAGGTTTATCGGATCCGCACCAACATGCGAGGTTTTCAATATCCGCCCCGATGAGGATGACAATAAGAATCCCCCTCCTCGCGACCTCCCCCCGCGGGGAGGTTGTGTCACAATGTCATTGCAATGACAAATCGCAATTACGACACAGTCTCCAGTGGGGGAGGAGAAAGGGGAGAGGGAAAGAGGAGGAGGCATGAGGAGAAACACCTTCAGCCGGCGGCGGTTCATGCAGATGGGGATCGGGGCCGTGGGTGGCCTTGTCCTGGGCCGCGGCCTGGTCGGCCGCGCCGCCGACTTTCTGGCCGGCGAGCCCCAGGCCCATTCCTCACCGCAGCTCTTTACTAAGGTCATCGAGACGGCGCGCGTCAGCCTGGTCAAGGGGGACGACCGCTACAATAATATCATCCGGTCGCTCAAACCCCTCGAGAACGACATCCTGAACGCCATCGGCAACAAGACGATCCTCCTCAAGCCCAACGTCGTGCTGGCCGACAACCCTCTGGCTGTCACCCACGTGGATGCCGTACGGGCGATCATCGATTTCCTCACCCCGCACACCAAAAAAACGATCATCGTCGGTGAAGGCGGGCATCACAAGACCTTCGACGGCTATAAGAACGCAGGCTACCTCGAGTTGGAGAAAAGCTACAACGTCAAACTCGTCGACCTGAACCAGGACAGGTTCGAATATCGCTACGTCTTCGGCGTCGAGCACAATCCTCTTCCCGTGAGGATCAGCTCGACCTGTCTCGACCCCAATGTCTTCATCATCTCCGCCGCCCAGATGAAAACGCACAACTACGTCCTGGTCACCCTGTCTCTCAAGAACATCCTCCTGGGTTGTCCCCTCAAGGACGAGAAGAGCAACGACAAGGCTCTCTTCCACACGGCGCCCCCGGCGGTGAATGACATCTGCCATTTCAACATGTTCCATATCGCCCAGGACGTCTTTCCCAGCCTCGCCGTCATCGACGGTTTCGAGGCCATGGAAGGAAACGGTCCGGCCTGGGGAACGCCGCTCAAGGCGGGCCTCGCCCTGGCCAGTCTCGATGCCGTCGCCGCCGACACCGTGGCTACAAAGATCATGGGATTCGACCCCAAGCGCGTGCTCTACTTGGCCTCGATGAACGAGGCCGGCATGGGCCAGGGCGACCTCGATAAGATCCGCGTTGTCGGCACACCGCTCGACCAATGTCTTTATAAGTTCAAGGCGCACGAGAAGATGACCGAGCTCTACGGACTCAACACATGACGTTCGGCCCCTTCGTCATCGCCGGCCTGGCTGCGCTGGCCGCGGCCAGCAGGGCGCACCCCACGCTCAAAAGGCTTTCCTTCACCCTCTGGGTCTTTACTTTCGTCGCCGCCTCGATGTTCTATCCCTCCGCCTTCGGCACCTGGTTCGGGATCGACCTCAAGATTTTCATCGTCCCCCTCATCCAGATCATCACCTTCGGCATGGGAACGACCCTCAGCGCCAAGGATTTCGGCCGCGTCTTCACGATGCCCTGGCCGGTCTTCATCGGCATCTTCTTCCAGTTCACCATCATGCCGTTCGTCGGCTATGGGATCGCCATGCTCTTAGGGTTCGAGCCTGAGATCGCCGCCGGCATTGTCCTCATCGGCTCGGTCTCGGGCGGAGTCGCATCCAACCTGATGGCCTATCTCGCCGGAGCCAACGTCGCCCTCTCTGTGACTATGACCGCCTGCTCCACGTTGGTCTCTCCCGTGATGACGCCCTTCTGGATGAAGGTCCTGGCGGGCCGGCTCGTGCCGGTGGATTTCCTGGCGATGATGTTCTCCATCATCAACATGATCATCGTCCCGATCGTCGCCGGCCTGGCGGCCAACAGGATTCTCTACGGTCAAAAACGGTGGACCCGAGAGTCCCGCGCACTTCTCAGGATCTTCGCGGGAGGCCTTGTCATCGCGCTCGGGTGCGGGTTCCTGGACATGGCCTTTCTCGGACCGATCGCCCGGATGAAAAGCGGCCTCGTCCTCGGGTTCTCCCTGATTGCCGTCGTGGCCCTGGCCAAGCTCCTCGTCCAGAACGTTTTCCGAGGCCCCGCCGACTGGATGGACAAGGCGCTTCCCGTCGTCTCGATGGCCGGGATCTGTGTTATCATCGCCATCATCACCGCCCGCTCCCGGAACGAGCTCCTCACTTCCGGCCTGTTGCTCGTCCTGGCCGGCGTCATGCACAACGCCATCGGGTACACACTTGGCTATTGGGGGGCTCGGTTCTGCCGCCTCAGCGAAACAGACTGCCGGACCGTCAGCCTCGAGGTCGGGATGCAGAACGGCGGGATGGCCACCGGGATCGCCATGGAGGTCCTGAAGAGCGCCAAGGCGGCCCTGGCGCCGGCCATCTTCGGGCCCTGGATGAATGTCTCGGGTTCGGTCCTGGCCTCCTGGTGGAGGAGGCGGCCGCCCAAAAGATAAAGGCTAACGCCTTACTCGAAAAACCTAAGTTTGGAGGTTAGCATGAATACGTTATTGAAATCGATCGATGCCGAACTCGTGTATAACACGATCCTGCGGATCATACCGGATGTCCTGGCCGCCCTGGCCGTATTGTTCGGCTTCTGGCTCCTCTTCCGCCTCACCCGGAAGCCGGCGCGATTCGTCCTCGAGAAAGCGAACATCCACAAGAACCTCATCGACCTTCTCATCGACAATCTGTACAAGTTCGTTCTGGTTGTCTTTGCCGTCATCATGGCCGCGAGCCAGGTCGGACTGAACGTTGGGGCCATGCTGGCGGGGATCGGGGTCGCCGGGATTGCCTTGGGCTTCGCCGCCCAGGATTCCCTGGCCAATTCCATCGCCGGATTTCTCATCTTTTGGGACAAGCCCTTTGAGGTGGGGGATCTGATCAGTGTCGCCGGTGAGTACGGCCAGGTCAAGGAGATCACCCTCCGCAGCACCCGGATCCGAACCCTCAACAATACCTTTGTCGTGCTCCCCAATAAGGGTGTCATCGACCAGGTATTGGTCAATCACTCCAAGCATGGGGAGACCCGTATCGAAGTCCCCGTGGGCATCGCCTACAAAGAACATATCCCCGACGCCCGGAAGGTGATCCTCGAAATGGTGCGCGGTCTCGAAGGGGTCCTCCAGGAGCCGGCGCCGGATGTCGTCGTAAAGCAGTTGGGCCCCTCTAGTGTTGACCTCATCGTCAGGGTCTGGATCAAGAATGCGAGATACGAAATGCCCATTTTTTACAGAGTGATGGAGGCCAGCAAGCTGGCGCTCGATGCGGCGGGAATCCAGATTCCCTACCACCACCTCCAGCTCTTCATCGAGAGTATCGATGATAAGATCTGGGAGAAGGCGGCTCAACTCTCCCGGTTGCCGTCTGCAGGAGCGATAGGGAGATCCTGAGGGTTCAGGTAAAATTTTGTCAATAGATGACAGGATCTCTCCAGGTCTTTTTATGCCGCAGCTCGGAGAGATAGAGCCAGAGGATGGAGAAAAGCGCGAGCCCGAATAGAATTCCCGCCCCGATCGCCAACATCCTGGCCAAGGCACAAATAATTTCCAGGGGTCCCAATTCAGCCATTCTCCTACCCTCCTGGAACCTGTTTCATTGCCCTTCCTTAATAAGATAAGAAATTTTAGCGGGCCATGGGTTAAGGAAGTGTGATGATCGGGTGAAGATTTTGTGAAGCTTGCGTTTGTCATGCCTTAATCATGGATTTTCATGTCAAGACGTCGAATCTCCGCCTTGTTACATCTGCGCCCAAATATGGCATACTGTGCCCAAGGAGATCATGATGAACCCGAAGAAGGCGAGTCGAAAACTCCGGGTCCGGCTCATCCACTGGAACGAAATGGAGGCGGGGGAGAGGGCGGGGCGGCTGCGCGCCCTAGGATATGAAGTCGAGCACGACATTCTCACCGGGCCAGAGGGATTCAGGCGGCTTCGGGACAACCCGCCTGACGCCGTAGTCATCGACCTGGGCCGCGTGCCCTCGCACGGCCGCGATGTCGGGATGGCGCTCCGCTCTTACAAGGATACGCGTGCGGTGCCGATCGTTTTTGTCGGGGGCGACCCGGAGAAGGTAAAAAGGATAAAAACGTATCTTCCTGATGCCGTTTACACCGCCTGGGCGGATATCGGGAAGGCGTTGAAGCAGGCCGTCTCACGACCTGTTGTCGCTCCTGTAGTGCCCCGATCCCGGATGGACGCTTATTCCGGATCGCCCCTGCCTAAGAAGCTCGGGATCAAACCGGACACGGCGGTCATCCTCGTCGCTGCCCCCAAGGAGTTTCTAAAGACACTCGGCGATCTTCCGGAGCGGGTGTCGATCCGGGACAAATCAATAAACGCGCTTCCCGAGGTTGGAAAAAGCGCAAAAGGGAAGGCCGGAGAACGCCTGTTGATCCTGTGGTTCGTGAGGGCGCAGCGCGAACTCGAAAGGGACGTCGGGAAAATGGCGGCGAGAACACCCGACGGCGGGTTGTGGATCATCTGGCCCAAAAAGGCGTCCGGCGTTCCATCCGACCTCAATCAGAACATCGTGCGGGCTCAAGGTCTCGCCGCCGGCATCGTGGACTACAAAGTCTGTGCCGTGGACGAAACCTGGTCCGGGTTGTTGTTCGCCCGCCGGAAGTAGAATCCTAGCGGATGTCCGGCTGCTTGTTTGGCTGGGGACGCTCCTCCCGCCACGTCGCGCCGACGATCCGCAGGTCATCGACCCAGAAAGTCGTCGTACCGCCACCGCTCCGGTCCTGGAGGGAGAAGCGGGAAAGAAGTCTCCTGGCCGCGCCCAGATCGGCCAGTGGGATGGAGACGTGCTTCCACCGTCCTGCCTCGATAATCCCTCCCTCGATGTAGCGGCTGTCGTTGACCGCCGCCCGAACGAGCGACTTTCCCTCGCGGTCGTGGAAGTAAACCCAGAGCTGGGGTTCGCTGTCGCCGGAGCTCCGGATGTAGAATTCGAGGAAATAATAGGAATACGAGGGGAACGCCGGGTGCCCGAAGGAGACGGCCCCCCAGGGGTCTAGCCTAGCCTGGAGTGAAGATCTTCCGTTGTGGGCCTGGCCGGTCGCGACGAGGTCATGATCGGCCATCCAGGACCAATCCTCCCATCCGTCGGTGAGGCCTTCCGCCAGGATCTCGATCTTGCGGTCCCGGTTCGGTTCCGGCGTCCGGTGGGGCGTTCGCCGCTGCGATCCCCCGAACCAGGCCCTGAGTATGTCCTCGGCGGGCTTGCCATGGGGAGAATATCCGGTGTCGTCGGGCCCTCCCTCGAACGGGTCCGGGCTCCATGACCACCAGAAGATGCCGGCGAACCAGGGCTCGTCGTAGACGCTCTCGAAGGCCGCCCGGTAGCAGTCCTCCTGCTCTTTGAGGTCGACCTTTCCCTGGATCTGCCAGTCCCAGGGATGCATCGAGGCCCCGTCCAGGCTCCGGTAGCCGATCTCGGTCAGGATGAGCGGCTTCTGCCATTTCGCCGCCAGGGCGGAAAGCTCCTGGATGTGGGGGTGCCAGGCCGCTTTGAGCTCCTCCAGCGATGGATCAGTCGTGTTGCTCAGCGGATAATAGGCGTCTACCCCGATGATGTCGACAGCGTCCCACCAGCCCATTCTGACCTCCTCGCCGCTGTGGTTGCCGGCATAGATGAGCGGGCCGGGATAGCGGGCGCGGACGCCGGCCACCACCGCGCGCCAATCGGCCTCCCGGTGGGTCGTATTCTCGAGTTCACAGCCGACGCAGAACTGGTCTGCGCCGTAGGCGGTCGCTAGGTCGGCGTAGTGCTCGATAAAAGCGCGGTAGGAGGCGAACCATTCCGCCCATTCGGTTTCGCCGGTGAAGGACTGGCCGATCTCCCCCCGCCAATGGGAGGGGTCGTTCCAGAGGTCGAGATGGGGTTTGAGCATAACCTTGAGACCCAAGGTATGGGCCCGGCCGAGGACATAGATCAGGTCATCGTCGGTCGGCGTCGACTCGCCGGCGAAAATCTGGGTGGAGCCGAGGTTTTCCTGGTAGCAGGTGACGATGAGACTGATCCAGCCGGCGCCTGTTTCGGCGAGCTGGGAGAGCGAGATGTCCGAGTCCGGCAGGGAATATAGGCCCGGCCACCAGCAGGCGTAGGAGATCCCGTTCTGCTTTTCCTGGGCGGCGGATAACGTAGCCTGAGGGCCG
>DATKXS010000120.1:0-31565 GCA_035528895.1 Candidatus Desulfaltia sp.
CTGACGGGGTTACAGCGGAAGAAGGCGACGAGGAGGAGCATTCTGGAGCGCCATAGGGGCGTTAGCCCCTGTGGAAGTGCCCCGTTTCGCCTCAAAAATACGTGATAGCATTTATGAAACGGGGCACTAAGGCAGTAAGGATAGGAACCGATCGTAGCCGGATATAAAAACTCCCCGCTGGTATTGCCTTAGGACCCCTGGCGTTCCACTGACCTGAATTGCCAGCGGCACGCTGAGCCTCTCTTTAAAATAAACAACTGACGGCGAAAGGCTCTTCTCGCCCCATTTGCACTCGACGAGGAGAAGCGGCCTGTTCTGGTCGACGACGACAAAATCCAGTTCGCGACCGTCTTTGGTCCGGACAAACATGAGCCGGTAGTCCCCTTTTCCCCATTCGTTCCAGGCAGACACAGCCCGCTGGAGTTGGACCGCAAGGAAGTTCTCAAACCTCTTTCCCGGCTCATCATGAACGCCCCAGTCCCAAAAATAGTATTTTTTCTCTTTCGTAACCGATCGCTTTAATTTTCCCGCGAACGGGGATAGCGAAAATAAGAGAAACACTTTTTCCAGCGCCTCGAGCCAACTCTGGACGGTCGCATGCGCGCATTGCAGGGTGTCTTTAAGGCTGTTGAGGCTCAGCGGGGAACCAACTCTCTCAGGAAGCAGGAAAAGCAACGTCTGGAGCTTCTGAATGCTGGCGATCTTTGTAAGGTCCCGGAGGTCTTCTCCGGTGATCAGGGAGATGTGGTTATCTTTCCAGCGTCGATAGAATTCCCGAGTGCCGACGGACAGGGGTTCCGGGTAACCGCAGATTTCCAGGAGGACCCGAGCGCCGGCGCTGAACGAAGAGCCGACCGGATCGAATTCAGGAATTCCACGCCGGGGATGCCAGGCCATTTCCGGATTGAAAGCGGCAGGGTTCAGATCGCGAGGATGAAGAGGGTTCATCCGGAAGAGGAAGTAGCGCCCGACCAGGCTGTCCCCGGAACGCCGGAAGAAATCGAGCCGGGCGCTTCCGGTAACAACAAACCGGATATCGCCCTTCCATTCGTCATAATATCCTTTGAGCAGGTCCTTCCACCGGGGGTACTTGTGGATTTCATCAAAGGCGACCCACGGCCGCTTGTTCCATGGAGCTGGGCGCTTCCCACCCGACAACAGGCGGAGATTCTCGATGAAGAAATGCGGGTTCCGGGCGAATTCCCGCCTTACGGAGAGGCTGTCCCAGTTGAAGTAATTCGCCTCCTGACGGGCATTTCGAAGATGACTCTGGATGAGGGTTGTCTTGCCGATCTGGCGGGGTCCGCAGATAAACGACATCCGGCCATGCAGGAACCTTTCAGATAAAGCCCATCTGCCGATGATTGGCTTGATGGTCATGTGACTATTTTCTATAATCATAGAAAAAAGTCAAGTCTAATTTACAGCATCATGAAAATCGGCCTAAACGGTGGATTCCCGGGCGGCGAGGTAACGCATCCCGCGACCGGCTTCACCGACCCACCCCTGCTCTCTCAAGCCGCCCTTGACATATTTTGAGTCGTGATCTAAGCTTCCTCACGATCCTTGGATGGGATAGTACAGGAATACGTATTTTATAAAACAGGAGGAGGATATGAATACCATTAAAGTGATCGAATTGATCGGCACCTCAAAACAAAGCTGGGAGGATGCCGCCAACAACGCGGCCAAAGAAGCTCAGGAGACAATCAAGGGAATCTCGGGATTGGAGGTGGTGGGGCAGACAGCTCGGATTGAAAACGGGGTTATCGCGGAGTACCGCTCGAACGTAAAAATCGCATTCCTCGTCGAGGAAAACCGCTGACCCGGAAAATCGGGCGGCGGCGAAAAATTCCATTGGCCGGGCCGCCGGTATAATCATACCGCCCGTTGGCCGTATGGTGCCCCCTCTTCAGGCCGCCGAGGTCGCGCGAGGACGGTGTTTGACGTAGGAGAGTGTCACAACGCCGGCGCTGAAGAGATTGGGTTGCACCCGCCTTTTCCGCCCGGTGATGCCCATAGTTAGGCGGATTGCTGTCAAGCGCGCCGGTCAGACTAAGCGCGTTACACAGGAGAGAAGAGAAAATGGTGGACTCACTCAATAACGACTACGCAGCGGGGCTCTGGGACGCTTGTGAGCCTCCCTGCCTCTCGCTCTACCAACCGACTCATCGGCACTATCCGGAAAACCAGCAGGATCCGATCCGCTTCCGGAACCTCGTGAAAGCACTCAGGGAGTCGCTACTGCAGAAATATGCGACGCCTGAGATCCAGCCGCTCTTGGACCCGTTCCTGGCATTGGCTGACGAGCGCGACTTCTGGAATCACACCCTAGACGGACTGGCCGTGCTGGGTGCAAGGGGCATGTTCCGAGTTTACAGACTCCAGCGGTCGGTCGCCGAGTTGGTTATCGTGGCCGATAGCTTCCACACCAAACCCCTGATGCGCATACTTCAGTCGGCCGGCCGCTACCAAGTCCTCGGCCTGAGCCGGCAGGAGATCAAGCTCTTCGAGGGCAACCGTGAAGCCTTGGACGAGATCGAACCGGCCCCAGGTGTCCCGCGGACGATTACCGAGGCGCTGGGAGAAGAATTGACCGAGCCACACCAGGCTGTCGCCTCATACGGCGGCGTCGGTGGATCGCACTCGCCCATGCACCATGGCCACGGCGGGAAAGAGTCCGAGGTGGACATCGACGCGGAACGCTTCTTCCGCGCCGTCGACCGTGGGATTTTGGAGCACCACTCGCAGCCATCGTCCCTTCCGCTGATCTTGGCGACGTTGCCGGAGCATCGTCAGCTGTTCCACCAAGTCAGCCACAATCCGTTCCTGATGGACGAAGGCATCGATATCCACCCGGATGCCCTGCCCAGCGACGAACTCCGCCAGCGCGCCTGGCAGGTCGTCGAGCCTCACTATCTGGCACGGCTGGCCGCGCTGGTCGAGGAGTTCGGCAGAGCAAGGTCCAAGGATCTCGGTCACGAAGATTTGGCGCACGTCACCAAGGCGGTCGTGGCCGGGCGGGTCGCGACTCTGCTCATCGAAGCCGACCGAAGGGTTCCCGGCCGGATCGACGCTGTGACCGGCGCCATCGAATTTGGCGACTTGGCACACCCGGACGTTGATGATGTGCTCGACGACCTAGGGACGTTGGCCCTAAAGATGGGCGGACAAGTCGTAATCGTCCCCACCGAGCAGATGCCGACGGAGACGGGGATAGCTGCGATCTACCGTTATTGAGGTAGGAGTTACGAGGATAGACACGGGCACGTTCAGATTAACACCGACAGCAACATTGAAGGCGACAACGCGGTGCAGCCGCCCGGCTGCCCCGGTGGCTGAGCGCCGGCGTTAGCGGGAATTATTGCGTTTGTATTAGCTGGAAGGTTTCGCCTTTCAGCGGCGTTCTGTGAGGGACAATTCGCTAAGAGCGGGGGTGGCTCTTGCGGTAGACGTCGATCAGCTGGCCCAGGTTGAGGTGGGTGTACTTCTGGGTTGTGGCCAGGCTCTCGTGGCCGAGGAGTTCCTGAATCACCCGCAGGTCGGCCCCGCGACTCAGCAAATGCGAGGCAAAGGAATGGCGGAGCGAGTGGGGACTGATCTTTCTTTTTACGGCCGTCCGTCGGATGTATTTGTCGACCATCCTTTCCACCGACCGGGGTGTGATGCGCCGGCCCCGGTAGTTCAGGAACATAGCCTTCTCCCCCACCCTGTCCTGGACAAGCCCGGGCCTGACCTTGAGGTAGGCCGCCAAGCGCTCGACGGCCATCCGGCCGAAAGGGATGAGCCGCTCTTTCTTTCCCTTCCCCCGGACGCGGACCAAACGCTCCCCCAAGTTCGCATCCTCCAGGTTGATACCGACAAGCTCGCTGACCCGGATCCCGGACGCATAGAGGAGCTCCAGTATAGCCTTGTCCCGCAGGTCGATGGGTTTCTTGGAGGATGGAACATCCAACAGGTGGACCATCTCCTCCTCGGAGAGGAACGAGGGGACGCGCTTTTCCTGCCGGGGAGTAGCCACCACCTTGGCCGGGTTCTCGGCGATCCATTTCTTCCTCACCCCGAACTGAAAAAAGGAGCGGACGGCGGCCAGCTTGCGCGCCGTCGAGCTCTTCTTGAGCCGGCGCTCGTGGAGTTGGGCCAGGAACCCGCGGATCTGAACGTTGTCGACCTTCCGGAACGAGCTCCCCCGCTCCCCGATGTAGTCGATGAACTGCGAGAGGTCCCCCCGGTAGCTGGAGATGGTGTGCACCGAAGCGTTGCGCTCGTAGCGCAGGTAATCGAGGAATTCGCTAAGTTCTCGTCTCATCCTTTCCGCTCGCGGCCGGCTTCGCATCGCCCTCGGCTTTCTCCTTGAACCCGCATTTCTCATCCCGGCAGTAAACCGTGGTCCCGCTTTTCCGCGTCTTCCGGAGCAGGATCGGTTTCCCGCACTGCGGACAGGGCCGGTTCAAAGGCTCATCCCAGGTGGCGAATCGGCATTTGGGGAAACGGCTGCAGCCGTAGAACACCTTGCCCCGCTTGGTCTTACGCTCCAGGATCATGCCGCCGCAGCCGAGTGGACAGCCGATCCCGGTCTCCTTTTTCTCCGCTTTCGTCGTCTTGATATACTTGCACTTGGGGTAATTCGAACAGGCGACGAAATAGCCGTAACGGCCCTTCTTCTGGACGAGCTGAGAGCCGCACTCGGGGCAGTGCTCATCCAGGAGCTTGCTCTCTTTTTTCACCAGACTTTCCTTGTAGGTGCACGCGGGAAAGCCCGAGCAAGCCTTGAAACGGCCGAACCGGCCGTCCCGGATGACCAGAGTTTTGCCGCAGCGCGGGCAATCCTCCTGGATGGGGATGCCTTTGCCCCTGACGCTTTCGCTCTCTCCCGCCTTGGTCAGGTCTTGGTTGAGGAGGGTGTAATACTCCCGCAGGGATTCCAGCCAGTCCTTCTCGCCTTCGCCGATCCTGTCGAGCGCCTCCTCCATCCTGGCCGTGAACTTGACCTCCATCAGGTCGGTGAAATATGTCACCAGGAAATCGGTGACGAATATCCCCAGATCGGTGGGGACGAACTTGCCTTTTTCCTTGATCACGTAAGTGCGGTCCTGGAGAGTGGTGATAATCGGTGCGTAGGTGCTCGGCCGTCCGATCCCCTTGGCCTCGAGCTCCTTGACCAGGCTCCCCTCGGTGTAGCGGGACGGCGGCTGGGTGAAGTTCTGCTTGGATTCGATCCCCAGGACATGGAGCGTCTCGCCCTTCTTGGCTTTCGGCAGGAGCTCGGTCTCTTTCTTGAGGCTCGGATAGAGCGCATAATAACCTTCGAACCGGACGACCTCACCCTTGGCCTTGAACTGGAATCGTCCGGCCGAGATCGTGAATTCCGTCTCCTCGACGACCGCCGGACTCATCTGCGAGGCGATGAAGCGGTTCCAGACGAGCGTGTAGAGGTCATATTCGTCCTTTTTCAAGAAGGGCTTGACCACGGCGGGAGGGAGGTCGGGCGAAGTCGGCCGGATGGCCTCGTGGGCATCCTGGGCTTTTTTCTTGTTCTTGAAGACCCGGGAGTGGGCGGGCACGTAGTCCTTGGAATAGGCCGTCTCGATATATTCTCTCGCCCAGCCCAGGGCGCTCTCGGAAATGCGGACGGAGTCCGTGCGCATGTAGGTGATCAGGCCGGTCAGGTCGCGGTCGCCGATGGGGAGACCTTCGTAGAGCCTCTGGGCGACGGCCATCGTCTTTTTGACGGGGTACCCGAGGAGGCGGAAGCCGTCCTGCTGGAGGGTGCTGGTGATATAGGGAGGACCGGGGTGCCGTTTTTTCTCCTGGATTTTGACCTCCTCGAGGAGGAATGGAGTCCGATTCAATTCTTCGACGGCCGCCTGGGCGCCGGCACCGTCACCCACCTTGGCCTTCTTGCCGTCGATCTTGATGAGGCCGGCCTTGAACGGCGGCGGCTCGGAGGCTTCGAGCCGGGCGTTGATGGTCCAGTATTCTTCGGAGACAAAATTCCGAATCTCCTTTTCCCGCTCGCAGATAAGCCGCAGGGCGATGGACTGAACCCGGCCGGCGCTCAAACCCTTGCCGATCTTCCGCCAGAGCAGCGGGCTGATCAGGTAGCCGACGAGGCGGTCGAGGATGCGGCGGGTCTGCTGCGCTTCGATCTTATCCTGGTCGATCTCCCCCAGATGTTCGAAGGCCTCCTCGACGGCCTTTTGGGTGATTTCCTGGAGAAGCACCCGCCGGATATTCGGGTTGCTGTCTTTAAGCAGCGCGTTCAGGTGCCAGCAGATGGCCTCGCCTTCGCGGTCGGGATCGGCGGCCAGAATGACGGCGGCTGCCTCTTTAGCCGCTGTCTGCAGCTCGGCCACCGTCTTCTTGCGGCCGGGGATGACGACATAATCGGGCGCGAAATCGTGCTGGATATCGACGCCCAACCTGCTCTTGGGCAAGTCCCGGACGTGCCCCATCGACGCCTTGACGAGATAGCTCGGCCCCAGATAGCGGTTGATTGTGTGCGCTTTGGCGGGCGATTCGACGATGACGAGAGATTTCTGCATCTAGAGACTCCTCTGAAAGTGCTTTCCCGGGACCTGGCGGACCAGACCCTTGAGCTCCAGGCTGAGCAGGAGGCCGAGCATCTCGGAGACAGAGGCGTCGGCCGCCTCGACCAACTCATCGATGTGGGTCAGGGCATCGGCACTGAGGCGGTCGAAGACCTTTCTTTCCTCCGGGCTCATTGCGGGCACTTCACGTTTCTCCTCGGCCTTTGGGGCGAGAAGCCTCTCCCGCAAAGGCGACGGCAATTCTTCTACCACATCTTCCCATGCTTCGACAAGCTTGGCGCCGGATTTTATCAGCCAGTTCGCCCCCCGGCTGAGGTCGGAGGTCAGGTTTCCCGGGACGGCCATGACGTCCCGGTTTTGCTCCAGGGCCAGGCGGGCGGTGATGAGGGAACCGCTCTGGCGGGTGGCTTCGACGACCAGCGTGGCCAGGGAGAGCCCGCTGATGATCCTGTTCCGGAGGGGGAAGTGAAATCCCAGGGGCGGCATCCGGGGGGGGAATTCCGTGATGACGGCCCCGCGCTCCGCGATCTTGCGATAAAGCCCTTTGTTTTCCGGGGGATAGACATCGTCCAGACCGCCTCCCAGGACGGCCACGGTCCTCCCTGACTCGAGGGCACCCCAGTGGGCGATGGAATCGATGCCCCGGGCCAGGCCGCTGACTACGACCAGGCCGTTTGCGGCCAAATCCCTGGCCAACTTTTCCGCCACGGCCCTTCCATAGGGAGTCGGCCGGCGGGCGCCGACGACGGCGATGGACGGCTCCCGGAGGATTTCCGGCCGGCCCGCGCCGTAGAGGACAAAAGGAGGGTCGAAGATCTCTTTCAAGGCGTCCGGATACTCCGAATCGTCGATCGTCAGCAGAAAATGTCCTTTCTTATCGAGCCAGGAAAGGGTCTCAGAGGCCCGGTCAAAAAGCGAGGACGAAGCCAGGTCTCGCGCTTTCTCCTCTTCCACCCCGAGGGATTGCAGCTCCTGCGCGGACGCCTGGAAAACCTCCTCCAGTGCCGGATAATGAGCGACCACTTTCTGGGCGGACCGCAGGCTATCCGAAAGGACCAGGTTCAGGGCAACCCAGAGAGTCCGGCGATCGGTTTCATTCCCTGACAAAGCTTTTTGTTTCCGGCCGAAGCGCATCGCTTAAAATCTCCGCTGTCGCCGGTCCTCCCTAGTTCATGACGTTCCCACCCGCCTGCGGTTTCTCAGCCTTCTTTTCTTTTCCCATCTAACCTGAATCATTCATCAATCATCGGAAAAGTATTCCCCTCCCCTGGCGGGAGGTCGACAAGCTACCCTCCTCTTCTCTCCCCCCGAGTTGGGGGGAGATTAAAGGAAGGGGAGGGGGCATCTTTTTATAATCACCCTCACCCCGACCCTCTCCCGTCCAGGGAGAGGATCATTTTTTCTTCACCATTTCATGAATAATTCAGGCTAATACAAACGTATTAAATATGTTTACATTGTCATCGCGGCGACTGCGTCGGATTGCGGAGTCTGTTCCGAACAGAGTGAGGAATCTCAATTTGCGTTCCCCGCAATGACACGGGAATTATTGCGTTTGTATTAGTCCTGCGTTTTTCGCTTGACCCTTGAGCCCCTGACCGTCTAACACTTTCTGAATTTCTGGCCAGCGAAATTTAGGGACACGATCCGGAATCGTCGCCAGAGCAGAGAGGGATCGAAACCGGTGAACCACAGCGGCCGGTTCTTCGAGCCGACCCCTTAAGTGCAATATTTCGGCGGGAGGACAAAGACCGGCAGTTCGGTCTGGGATATGACCTTTTCGGTGGTGCTTCCCAGGAAGAACCGGCCCAGGCCGCGGGCGCAGGTGGCCATGACGATGAGGTCGAAGCGATGCTCCCGGGAATACCGGTCGATCCCTGCGGCCGCGTGGGGCGCGTGGATCACGTCCTTCGAGACGGAGATCCCTCGGCCTCCCCGATGCGACCTTCTCTGGAACTTGTCCAGGGCGGACCGGAACATCTGATCGACCATCCGGAATTCATGCCCGAAGAGCTCAAGGACATAGAGAAAAGTCAGAGAAGCGCCGAACCCTCCGGCCAGCTTCCAGGCGAATTCCCGCTCGGCATCCTCTTCCTTGACGAAGTCCGTCGGCACGAGAATGGTCTTGATCCGCCGGGGCGGCTTCCGTTTCTTTGTCACCAGCACAGGGACCGGCGAATGCCGCAGGACATGGCTGGCCGCGCTGCCGATTAGGATCTTTTCGAGCCTGGACTGCCCCTTCTTGCCCATGACGATGAGGTCGGCCTTTTCGCTCTCGGCCGTCTCGACGATCTTCTTGGCGGCCGAGCCTTCGGACACGATGACCTTCTTGAGGGCGATCCTTCTTCTCTTGGCGATGGCCAGGAGTTGAGCTTGGGCTGTCTTGTTCATCGTCGTCATGCGGCGGGAAAGTTCCATCTCGACGATCGGGTTGTCGGCATAGAACGCCGGCGACAGGTCGGGGACGACGTGCAGCGCGGTGATCCGGGCGGAGAAGGTCTTGGCAAAGAGGCCGGCATAGAGAAGCGCCTCCTGACCTTCGCCGGAGAAATCCGTCGGCCAAAGGATATTTTTAATGAAGCCCTTCATGTCGTCGCTCCTTTCTCCCGGGAATCCTCGCGGGTCAATATCCCTGCGGATTTATCAATATAACCGTTCTTCCCGAATAATACAATCAGGCGGTTGGGCCCAGAATTGCCGATAGAAAATTGTCTTTGCGAGCGAAGCGAAGCAATCTCAGTTTCTTTCGATGAGATCGCCACGCACCCAATGGGTGCTCGCGATGACAGGGATAGGGTTTTCCTAACGGCAATTTTGGGTTGGGCTCATTTCCCCAGCAGGATGGAGCTGCCGGTGAAAAAAGTGCCGGCGACGGCGGCCGTCATCAGCCCGACCAGAGTGGCCGCCAGCAGCGCCCTGAAGCCGAGGCGGGAGAGGTCTTTGTATCGGCTCGGGGCGAGGGCCCCGATACCGCCGATGAAGATGGCCAGGGAGGCGACGTGGGCGAACCCGCAGACGGCATAAGAGCCGATCAAGGCGGAACGGGGAGACTGAAGAGCTCCCTGTGTTAAAAGTTGGGACAGGTGTTGAAAAGAGGCGACTTCGGTGGCGACCGTCCGCTCGCCGACCACCTTGGCGATGGCCAGGGCATCGCCGGGAGGAACGCCGATGACCAGGGTGAAAGGATAGAAAATATAACCCAGGAACGTCTTGAAGGACCAATCCAGGTGCCAGCCGAGCCACTGGTTCAAATACCCCCCAAACCAGCCCAGGACGAGGTCGAGCAGGGCGAGAAGGCCGAGGAAGGCCAAAAGCAGGGTGATGATGCCGCCCAGGAGCTGCAGCCCGCTCTTGGCGCCGTTGATGACGGCCAGGATGAGGTTCTCCTCTCTTTCGTAGTGGGGCTTGATGTCGACACCTAAAGTCTCCGGCTTTCCCGTTTCCGGCATCAGCAGTTTGGAAATGACCAGCGTTGCGGGGGCGGCCAGAAAGGAGGCCGAGACCAGGTGCCCGGCGATGGCCGGGATCTCGCTCTGCAGCAAGAAGACATAGACGGCCAGCACGGTCGAGGCGATCGTGGACATGCCGGCGGTCAGGATGGTGGTCAGCTCCGAGCGGGTCATCCCGGCCAGGTGCGGCCGGATGACGAGTGACGACTCGACGCCGACGAAGATCTCGCTCGAAACACAGAGCGACTCGGCGCCGCTGACTCTCATCAGCCGCGTGAACACCCGGGCGAAGAGCCGGACAAAAAAAGGCATGACTCCCAGATGATAAAGGGCACCGATCAGGGCGGCGAAAAAGATGATCGTCGGGAGTCCCTGGAAGGCCAGGATCGACCCCAGGGACGTCTCGCCCGCTTCGTTTATCGCCCCGGGAGGCAGGGCCAGCCGGCCGAAGACAAAGCGCGTCCCGGCGGTGGCGCTGTCAAGGAGCTTAATCACGACTCGGTTGACGAAGAGGAAGAATTTCGTGCCGATGGGGACGACGAAAATAAACAAGGCGAACAGGAACTGCAGACCGATCCCCCAGCCGACGACCCGCCAGTTGACCACCTTCCGGTTGGCCGAGAGCAGCCAGGCGAAACCGGCGATGACAAAAATCCCAAGGAGACTGACCAGATTATAGGCGCTCATTGATCGCTACTTCCGCAATATGTTCCGACAGGCCCGTCTTTCTCTCGAAAACCATGGTTATTCGTCCGCTTCGAGCGCGACAAACTTGACCCGGGACCTCTCGCCCCGGACGATCCGGACACGACCGGCCGGCAGCCCGAAGTAGTCCGCCAGGGCGGCCGCGACATCCCTGTTGGCCCGGCCCTTTTCCGGCGGTGAGAGAACGTGGACTCTGTATTCATCTTCCGCCAGCTTCTCGACCCTGGTCAGCCGGGAACCCGGGTGGACGCGTACGGTCAGGAGTTTTTTCCGAAACCCGCTCGCCTTCTTCATGAGAAAAACCCGCCCGCTTTTCAGAAACTGACGTCGGTCCCGCGGAGCAGCCGATGGGCATAACGAGCCAGAGAATCGACCAGGACGCTGTCGACGAAGACGATGAGGATGAAGACGATGATCGGGCTGACGTCCAGGCCGCCAAACCTGGCCGGAGGAACAAACCGGCGCACCGGCCGGAGCACGGGTTCGGTCAAGCTGTAGAGGATCCGGACGACCTGATAAAGCGAGGGCACATAAATCCAGGAGAAGATCGCCCGAAGGATGATGATCCAAAGATAGATATTCAGGCCGACGTGGAGAACCCGGCCCAGGAACGCCAATGTATTTCCAATCAGGATCACGCCCACCGTCTCAGCGAAGGATATCTTTGTAGCGGTCGAAAAGCTCCCGCAGCTTCTCTTTAGAGATGATGTAGCCGGATATATACAAAGACAGGGTCGTCCGCATCGGGTCGTTGGATTTGATCAGGAGGTATTCCCGGACGACACCTGTCCTGTCCTGGGTGGGGATCCGGACCTCGACCATGACCTCCTTCCCGGCGGCGATCTTGAGCGGCAAGGAAAGGGGCTTGCCCCCGCCGGCATAGGTCGCATTTCGGTGATTGAACTCCACTTTGAGCTCCAACTCTCCCTTGTTTATGACCTTGAGGTTGGCCAGGATCCCCTCGCCCTCGACCACCAGGCCGGCATCATAATTGTAGGGGTCGAGTTCGATCTTCGGGGCGGGTGGGGTCTCGATGTCGGCCGTGACCTGGAGCTGCCGGCGGGCCTGGCTCGGGTCGTTGGAGTCCACATATAAAAGTTTGCTGACTTGACCGCCGTAGCCGCGGGTATCGAACTTGATCTCGATCTTGCCTTCTTTGCCCGGCGGGATCTTATCGGCGGAGAGCAGGGCCGCCGTGCAACCGCAGGTGGTGGTGACTTTCTGGATGACCAGAGTGGCATCCCCTTCGTTACTGAAGACGAACTCATGGGAAAGAGGTTCTCCCTGTTTCACTCGACCGAAATCCCAGGACGTCTCTTTGAACTTGATTCTGGGCTGACCGGCCGCCGGGACCGCAGCGGCAGAAATGAGGGCGGCGGCAAGGGCGATGACGACCAACGCAAACTTAGCGGCATGAGGCCTGTTCATGTCTCCTCCTCGCTTTTTAGAATGTACACTTTTTCCGGCGGCTTGGCAAGCCAGGGATCAGCGCTGATTTCCCCGTTATTTTGGAGAGGAGTGGGTGGCGTAGTGCTCGTCCCCGCCCGCCCGCAGCGCGAAATTGCGGAAGCACTCTCAAAGACTCTGAATTTAACATATGAACTTCTCATGGCCCTGCAGGCCACCCGCAGACTATGAAAATCCCCCTCCTCCCGACCTCCTCCCACCAGGGGAGGAGGAAATGTGGATTGGCCGTCCGTTTCCTCCCCCCTTCTGTGGGGGAGGATGGAGGAGAGGGGGATTTTCCAGGTAACCCCTCCTATCGAGGATGAAACCTTCCGGAGGTATTCGCCGTAAACTTAATTGGGCGGGATTCAAACCGGCCTTCCATTGCGAGACGCGGTCAAAGGATATATAATCTCAGAGACGCCGGGGACGGTGGAACGGATGACAAAACGAAGACAGTGCACATTGGTCGCAGGGTCCATCCTGTTGTTCTTCCTTAATCATTTGGTCGGAATAGCGGGCCTCTGGGCCGGCGGTATCAAGCTCCGGGTGGCGGCTGAACAGGCCAATGTCCGGGAAAAGCCGGATATCACCAGCCCTATCCTTCAGCAGCTCCCCGAAGGAGCGACCCTGGAAGCCGAGAGAAAAGAGGGGGAGTGGTTCGCCGTCCTGGTGGAAAAGGACGAAGGCGGGTCAGTCCTCGGGTATGTCCATGAGAGCCTGGTTGTGGTCGTGGAGGCACTGCCGGCAGAGCCTCGCCAGGAAGAACAGGCCGAAGAACGAAAACCGGCGCGAGACGAGGCCGCTCGAAAGCCGGTTGAGCAGATAAAAGAGGAGCCCCGCTATGTCCCGCCTCCTGTCCGGCCCGCTTCGGCCCAAGCTCCCAAAGAGGATCGGCCGGCGGTAACTTTCTGGCTCGGCGGACGGTATGCCACTATCGGCGACTTGAACGACGGAGCCAAGGGCCTGGCCCGTTACTATGAGGCTCGCCTGGCCGCCGCAGGGGAAGGGGACGTCAAGGCGCTCCATTTCGGCTATCTTCTCGGCGCCGAAGCCCGCCTTCCCCTGGCCTTCGGGTTCTATCTCTCTTTGGGCGCAGAATATTTCTCGGGAGAATCCGCCGGCTCGGTCGTCTATAAGGACGGCCCCAAAGAGGTGAGTCTCGCGACCAAGCCCAGGGTCCGGGCCATACCTATAAGCCTCGCCCTCGTCTATTATCCATTGCCCGTTCTTTACCTGAAGGCCGGCGTTGATTATACCTTTGCAAGGTGCGGTTATTCCTATCGATTGGCCGAGCTCGACCCTGACTTGATGACCGAATCCTGGCAGGAATGGACGGGTGAAGCCAGCTCCTCGGGATTCGGCTACCTGGCTGGACTCGGTTATGACTGGAACCTGACTTCAGGGTTGTCCCTGACCGCCGAGATGGTCTACCGGCATAGCCGGCTGGCTGACTTTGGGGGTGAGGATGTCTACAAGGAGTCGAGTGCTTACGAATCGATCGAAAAAGGAAAGCTCTACTATATCCAGGTCGACACCGGCACTGCGGAGGTCGTCCCGCTGGTTTTCATCCGGGAGAAAAGGCCGACCGAGGCCGGCGTCATGGACGTCCGGAAGGCCGAGCTCGACCTCTCCGGTTTCAGTCTGAAGCTGGGGGTCAGGGTTCGCTTCTAGTGTCCCGTCTCATAATTTCCTGCTGCAAGTCATCCGCAGAGACGAGACACTTCCAGGGGGGAGTCAAGCTCCCCCCTCGGCGCTTCGCTCCGCTCCGCTGACCCCCTGAGGGGAACGACGCCGTCCCCCTCAAACTCCCCCGCGGTGGCGCGTCTTTATTGATCGTTCTAAAGCCAAGTTATTTGTGAGACGCACCACTAGGTCTTCTTGAGCAGCGCGATGTGCTGGGCGTGAATCCCCCGGAACAGGGGGAAAACACGAACCACCCGGAAGCCCGCTCCCGCCGCCTCTTCCCGAAATTCCCGGGCGGTGATCATCTTGATGCGGGTCCGGCTCCTCTTGACCCGCCGGCGGAGCGCCCGCTGCGCCCGGTGCAGGGGGTTGGCTTGATAGAAGGAAAGGATGAGCCAGGCCGCCGAAGCCCGGGCGAATTCGCGGAGTGCGGCCCGTCTCTCTTCCGGCTGATGAAGATGATGGAAGAAGCGCAGCGAAAAGACGAGAGGGAAGGCGCCGGCTCGGACGGGCAGGCCCCGGGTCACATTGCCGACTATCCCCATAGGAATAGGGGAAATTGGATCCTTGGCCCGGGCCCGCCGGACCATGGCCAACGACAGGTCGCAGCTCACCGGGCGATAACCGGCCTCGATGAGGAGGCCGGAGAAGCGCCCGTACCCGCAGGGGGCATCCAGGGCCGGCCCCGAAGGTTTGTCCGGCTCCCCGGCCGTGATGAGCCGCAGCGCCTGCCTTAAGATCCTCACTTCTCTCCCGTGCACCCATCTCTGGTCGAGGCCGCGGTACCGCCGGCGCTCATAATCGGCGACCTCATGGTCTTTAAAAGGCAAGTTAACTGAAAAAAACATACTGGGGTTTCTCTTCGATCCAAATTCTGGTCGACCCGGCCGGTTGCTCTTGGCCGTCCCGGTCGACGATCTGGACGGGCACCCGAGCGAATGCATGCTCGACGGCACCGCTCCTCGTCCAGCAGGCGGCGAATTCCCGGCTTCCCTTTCGGAACAGGAAAATCTCCGCTCCGGCGGCGGGCGCCTTGCCCTCAAAACGGCTCCCCTCGAGAAGCCTCGCCATCTGGCTGAGGGCGTAATAACCCGGCCTCTTCCTCCAGACCCGTTCCCGGCTGTCGATGAGACCGTATCCCGGTGAGACAAGCTGCCACCAGTAGATCCGCTCGACCAAGCCGCCGGCCAGACAGATGATGAAGTAGCGGACGAGATAGTTCGCCTGGTCTTCCTCGCTGACGCAGGGCTTGCCGGGCGCGGGGGAATACTCCGCCGCTCCTTCGAGCGGCCAGTTCATCTCGGTGATCCAGCATCCCCTGGGCTCGCCGAGTGAGACATCCACGACCGCCTTCCAGAGGGCCAGCTTCTTGGCCGTCGTCCAGCCGAACTGGGCGTTTTCCGGAGCGCCGCTGCGGTCGACATAGAGAAGGGAGCTCACCTTGTCGAAGGCGACGGCGCGGAGTGTTGGGGGGTAGAGATGGAATTCGAAGTCGATCACGGCCGGCCCGACGAGCCGCGCCCCGTGGCGAGCGGCCAAAGGGACCGCCGCCCTGGCCAAGGTGATATATTCCTTGTGGTCCCAGACTCCCCATTTGGTCCTGTTCCAGGCATGCCCGACCTCGAAATACGAACAGAGGGAAGAGAGCCCTGAAAACACATCCGCCAGGAAGCCTTCCCAGGAGGACGGCTCCAGGACGTCGTCGCGGCGCTGGAGCAGAGCACAGACGACCTCGAAACCCGCACCGCGGAGGCGCCGGATAAAGTCTTCGTAGCACGAAAGCTCCGCTCTCTTCCAGGAAGGGACGCGGACTAGCGTCTGCCGGATACCCGCGGCTGCGAGGCTTTCCACGACCTCATCATCGCGTTCTCCGGCCGGCGAGCAGGATACAGCAAAAGGAAACCCGATCTCGACCGGGCACCGGTGCATCGTTTTCCTGTACTGCCGGTAGCGGCGGAGGACAGGAACGGCCAGGGCGGCGTTGGCGGCCGCCAAACCCAGATAGCTCCCCGCGTGTTTGAAGTGATAGCGGAGGCGCTCCTTCCTGGGCGCGACGTTATGCGGCTGGTCGGCAAAATCGTTCCAGGCAAAGGGGAAGGTCATCTCACTGGATCCTCAAGAAACGGGCGAGCTGCCGCAGCCGCAGTTTTTTCTTCAGCTCCATATAGGCCGTAAAAACCGACTTGTTCAATTTATACCAGAACCAGTGGGTCCAGCGGAACGGCCTCGCCCCTGAATCCCTCAATAAGAAATTTTTCCGGAAGGCCGGGGGGACGCCGAGGCGGATGAGGTTCTTGGAGCGCCGGAAGGCGCCCACTTTTTTGCGCAGACGGATCCGGTTGGTGTCGAGGAGGTAAAAAATGAACCGTCCGGAGTCGTCTTTTTTCACCAGGATGTTGCCGTCCGAGAGGTCGCGGTGGAGGACGCCGCGATCATGGCAGAGAGAAAGATGACCGGCCAGGGCGGCGAGCAGGGGCTCGAGCTCGGCCGGCTCAAGGCGGCGGAAAAGACCGCGGACTTCCTCGGCCCCCTCGATCCTCTCGGCGAAGAAGTAGCTCCGCTCGACCAAGCCACGACGCCTCTTTTCCAAGTAGGCGGCGGGCGGGGCGGTCTCAAGGTTCCTCATCTTCAAGGCCCGGGCTCCCCGCCAGGCCCGGGCCGCCTTCGAGGGCTGGAAGAACGATTTAAGCCGGACGAAACCGCGCGGGGAAAATTCTTTGACCACGATCTCTCTGGGCGGACCGGAGGACATCGGGATCAGCGCCGCTCCCACCCGGTTCCTCCTGTCGAGAAGGATCTCGGTGTCCGGACGGCTCCAGAGTTCCTCGGGGCGGGAGATAGCATCAAGAAAAAAGAGGTCATCGAACTCTGGAGCGACCTCACCCCTGTAATCCTCAAATATGAGAACCCGCTTTTTCAGGCCGTTCTTGTCCTTCATTTCGCTGCGGCTGTTCGCCTTGCTCCAGAGTTTTGCCCGGCCAGCTTTTCCAGGATTCCTTTGAGTTCGCAACCTATGGCACCCGGCTGATATCTTTCCCAGACCAGGTCATAACCTTCCCGGGCCATCTTCTCCCTCAGCCCGGCATCTTCTTTCAACTCCAGGACGGCGTCGGCCAGGCTGCCGCGGTTTTCCTGGTCGCAAAGGAAAATATTCTTCCGGTGAATGAAAAACTCCTCAACAGCGGGCGTCCGGGCCGTGATCACGGCTTTGCCCAGGGCCATCGCCTGGAAGACTTTATGCGGGACGACACGCCCGGCTTTCTCGGTCCGGCCGAAGATTCCCAGACAAACGTCCGCCGTCCCGGCGACCCTCCTCGCCAGTTCCATCTGGCTCAGCCAGCCTTCGAAATCGACGTTGTCCAGGCCGTGGCCTGAAGCCAGAGCGCGGACATGGTCGAGGGTCTGACCGGAGCCGATGAATTGGAAGCGGATGCTTTTGTCCGTCCCGCGGATCCTGCGGGCCGCTTCGATCACCGCTTCGACGCCGTGAAGGGGAAGGAAGCTACCGAAAAAGAGGACGGTGAACGGCCCCGGCGGGGCGGACTTCAGGGGCCGCCGATTCGCCAGTGACCGGGGAAAAATCCGGTCGTCGAACCCCACCGGCACCACGGCGATTTTTTCCGGGGCCAGCCCGAACTCGCGGCAATAATAATCCTTATGGGTCCGGGTGTCGGAGATGATGAGGTCGGCACACCGAAAAGCCCAGCGGTCAATCGCCTTGTTCCAGCGGGCAGACGGCGAACCCTCGGGTTTCCTCTTCCAGTCCAGGATCTTGGTTTCGTAGCGGGAGGCCAACGGGTCGAAGACGACAGGCCGCGCGGTGAGCCTGCCGGCAAGCCGGGCCAAAGGGACGTCTTTCTGGGCGAATTCCGGCACGAAGAGGAACTTCGGGGCCGAAACCGCTTTCCCTGAACGCCGCCGCCAGCGCGAGATAAGAAGAGGATAGCGGAGCCAGAACCTGGGCCCGGGCCGGACGCGGCATTCCGAGACTCTCACACCGTTGAGCTCCAGCCCGCGGCGCAGCACCGCATTGCGCGGATAGGCCGGGTCATACCCACCGAAGAAGACGACGTCCATCTTTCTCCCCTAGCAAAATAAACCACCGGCGCTTTTTTTTCAATGCCCAAATGGGCGGATTGACGGGGGATGGCATCTGGTATAAGATAGCGCCGCCCTAAATATCAGGAGGCCATCATGGCGCTGGACCCCGAGCTTCTCAAGATCCTGGCCTGCCCTCTCTGCAAGACCGAGGTCAAGCTGACCACGGACGAGAAGGGCTTGAAATGCCTCCGCTGCCACCGCGTCTACCGCATCGAGGACAACATTCCGGTCATGCTGATCGACGAGGCCGCCATTGAACCGGAAAGACCGACCAAAGACTAGCCTGCCGCTTCCCCAGAAGATCCTCCTCATCCGTCTCCGCCGCAGCGGTGACATCGTCATGACGACACCGGCGATCGCGGCCCTGAGGCGGGCCCTGCCTCAGTCGTCTCTCACTTACATTGTCGAGGAACCCTTCCGCCGGCTGGTCGAGGGAAACCCGGACCTGGACGAGGTCCTGATCGTTCCTCCCCATCAAGGTTTTTTCTCCTTCCTGCGTCTCATCCGCCGGATCCGGCGCGAGAGCTACGACCTCGCCATCGATTTTCACGGCGGTCCCCGGGCCTCCCGCATCGCCTGGCTCAGCCGGGCCAAACTCAAAGCCGGCTACAACTTGAAGCACAAGGGTTTCCTCTACGATGTCCGTATACCGCGCAGCCGCCAGGGCGCTCCGGTCCACAGCGTCGAGAACCACCTCAACCTGGTCCGGGCTGCGGGCATCGAAGTCAATGAGCCTTGGCCGCGACTGACCCTCCCAGCGGCCAGAAAAGAGGAAACTGAAAGGATCTATAAGCTCTGGGCGGATCATGCGTTCTCCGGGGCAAAAGTCGTCGTCCTCCACGTCGGTGCGGGGAACGAGTTTCGTGACTGGGGGGCCCAAAACCTCGGTGAACTGGCCGCTCGCCTGGCCGGGCTGCAGGGTGTGCGGGTGGTCCTGGTGGGTGCCACCCAGGACGTCTCCAAAGCCGAGAATATCCGGAAAACCCGTCCGGCTGAAATTCTCTCGCTCACCGGAAAGCTTAATCTGATCGAGCTCCGGGAGGTCATCGCCAGGGCCGTTCTTTTCGTCGGCCCGGACAGCGGCCCGATGCACATCGCGGCGTCGACAAGAACACCGATCGTTGCCCTCTTCGGGCCGACGCTGCCGGCCCATTTCGCGCCCTGGAAAGCTCAAGCGACCCTGATCGAGAAACCACTGGACTGCCGCCCCTGCAAGCAGAGGCGATGTCTGACCGAGGATTTCCGCTGCCTCCGCAGCATCACGGTCGACGAGGTCTTCGCGGCTTGTGCGCAACATCTTCAGCCAACGGAAAAACCGGCCGGGCTCTCTTGAATCGCCGTCCGCATTGGGCTAAGCTAGTCTCTTGATTTCCATGGAACTCCTTAATAATCAAGGGGAAAAGAGCACCTGGCGGATGCTCCTGGCCCTTTCGCTCGCCGGCGCCCTTCTCTTCTCCCTGATTTCCATCACCCTGATGGAGAGCTTTCTGGCCCTCGCCTTTGTGTTCTGGCTGACCGCCCTGTTCAAACGCGAATTGAAGTTCTCGGCCCCCGGTTTCTTCTGGCCTTTGCTCGCCTATGCGGCGCTCTCGCTCATCGTCTGCTTCTTCTCAGTGAACCCGGCGGTGAGCTTCAAGGACGCCCGGGAGCTCCTTCTCTATCTCGTCGTGCCTCTCACCATGAGCGGCCTGGCGGCCCGACGCGGACGGGTCTGGACGACTCACGCCCTTCTGGCCTCGGGTCTTCTGAGCTCTCTCTACTCCATCGGCTACTTTTTCTTGAGGTCCCAGCCCGGAGAGCGCATCCAGGGATTCATGGGCCATTACATGACCCAGGCGGGGCTCCTCCTTCTCTTCCTCTGCGTGGCCATGGGCCGGCTGCTTTTCTCCCGAGATAAAACACGTTGGATCTGGGGGATCGCCTTCGTCCTGACCGCCCTCTCTCTGGCCTTGACCCTCACCCGGAGCGCCTGGATCGGGTTCGTCGTCGCCTTCGCTTTCCTCCTCTTCCTTTACCGGCCCAGGGCCCTCATCTTTGTTCCCGTCGTCATCGGCCTCTTCCTCCTCTTCAGTCCCCGGCCGATGAAGCAGCGCGCCTTCAGCATCTTCGGCCTCCAGAGTTACGCCAACAAACACCGCCTTGAATACCTGAAGGCCGGCTGGCAGATCGTCCGCGAATATCCCCTCCACGGCACCGGCCCGGATACGGTGGACATGGTCTTCCAGAACCCGAAGTACGGGCTGTCCACGATCAGCCGGCAGAACGTCCACCTCCATAACAACATCGTCCAGATCGCCGCCGAACGGGGGGTCCCGACCCTGCTGGCCTGGACGGTCTTCATCATCTGGGCATTCTTGGCCCTTCTCAAACTCCTGAGAGACCGCGACGCGGCCGTTTTTCCTGACGCGGCGGCGGCCGCCGCCGCCCTTCTCGCCTTGGTCACGGCCGGCCTATTCGAATACAACTTCGCCGATTCGGAGATCGCCGTCCTCTTCCTCTATCTCATCACGGTTCCCTTCGCCTCCCTCGAAAAAGGGGCGTCATGAAGATGAGACCATGGAAAAAACGGACCCTCGCCGCCGTCGTTTTTCTTCTCTGTCTCTATGCCCTATGGTTTAGCTACACCCTTATCCGGCACCGGGCTCCGAGGGAGAGTCCTGCTCAAAGGCCATCCCCCTATTTCGAAGTCCAGGGGGCCTATCACATCCATACGACTCATTCCGACGGGCGCTCGCCGCTGCGGAAGATCGCGGCTGCAGCTTCCCGGCAACACCTGGACTTCATCATCCTGACCGACCACGGCATGCCCAACCGGCCGTCCCTGGCCGAACAGGGATGGAAGGAAAACGTCCTCGTCCTCGCCGGAAGCGAGCTCTCGGTGAGCCGGGGACACATGGTCGCCCTGGATTTTGCAAAACCCGAAGGGACGTTCGCCCAGGACGCCGAACTGGCGGCCCGGCAGGTCGCGGCCGCCGGAGGGTTCTCGATCATCGCTCATCCTTTCTCCAAGACCCGCTGGTCCTGGGGAGGCACCGGCGATCCCGGCGGGATCGAGATCGTCGATTCCGATTCCATGATCAAGAAGAATTTTCTCTCCGCGCTCCCGTATCTCCCCGCCCTTCTGTTCAACCCCCGACTGTTTCTGCTTAAGACGCTGGAACGGCCGGTCCAAACTCTCCGGAAATGGGACGAGTTAAGCGCCGCGCGGAATGTCTACGGATACTTCAGCACCGATGCCCATTTGGCCTACGGGGCTCTTTTCTCCTGCTTCAGGCTCCATGTTCTTCTCGGGGAGCCCCTGGCCAAGACGTTCGCTGAGGCCAAGAGCCAAGTTTTTTCCGCGCTCCGCCGGGGCCGCTTCTACTGCGCTGTCGATGCCGCCCGGCCGGCGGGCGGTTTCCTCTTTTGGGCGGAGGGAGGGGAAACCCGATTCCCGATGGGGAGCGCCGTTTCGTTCACCGCCACTCCCCGCCTGCGGCTTCGAGCCGAAGCGGACTTCCCTCATGGCCTGGAAATTCGGCTGCTCCGGAACGGAGAACCCGTGCTGCGGTCGGAAGGCCGGGAGATCTCCTTCGCGCCGGAAGAGCCCGGGGCGTACCGGATTGAGATCTATCTCCGGGGTCGAACCCCTTTGGCCGGGGACTTCCCCTGGATCATTTCCAACCCAATTTTTTGGCGAGAGGATGAACCGTGAAAATGACCACCCCTGATCGCGACCGATTTGTCCGCGTGATCCGAAAATTCAAGACCAAGAAAGTCCTTGTCCTGGGGGACCTGATGCTCGATCGCTACATCTGGGGAGCCGTCTCCCGAATCTCCCCGGAAGCTCCCGTGCCCGTGGTGGAAGTCCAGAAGGACTCCCTGTGCCTGGGCGGGGCCGGTAACGTCGCCCAGAACCTGCACAGTCTGGGCGCGACACCCCTCCTCACCGGTGTCGTCGGCAACGATCCGGAGGGCCGCTGGATCCGGGACAACGCCGCCGGCAGCCAGGGCATCTTCGTCGACCGGTCGCGACCGACGACGGTCAAGACCAGGATCATCGCTCACCATCAGCAGGTCGTCCGGGTGGACCTCGAAAAAAAGGGAACCCTGTCGGCCGGGATGGAGAAAAAAATCCTGGATCATCTCCGTCTCGAGGAGTACGACGGCCTGCTCATTTCCGATTACAACAAGGGCATCGTCAACCCCTCCCTGATGGCCAAGACGCTGTCCCTGGCCGAGGAGCGGCGCATCCCGGTCTTTGTCGACCCCAAGGTCCCTCATTTCCTGCTCTTTTCGCCCGTGACCCTAATCACGCCCAACCATTTCGAGGCCGAAAAGATCGTCGGTCATGACTGCCGCACCGAGGCCGAAGTCGAAAAGGCCGGTGCGGAAATCCTTTCCCTGATCTCGAGTCGCTACCTCATCATCAAGCGAGGAGAAGAGGGCATGGCGGTCTTCGAGCAGGACCGGAAACCCATCCACATCCCGACGGTGGCGCGGGAGGTCTTCGATGTCACCGGCGCCGGAGACACCGTCATCGGGGCCGCCGGCCTGGCGCTTCTCTGCGGGGCGACCATCCGGGAAGCCGCCCTGATCGCCAACGCCGCGGCCGGGATCGTGGTGGGAAAGATCGGCACGGCCACGGCGACGCCCCGAGAGCTTCTCTCCGCCCTGGCTGCCGATTGAGAATAAAACACATAAATATTATAATAATAATCAGAAATGTGCGGCGTCATCGGTCTATACGGCAACGCGGACGCGTTCCGTGACCTCTACCAGGGCTTGCTGGCCATCCAGCATCGCGGCCAGGATTCCGCCGGCATCATCACCTACGACGGCCGCTTTCACACGAAAAAGGGGAACGGCCTCGTCCAAGACATCTTCACCCCCGAAAACGTCCTGCGTCTGAAGGGGAATATCGGGATCGGACACACCCGCTATCCGACCATCGGCGGCGGCCAGGGCGACGACGCTCAGCCGTTCATGGTCAACTCGCCTTACGGTATCATCATGGCCCACAACGGCAACGTCATCAACTACAAACAGCTCAAGAAGGACCTATTCGAAAAATACCACCGCATCCTCACGTCCGACAATGACGTCGAAGTCATCCTCAATGTCTTCGCCCAGGAACTGGCCGCCCAGCGCACTAAAAGGCTGACCCCCAACACTGTCTTCAAGGCTGTCGAAGGGGTCTTCGGTCAGGTCAAGGGCAGCTACTCGGTCGTCGCCTACATCGCCGAGCAGGGCATGGTCGCTTTCCGCGATCCCTTCGGGATAAAACCCCTGGTCTATGGCGTCCGCAACGACGGTCTCGTCCCCTCGAGCGCGTTCGCCTCCGAGAGCGTCTCCCTGAACATCATGGGCTTCACCCAGATCCGGGACGTCGAGGCGGGCGGCGCCCTATTCCTCGACCATGACCGGACTCTCCACAGCCGCCGGATCGCCGACTGTCCGCATTCGCCCTGCCTCTTCGAGTGGGTTTATTTCGCCCGGCCCGATTCTTTCATCGACAACGTCAACGTCTATCTCTGCCGGGTCGAACTCGGCCGCCTCCTGGCCGAGGAGATCAAAAAATACAACCTCAAGATCGACGTCGTCGTGCCGGTGCCGGATTCCGCCCGCGACGCCGCCATCGAGATCGCCCGCGCCCTCAACCTCAAGTACCGGGAAGCGCTGGTCAAGAATCGCTACATCGGCCGCACTTTCATCATGCCGACCGATAAAAAGCGCCGGAGCTCGGTGCGCATGAAGCTCAATCCCATCGCCTCCGAGTTCAAGGAAAAGAACATCCTGCTCGTCGATGACAGCATCGTCCGCGGCCACACCTCGCGGGCCATCATCGACCTGGCCCGGGAATGCGGCGCCAAGAAGGTTTACTTCGCCGTCTATTCCCCCCCGCTCCGCTATCCCTGCGTCTACGGAATCGACATGCAAACCCGGACGGAGTTCATCGCCCGCGACGCCTCCGCCGACCAGATCGCCCGCAAGATCGGAGCCGACAAGGTCATCTATCAGCCTCTGGAAAACCTGAAAAGGGCCGTTCGAAAGGGGAACCCCAAGCTGACCCACTTCTGCGCGGCCTGTTTCAATGGCCTCTATCCGACGGACGACGTCACCCCCGAAGTCCTTCGGGAGATCGAGAAGGAAAGGCGGGACAAGCAGCTGGAGCTCGGTATTTAAGGCCGGACACGCCAGTAATCCAGGATATCGGCCAGAGTCCGCTCGAGGGGAATGCCCGGCTCCCAGCCCGTTTCCGCCCGGATTTTCCGGTTGTCGCCGACGAGATGGGGAATATCCACCTTCCTGAGCCTCTCCGGATCCTGCTCGACGCGCACATCCCTGGTCGCGGAGGAAAGAAGGATCTCGAGGATCTCGCGCAGGGCGGTGGCCCGGCCGGAACAGACGTTATAGACATCTCCCGCTTTCCCCTTTTCCAGCAGCAAGATATAGGCGCGGACGGTATCGCGGACGTCGGTGAAATCCCTGAGCACGTCGGAGTTACCCACCCGGATGACCGGCTCCTGGCTGCCGCGTTCGATCCGGATGATCTGCCGCGCCCAATCCGAACAGACGAAATCGGGGCTCTGCCCCGGACCCGTGTGGGGAAAGGGCCGGGCGATGACTACATCCAGACCTTCGCAGCGGCGGTAAAATCCGGCCATGAGCTCGCCGCCGAACTTGCTCAAGGCGTAAGGGCTGACCAGTTGGAACGGGTCGTCCTCGGAAAAGGGCCGGGCCGCCGCGCCTTCGGGTCCGGGAATGAAGCCGTAGATATCGGAAGAGGAGATGAAGAGAATCCGGGCTTCGGGCGCGAATTTCTTAACGGCTTCAAACAGAAAGAACGTCCCCATGACGTTCGTCTCCATGGTTTCTTTCTTCCTCTCCCAGGATTGCCGGACGTTGGAGACCGCCGCCAGGTGGAAGACCCATTCCGGCCGGGCGGACTTGACGGCTTCGAAGACGTCCCTTTCGGAGCGGAAGTCGAGGTGGCGGATGTTTTTCTCGTTCGGGTGGGGAGGCTGGGGATAAGCGGTGCCATAGATGATGTTCTCCAAGGGGGGCAGTGAGGCCATCAGGTGCCGTCCGGCGAACCCGGTGGCACCGGTGATGAAAACCCGCCGCTTGATCATCTCCTCAAACGCGCTCCCGCCAGTAGTCAAGCAGGTCACGAAGTGTCTGCTCGAAAGGAATCCGCGGTTTCCAGCCGGTCAGGCTGATGAACTTCGAGGAATCCGCCAGGAGGATGGGGACATCGGACGGCCGGAGCCTTTTCGGGTCCACCTCGATCCGCACGTCGACCCTGCTCAGCGAGAGAAGGATATCCAGGACCTCGCGAATGGTCCGGGCGAAACCCGAGCCGATGTTATAAACCTCGCCGGGCTCTCCCTTTTCCAGGCTCAGCCAATAGGCCTCGACGATGTCGCGGACGTCGCTGAAATCGCGCTGGGCATCGAGGTTCCCGACCCGGATGGCAGGCTCTTTCTTCTTTTTTTCGATCTCGGCGATCTGTTTGGCGAAGGATGAGGTGACGAAGACCTCGCCGCGCCGCGGGCCGGTATGGTTGAAACCGCGCGTCCGGACCACGGGCAGGCCGTAGCTCTTGAAGTATTGAAATCCCAGGAGGTCCTGGGCCACTTTGCTGACCGCATAAGGACTCAGCGGACGCAGAGGGTTGGTCTCCTTCATCGGAATCTCGTCGGGAAAGACCTGGCCGTACTCCTCGCTCGAGCCGGCGATCTGGATACGAGGGGACTGCTTGAGGCCGAGAAGCGCCTGGAAGAGGTTGATCTGGCCGGTGGCGTTGATGGCGAAGGTTTCGCTTGGACACGTCCAGGAGGTCGGGACAAAGCTCTGGGCGGCCAGGTGGAAGATCCGGTCCGGTTTGATGTGGGCCAGGCAGCCCTGGAGCGAGACCATGTCCTTGAGGTCGGCTTCACAGAGCTCGATCTTGTCCCGGATGTGCGAAATATTTTCCATCCGGCTGCGCCAGCGGACGATGCCGAAGACCTCGACATCGGGGTGCCGGTCCAGGATGTATTCGGCCAGGTGGCTCCCGGCGAAACCCGTGATCCCGGTGATCAGTACTCTCATTCGTCCTCCAGTCATTGAATAGATGGAAACGCTTCTATCCGGGGAGACATCCCCCACACTCTTGTATTGAATCTAAACCCCGGACTCACGTCCGGGGAATCCTCCCGTGCATGCTTCGCATGTCCGACTCCGTCGGAACCCACTCCATCCACGGACTTACGTCCGGGGATTTGCGGCGGTACTTTAAACTCAATAGAACGTCCTCTCCACACTTTGTCATTCTTCTCCATACCTTGTCATCCCTCTCCACACTTTGTCATTGCGAGCGCAGCGAAGCAATCTCAAAGTTTATCATAAAGATCATCCCAAGAGGGATTCATTCTGGTAATCAAATCAGTCTTTTTCTGACGCGATCCTCCTTTTATCGTTTTCTCTCTTGCGATGGCGGCAGACACGTCTTCATACACCTCGTAGTATACGAGCTTATTGATATTATATCTTTTCGTGAAGCCTTCAATCATTTTTTCTTTGTGTTCATAAGTCCTTCTTTTTAAATTACTGGTGATGCCGGTATATAAGACCCTGTTGGCTTTATTCGTCATTATATAAACGCAATATTCGCACTTCATTTCTGTTCATGAATAACGACTCCTAGAACGCTCGTTTATTCTCACTTCATCTTCGCTCTTGGACCAATGGAGATTGCTTCGGCATCCAAGATGCCTCGCAATGACAGGGGGGAGATGGCCTCGCTCCACTCGTAAGGACATCTTTGCATCGTTCGCACTCAATGACAGTCCGGACTATGATCACGGCAAGTAAAATCGCCTACTTTTTATCTTTATAGTAGGTATCATAAAAAGTCTGGAAGTCGCGGCTGCGGTCCTTGATCCTTCGCCACCACTCCTCATTCTCTCTGTACCAGCGGACCGTCGCGGCCAGCCCCTCTTCGAACGGCGTCTCCGGCTGCCAGCCGAGCGCCCGAATTTTGCGGCAGTCGAGGGCATAGCGCCGGTCATGGCCGAGCCGGTCGGTCACGAAGGTGATCAGGCTGTGCGGCTTGCCGAGAAGGTCGCAGATCCGCTCGGCCAGATGGATATTCCGAACCTCGTTCCCCGCACCGACGTTGTAGACTTCGCCGGCCCGGCCGCGGCGCATGAGGAGATCGATGGCCCGGCAGTTGTCCGCGACGTACAGCCAGTCACGGACGTTCGTTCCCTTTCCGTATAGGGGGAGCGCCTGGTCCTCCATCGCCCGGGTCACGAACAGCGGGATGAACTTTTCCGGGTCTTGATGGGAACCGAAATTGTTGCTCGGGCGGGCGATGATGACGGGAAGTTCATGGGTGACGTGGTAGGCGTAGGCGAGGCGGTCGGCCCCCGTCTTGCTGGCGGCATAGGGAGAGGAGGGATGAAGCGGGTCATCCTCCTTGAAGAATCCCTGATCGCGGCTGCCGTAAACCTCGTCGGTGGATATATGAACGAAAAACTCGATTTGCGGCGCCGCCTTCAAAGAATCGAGGAGGACGAAGGTCCCGAAGACATCGGTCAGGACGAACTCGCCGGCGTCCAGGATGGAGCGGTCCACATGGGTCTCGGCGGCGAAATGGACGACTCCCTGGACCTTATTATAGATGTCTCGGACGAGGTCTTTATCCCGGATATCACCACGGATGAACTCGTAGCGAGGATCTTTCTCCACGTCCCTGAGGTTGTCAAGGTTCCCCGCATAGGTGAGTTTGTCGAGGTTGACCACGCGGACGCCCGGGTAAGTCCGGAGAAGATGACGGATAAAGTTGCTGCCGATGAACCCGGCCCCACCGGTGATGAGGAGCGCCTTGCCGCCGATCTGTCTTTCGTCAGACCCGGTTTTTCCCATGAGATTGCCTCGCTTTGCTCTATCTATTATGAACGCACTAAATTTTATATCATTGCGAAACGAAGTGACAACGCATCACAAATTAATGCGTTTCTAAACCTGATCTATTCACAAATAATGCGAAAAATAACCCCCTCCCCTGGTGGGAGGTCGACAAGCTACCCTCCTCTCCTCTCCCCCCAAGTAGGGGGGAGGTTAAAGGAGGGGGAGGGGGGTGTCTTTTTACAATCACCCTCTCCCGTCCAGGGAGAGGGAATTTTTTACTCATCATTTTATGAATAATTCAGGTTAACGTACTGGCCCCAATTATTTAAATTATCTGCGGGCCTTCGCCCAGAGAATGGCGAAAACAAACCAACCGATAGAGCCCAGCAAAAAAAACAGCTTGAAATCCGGCGCTGAGAGCCTCCCCAGGAAATGCAGTATTGCCGAGACAAGACAAGCGGCCAGGCTGATCAATGAAATTGACCCCAGCACGACTTTCGCCACTCTATTTTCTCCGGATGGCACTCAATATGGTGTAAGAAATAAGGGCGATGAAATAGCCCGGGAGCCAGCGGAAGAAGAGATGAACGGGCAGAAGGAAGCAGATGACGAGTGTGCCTGTCCAGACGGCCAGGGCGATCCAGTTGAAGACCCAGCCGCGCTTTTCGGCCCGATACTGTTCGAGCTTGAAGAGCGGAAAAAGCCAGTGCTCGGCGAAGACGATGGCCCCGATGGGCATCAGCACAAGCCCATAGATGGCCACGTAATCGAGGAGCTTCAGGAAGAAAACGGGGAAGCAGGAGAGGACCGTGGTGATCATCCCGGCGAACAGGGTCACTTTCCAGCGCGGCCAGTTCGGCGTGATCGCCTGGAGGGCCAGGCCGGCCCTGTAGAGCGTCGGGTTGGCCGTTGTCCAGCCGGCGAGGAGGACTCCCGCCACACCCGCCAGTCCAGCCGCCTCGAAGGCCATCAACCCGGGGTTCATCTCGCGTCCCACCGCCGCGACCATGATTCCCGAACAGATCCAGGCGAGCATATGTCCTGGATACATCCCGAAGGCGGAATAGAGGCCGTATGTCCATCGTTTGGCATACCGGAAGAGAGCCAGGTCAGAGAGGCCGATATGCATGGCCAGGTTACAGAACCAGGCGAAGAACATGATGTGCCAGAGGCCGAATCGGTCCTGCCCCGCAACCGGGACGCCGTTCCAGACCTTGGTCGTGGCGATCTCCCAGAAGTTGTCGAGGCTGGGATGGACTCCCAATCGCGGCAGCATGGCCACCGCCCCGGCGATAAAGACAATGAAGATCCAGGGCGAGGCGACTTCGGCAAACCGGCTCAGTCTCTCGAAACCCAGGATGGCCAGGACGACGAAAAGAGACCCGATGGCGAAGGTCAGGAGAACCCAGGCGAGGCTGTTCGGCAGAACATCGTTGAGCGAGGGAGTCTTGATTTGGAAGGCGAGGCCAACGGCAGTCGCCGCGACGGAGATCATCGCTCCGGCCAGAATGCAGTAGAGGACGGCGTTGGCCAGGTTGTAGATGAAGGTCAGCCCTGGACCGGCGATCTTCCGTAGGTACCAGTACAGGGTCAGCCGGGTCCGGACAGCGATCGGCGCGCAGATGAAAGTCCAGGAAAGGATGGCCAGGAGGTTGCCCACAAGGAGCCCGATCAGCAGGTCTCGGGCGGTGACGCCGTGAAGGACGAAGAAGGCGCCGATCACGAACTCGGTGGCGGCCACGTGCTCGCCGGCGAACAGACCGGCGAATTTCCCGCCCGATTGGAGCTTGTCGGCGGAGACCGGCTCGCGGTCGAACTCGTAGAGCCGGTCCATCCGCGCGGCGATCGACGAAAACCTGTCGGCCATGGTTTTTCCCACTATACATAAGAACGGCGGGCTGTGCAATGAGAACAGAGCCGCTGACATAATCTTCAAACGAGCCCGGCCGTTTCTCGCCGTGACAGGCATCATGGCTTTTGGTATAATCGGCGGAGATGTTAGACCCCAAATTCGTCCGAGATGACAAGGACTTCGCCGAAATCAAGAAAAAGATCGAAACCCGTGGTCCCTTCGGGCCATTCCTGGATGAATTCCGGAAAGTGACTCTTAAAGAAAGGGAGAAACTCCGGGAACTTGAGGAACTCAGGGCCCGGAAGAACAGGCTGTCTGAGCAGATCATCAAGGACAAGAGAGAAGGTAAAGAAGTCGAAGGCTTGATCCAGGAAAGCAAGAAAATCGGGGACGAGATCGACCGGATCAGCGAGGAAATGAAGGGGATTCCGACGAGTTCGAGCAAGCTGGGCCTGGCCATCCCCAATATTCCGCACGATTCAGTGCCGATCGGGAAAAGCTCGGAAGACAATGTGGTGGAACGTGTCGTCGGCCAGGTCCCGGAATTCCCTTTTGAGCCGGAGGCCCACTGGGATATAGGCACGCGATTGGGGATCCTGGATTTCGAACGGGCGGCCAAGATCGCTGGCTCCCGTTTTGCCGTCTATCTCGGCGCCGGAGCGCTGCTCGAACGGGCCCTCATCAATTTCATGCTCGATATTCACACTCGGGAGAAGGGTTTCATGGAGGTCATCCCGCCCTTCATCGCCAATGAAGCCAGCCTGACGAGCACCGGGAACCTGCCCAAGTTTGCCGAAGACCTGTTCAAGCTTGAAGGCTATGAGTTGTACCTGATCCCGACGGCCGAGGTCCCGCTGACGAACATCTATCGGAACGAGATCCTTGACGGGAACATCCTGCCCCAGCGGTTCGTCGCCTACACGCCGTGCTTCCGGAGCGAGGCCGGGTCCTACGGGAAGGATATCCGTGGACTTATCCGTCAGCACCAGTTCAACAAGGTCGAGTTGCTGATTTTTTCTAGGCCGGAGAGGTCCTTTGATGAGCTGGAAAGCATGACCGAGGCGGCCGAAGAAGTGCTGAAACGGCTGGGACTGGCCTACCGTGTTGTCTCGCTTTGTACGGCTGATCTCGGTTTTGCCAGCAGCAAGACCTACGACCTCGAAGTCTGGATGCCGAGCCGGGAAAACTTCGTCGAAATATCGTCCTGCTCCAACTGCACGGACTTCCAGGCGCGCCGCGCCAACATCCGCTTCCGCAAAGAACCCAAAGCCAAGCCGGAATTCGTCCATACTTTGAACGGTTCAGGGCTGGCTGTCGGTCGGACGGCGAGCGCCATCCTCGAGAATTATCAGCAGGCGGACGGTTCCGTGTGGATTCCCGAGGGCCTCCGCCCCTATCTGCACGGCCTGGAAAAGATCAGCACCGTCTGAGATCGTCCAACCTTTCTGCCATTGACTTTCATGCCGGACTCGCGAAATAATCTTCGCCTCTGGAGGCCCACATGAGACAACGGTTGACTCTGATGCTGCGCTCTTTATGCGTTTTTCTGCTGGGCGCAACCCTGCTTTTCGCCCAGAATCCCTATTCTCCCGACAACCCGGAGCCCGGCTCGGTCGAGGCTATCGCCAAATTTGTGACAGAAACACGCTTCAGCAATCCCTGGGTGGCCTATGTGCCCGAGTCGAAGACGGTCATATCCCCTTCAAAATTCCTGAAGCACATCGTCGGCGCTCCGGGGGAACTCTCCAACGTGGAGACCATCCACGGCTACTTTCACGAGCTGGCCCGGACATCGCCACGGGTGCGGGTCGAGACCATCGGCCGGTCGGATGAAGGCCGGGATATTCTTCTTGCCATCGTCTCCGATGAGAAGGCGATTCAAGAATTGGACCGGTT
>DATKXS010000121.1:0-4759 GCA_035528895.1 Candidatus Desulfaltia sp.
CTGTCCCCGCTGGGCCTCCTGCCAAAAACGAAGAGGTTCCAGGTGACAGGGATCTTCAACACCGGGCTTTACGAATTCGACAACTCCACGGCCCTCGTCTCGGTCGGTGTCGCCCAGAAGCTCTTCGGCCTCGAAGGCCGGGCCAGCTACATCCAGGTCAAGCTGCGGGACATCTTTGCCGCGCCAGCCATCGGCGAGAAGATCCAGGCGACCCTGCCGCCTGTCGTCTACATCACGACCTGGATGGAGCTCAACAAGTCTCTTTTCTCGGCGCTGAAGCTCGAGAAGAACATCATGTTCCTGACCATCACCCTGATCGTCATCGTAGCCGCCCTGAACATCATCGCCACGCTCATCCTCATGGTCATGGAGAAAACCCGAGACATCGGCATCCTCATGGCCATGGGCGCGACGCCCCGGTCGATCAACCGGATCTTTTTCTACCAGGGGGCGCTGATCGGAGTCATCGGGACGGCCTTGGGCGTCTTCCTCGGCCTCGGCTGGTGCGCCCTGGCCAACGCCTTCGAACTCATCAAGATTCCCGTGGACATCTATCAGATCTCTTACGTCCCGTTCCGGCTGAGGCCCCTCGACCTGGCCCTCATCGTCGGAGTCACGCTGTTGATCAGCTTCGTGTCGACCCTTTTCCCGGCCCGCCGGGCAGCCAAAGTGGATCCCGTGGTGGCGTTGAAATATGAGTGACCGCGTCCTCGTCGCCGAAAGACTGGGGAAATCGTATCCCCTCCCGAAGGGCGAACTTTGCGTCTTTGAAGGCCTCGATTTCGAGCTCGAGCGGGGTGAGCTTGCGGCCATCATGGGAGCCTCGGGGGTGGGTAAGACGACGTTCCTCAACCTCCTCGGCGCCCTCGACAGGCCTTCGGAGGGACGCGTCCTTCTCGACGGGGACGACCTCTTCGCGGGGACGGACCGGGAGGTCGCAGGGGTCCGCAACCGCAAGATCGGCTTCGTCTTCCAGGTCTTCCACCTTCTCCCCGAGTTCACCTCCCTTGAGAACGTCAGCTTCCCCCTGATGATCCGGGGCGTTCCGAAAAAGGAGGCTTTCCTCAAGGCCCGCGACATCCTTAAGGATGTCGCGCTCGAGGACAAGGCCTATTCGCGGCCGGGCCAGCTATCCGGCGGCGAGCAGCAGCGCGTGGCCATCGCGCGGGCGCTCGTCAACGAACCGCGGCTCCTGCTGGCCGACGAGCCGACCGGCAACCTCGATTGGAAGACCGGGGAGAAAGTGCTCCGGCTCGTCCTCGACCTCCACGAGCGCAGGGGACTGTCCTCCATCCTCGTCACCCATAACGAGAAGATCGCCCGTTATTGTCACAAGGTCTATATGATGGAGGCGGGCGAGCTGAAACTTTTATCCTCCCACCCGAGTTAATCAGGGTATGAGGTCCTCGGCTGCCCTGGGTCCGGCTTTTGAAAAAAACAGGCCGATATGGTATATGATAGAAGGAAATCCGTCATGAAAAAGTTCGTCCTGGCCCTCTTGCTCCTCATCCTCCCCGGTCTGCTGTCCGCGCAGGAGATCCTGGAGAAGATCGAGATCGTCGGTAACGATCGGGTGACGCCGGAGACGATCCTCTACTATCTGACGGTACGGGAAGGCGACTACTACGTCACCGACCAGTTCCGCCGGGACTTCCGCGTCCTCTGGTCGACGGGGTTTTTCTCGAATATCAAGTTCGAGGAGACCCAGGGGACGAGGGGGCGGATCGTCCGGATCACGGTCGAGGAGAACCCGATCGTCAAGGCCATCACCTATAAAACGGGCAAGAAGGTCAAGGAAAAAGCCATCATCGACAAGCTGAAGGAGAAGGACCAGGCCATCCTGCCTTATTCCTATTACAGTCCCGATAAGGTTCAGCGGATCGAGGAAACCATCACCGACCTCCTCTTCGAGAAGGGGCTCCTGGCCTCGAAGATCGAAACGGAGATCGTCAAGCAGGGCAAGAACGAGGTGAACGTCCTGATCAAGATCGACGAGGGCCCTAAAGTCCGCGTCGGGGACGTCGTCTTTGAAGGTACGACCAAGCTCCCGGAAAGCGAGCTCAAGTGGTCGATGAAGGACAACCGGCCCCACAGCCTGTTCAACTGGGTACTGGGCAAGGACGTCTATAAGCAGAACAAGCTTACCGACGACATCGATCTGATCAAGAAGAAATACCAGCAGAACGGCTACATGGAAGCCGCCGTCGGCCAGCCGCGGATCGAGGAGATCGAGAAACGGTCGCTCGTATTCAAGAAGCAGAAGATGATGCGACTCACCATCCCCGTCACCGCCGGCTATCTCTACCGGGTCGGAGAGATCAAAGTCGAGGGGAACAAGGCCATTAACGTCAAGTTTCTCCGGTCCCTGGTCAAGCTCCTGCCTGGGGAGGTCTACAGCACCAAGAGCCGGGAAAAGAGTGTCGACGACATCTCCGAGGTCTACCGGGACGGCGGCTTCATCTACATCCAGGTCATTCCCATCGAGAACCTCGACCCCAAGCGGAAGGTCGTCAACGTCACTTTCAACATCGTCGAAGGGGAGGTCGCCTACCTCAACCGTCTCGATTTCCGCGGCAACAACTACACCAAGGACAAGGTCATCCGGCGGGAGATGATGATCCGGGAGGGCGACCGCTTCAGCCTGAGCATGTTCAAGAACAGCATCCTGAGGATCAAACAGCTCGGGCTCGTCGACCTCGAGAAAGACCCCGATATCCAGCCTAACCCGGACGACCCGACCAAGATGAACGTCATAGTCAACGTCAAGGAGCTCCAGCGGAACAACATCCAGTTCACAGCCGGGTACAGCGGCTACGAGGGCACGTTCGTGGCTTTCAGCTACTCCACGGTCAACTTCCTCGGCGCCGGTGAGACCTTGGAGTTAACCGCCCAGCAGGGCAAGCTCGTCAAGAATTATTCGTTCGGTTTTTCCGAGCCGTATCTCTTCGACAAGCCCATCACGGCGGGTTTCAACATTTATGATCGAAAAACCGACTACAGCTCGCTCGGCCTTTATAAGCAGAAAACGAAAGGCATCAACCTCACGACCGGGACGAGGCTTTTCGGGATGTGGCGGGCGAGCTTGATGTATACCATCCAAAAGGTCAGCGTCTCCTATCCCGAAGGGATGACGATATCATCGATCTACAGCTCCGGCACGTTCTTTGAGAGCTCGATCAGCCCGATGATCTTCCGGTCGACCATCGACAGCCCCCTGACGCCGACACATGGCACGCAATACTCGCTGAGCATGAAGTACGCCGGCAACTTCCTCGGCGGCGAGATCGACCTCATCAAGCCCCAGGTCGAGTTCACCTATTACCACCCGATCCTCGGCCGCGGTCCCAAGGCCCATGTCATCGGCTTCCACGCTCAGTACCAATTCATCAAGGCGATGAACAACTCCGAGGTCCCGTATTGGGAGAAGTTCTTCCTCGGCGGCGAGCGTTCGATCCGCGGCTACGAGGTCTACTCGATCGGGCCCCGAAACGCGAACGGATACAACCTGGGCGGCGAAAAGTCCGCGATCTTCAACGCGGAGTATATCATCCCCGTCGGCGGCCCTCTTTACGCCATCTTTTTCTACGACTTGGGAAATTCCATCCCCTATAGCGACACGCTCAGGTTCAAAGACATGTACTCGTCGATGGGCATCGAAGCCCGGCTCTTCGTCCCGGCCCTGAGAGTGCCCTTCCGCCTGATTTTCTCCTACAACAACAAGAAGATCCTTTCGAACGATCCGGATTTCGCTTTCCGTTTCGCCGTGGGCACGACATTTTAGGCGCACGCCCCCATTCCCCGACAGGAGGTTTCGATATGGGAAGACAACTTCGGATCATCACGCTGATAGCGGCGGCCGCCGTCGGGTTCGCCGGGTTCGTCCCCGCCCAGGAGGCGAGCAAGCTGGGGATCGTCGATTCCCAAGATATCCTCGATAAGTCGGTGGAAGGCAAGCGCGTGCTGGACCAGCTCCTGGCGGAAGACAAAAAGCATACCGAGAGCATCATGCGGTTGGACGATCAGATCAAGCAGCTTCAGAACAAGCTGAGCGCGCAACAGCTGACCCTGACTGCCCCGGCGGCCGCTGCCCTCCAGGTCGACATCCAGAAAGCGCAGACGCAACGGAAACGGATGGCCGAGGACGCGTCACGGATCATGCAGGAGCTCCAGGCGAGGGTCCTGGACCAGCTCCAGAGCGAGATCATGCCCATCATCGAACCGATCCGGAAAGACAAGGGGCTTGACCTCGTCTTTGACCTGGGCAAGAGCGGGGTCGCGTTCATGAGCCCGGCGCTCGACCTGACCGCCGAGGTCCTCCGGCGGTACGACGCCCTGAAGGCCGCCCCCCCGGCCAAGAAGTAAGTAGTACCTAACGAGGTTTGACCATGATCACCATCGAACAGATCTCGAAATTCCTGCCCCACCGTTTCCCCTTCCTGCTTGTCGACCGCGTCGTCGACATGGTTCCAGCAAAGTCCATCGTCGCCCTGAAGAACGTGACCTGCAACGAACAATTCTTCCAAGGCCATTTCCCGGAATGGAAGATCATGCCCGGGGTCCTCATCATCGAGGCCCTGGCCCAGGCCGGCGCCATCCTCCTCTTCAGCTCCATCCCCGACCCGGAGAGCAAATTCATCGTCATGAGCAAGATCGACAAGGCCAAGTTCAAGCGGATGGTCGTTCCCGGCGACCAGCTCCGGCTGGACGTCGAGTGGACCCGTGGCAAAGGCCGGATCTGCAAAATGACGGGTAAGGCGTT
>DATKXS010000122.1:0-3769 GCA_035528895.1 Candidatus Desulfaltia sp.
CGGGATGCCCCTGCCATGGAGCGTTTCCTGCGTCTCCTTGAGGCCTTCGAGCATGAAGGCGTAGTGACGCTCGTTCGCCTCGGGATAGTCCTCGGTCAGGGCGAAGAAGACGACCAGGGGTTTCCGGAGTTCGTTCGCGGCGCCGACGGCATATTCCAGGGCGTGGTTCGTCCGGGCCCGTTGGGCCGCTTGCATCCAATAGACGACGAGCGGGCGCCCGGCCGCCTTCCTGTCGTTGAGCGGACGCACCCTCTCGACCCGGATGACGTCTTTGGTCATGTCCTCACCCGGCCGCGGCGGCCGGGGGGAAAGGGGTGATACTCACCGCCGTGGTCCCCCGAAAACAGGAGAAGAACTTTTATTTGATCCTGGACCCGACGGCGGCCCAATCGATGTTCTTGAAGAAGGCCTCGATGTAATCGGCCTTCTTCAGTCCGTAGTCGAGCATGAAGGCGTGCTCGAAGACGTCCATGATAAGCAGCGGCTGGCATCCGGCCGGGTGGCCGACGTCGTGCTCGTTGACCCAGAAGTTGATCAGCCGGCCGTTGGTCAAGTCCTCATAGAGGACGACCCAGCCGATGCCCCGCATGGCGCCCGTCGCCCGGAAATCCTTCTCCCAGGACTCGAAGTCGTCGAACTGCCCGACGATCTTCCGGCCAAGCTTGCCGGCCGGGTCGAGCGCGGCCTCCCCGCCCAGGTTCTCGAAGTAGTACTCGTGCAGCCTCATCCCGTTGAATTCCCAGCCGAGGCGGCGCTTGAGCTCGGCGTACTCAGGGGTCGCCGTCTTGCCGTCCGCGGCCATGAGGCCCAGGATGTCGAGGACCTTGTTGGTGTTGGTGACGTAGCCCTGGTACAGCGAGAAATGGTTCTTGAGGAGCGTCTCGCTGAACCCGGGCATGCCGATGAGCTTGGAATAGTCTTTGGCGGTGTAATTCATGGTTTTTCCCTCCTGTGGCGGGATGGACTCCCGAGCTCCCGCAGGCACGGTTCGTGACGCCGCCCAGGCGGCCCCTCCGAAACCCGCGATCTTCAGGAAATCCCTGCGCCGAAACACGGTTCCTATCCTCTTTCCACTAAATCCTACCAAAAAGTAGGTTTAATGCAAGTCCTCTTTGCGGGATGCTGCCCGGGCAGTGATGGGGGTCATGCATATCCCCCGGCTGTTCACTTCGAGGCGGGCTTTTCGCCGCCCGTTTTATCCTCGACCATGCCGACCTTGACCCGGATCTCCGCGTCGAGCTGAGCGGCCAGCTCCTTGTTCTCCCTGAGCAGCTTCTTGACGTTTTCCCGGCCCTGCCCGAGGCGCTCGCCCTTGTAGGAGTACCAGGTGCCGGCTTTGTCGAGGATCCCGGTCTCGAACCCGAGGTCCACAAGGTCGCCCTCCCGGGAAATGCCCTCCCCGAAGATGATGTCGAACTGGGCCTCGCGGAAGGGCGGGGCCATCTTGTTCTTGACGATCTTGACCTTGGCCCGATTGCCGACGACACTATCGCCATCCTTGATCACGGCCAGCCGGCGGACGTCGATCCGCAAGGACGCGTAGAATTTCAAGGCCCGGCCCCCGGTCGTCGTCTCGGGGTTGCCGATGAATACGCCAATCTTCTCCCGGAGCTGGTTGATGAAGATGAAGCAGGTCTTCGACCGGGCGACGATGGCCGTCAGCTTGCGCAAGGCCTGGGACATCAGCCTCGCCTGGAGCCCCATGTGCGAATCGCCCATCTCGCCTTCGAGTTCGGCTTTGGGGACGAGGGCGGCCACGGAGTCGACGACGATGACGTCGACCGCTCCGCTGCGGACGAGGACCTCGGCGATCTCCAGGGCCTGTTCCCCGAAATCGGGCTGCGAGATGAGCAGGTTGTCGATGTCGATCCCGATGCGGGCGGCGTAGGCCGGAGAGAGGGCGTGCTCGGCGTCGATGAACGCCGCCTGGCCGCCGCGCTTCTGGGCCTCGGCGATGACGTGCAGGGCCAGGGTGGTCTTGCCGGTGGCCTCCGGGCCGTAGATCTCGATGACCCGCCCGCGCGGGAAGCCGCCGATGCCCAGGGCCATATCGAAGGCGATCGAGCCGGTGGGGATGGCTTCGACGGCCACCGCCGCGCCCTTCTGCCCAAGCTTCATGATCGCGCCCTTGCCGAACTGCTTCTCGATCTGGGAGAGCGCGGCGTCGATGGCCTTGTGGCGGGATGTCTGTTTTTCGTCCGTATCGGTTTCTTTCATGGGGCCTCCTTCCCGAGTCGTGTCCTTTTTTGGCATGTCCACTCGCTCCTTCTCAATTTCCTTCCTGTCCCCAAGCACCCTCCCCCTCCCGAGTTTACCCGGATTGCCCCGGTCTTTCAATCCCTTTTCGGTCGCTGTCAACGCAACGTAAAAACTTCCGGTTCTTAGCAAAATGAAAACTTCCGGTTCTATCTTGCATGCCCGGCTCCAAAGGTCATGTGCCTCCAGGGGTGTTCGGGAGGCGGGATGTACTTCGGAGGTCTTGGTCTTATCTTGACCGCCACGGGCTTGGGCGAGGCCGGTTTAGGCTGCGGGGCTGGCCGATACTCCAGGTCCCGGCCCTTGAATCGGAAGGACAGTCGACCGTCGAATCTGTCAAGCACCGTCACCTTCTGGCGCCGGACAGTCAAGGAACGCTTCCCCAGGACGTACGTTTGGCCTCTCCACCTGATCAGGTAGCCGTCATTGATCGTCCGCAGACCTTTGATGCAGAGGATGTCCTCGAGCACGATCGACTTCGGCAGCGGCCGGTGAAGATCCCCTTCCTCCAACGCCTCCTTCATGAAGCGCTGGTTGAAGGTCACCAGATATTCCTCGATGAAGTGATTCGCCTCTTCAAGCGTCCGGATCCCGGCCAGCCGCATCTCCTTGACCAGTCGGTCTTGGAGTGTCTTGAAGACCCGCTCCACCCGTCCCTTGGCCTGCGGCGAGTGGGCGTGGATCACCCGGATGCCGAGCTCCGAGAGGGCGCACTCGAACTGAGTCTCGGCCTTCCGGTCCTTCAGCAGTTCATCCATATCGGCTTGCCTGGTCGTCTTGTAAGTGCTGTGTTTATCCAGATAGATGGCCAGGGGAAGCCCGTAGAGCTCGATATAGCGCCGGAGGCTGTCCATGGCCGGATAAATCCCTTCGTGGTCGTAAAAGCGGCCGTAGAGCCGGCCCGTGGCATCGTCCACATAGCCCATCAAAACGAGCTTCGGTCCCCGACCCTCGAGCCAGGCATGATGTGAGCCGTCCATCTGCACCATCTCGCCGGCATGATGCTTCCGCTCCCGCCAGACGTGGTCTTCCCGCTTCCGCCTCTTCCTCTTCCACAGTCCACAGGACATCATCACCTGGCGCACCTTCTCCCGGCTGACCCTGATGCGGTGACGTTCCTCGAGCTTCTCGGCCGCATGCAACGGACTGAAGTCCGGGTACTTCGACCGGATGATCCCCGCGATCCGGTCTTCGGTCTCCTGGGGCATCTTCCGCGGCGATACCCGACCTCGGCCCAAGTGGATAACGCCCTTCGCGCCGTGAGCCTCGACGCGTCTCAGCAGTGTTCTTACCTGCCTGTCGGTGATGCCTAAGATCCCACCGGCATCGATCTGAGTGATCTTCTCGTCCAGCACTTGGTGAAGAACCCTCAACCGCTCCAGCTCTTGCTTCCTCAACGTGATCTCCTCTTCCATCCGGTCCTCCTTGTTCGCAAGGAGAACCTTACTGCGTTCCGCTACAGACCGGAAGTATTTACGTTGCTAGAAGCGGAAGTTATCACGTTGCTGCAACA
>DATKXS010000123.1:0-3277 GCA_035528895.1 Candidatus Desulfaltia sp.
CGTCCAGAAGCGGACGAGCCATGTGCATATCTATCTCGACGAAAAAGGGAGATAAGACGTGGGACAGAAAACGCATCCATACGGGTTTCGGCTCGGCTTCAACAAGCAGTGGACGTCCCGCTGGTTCGCCAAGGGCCCGGACTACCCCCGGCTCATCCATGAGGACCTGCGGATGAAGAAGGCCATCAAGGAAAAATACTTCCACGCCGGCGTTGCCGAGATCGACGTCGAGCGCATCGGTCCGAAGATCCGCGTCATCATCCACACGGCCCGGCCGGGGATCATCATCGGCCGCGGCGGCAAGGAGATCGAGAGCCTCAAAGCCTTCCTGGAGACGATCGCCAAGAGGGATGTCTACGTCGATATCCGCGAAGTTGACCGGCCCGAGCTCAACGCCCTCCTCATCGGCGAGAGCATCGCCGTCCAGCTCGAGAAGCGGATCGCCTACCGCCGGGCCATGAGGAAGGCCGTGGAATTCGCCCTCAAAATGGGGGCCAAGGGCATTAAAGTCATGTGCGCCGGCCGTCTGGGCGGCGTGGAGATCGCCCGCTCGGAGTGGTACCTGAGGGGGCGGCTCCCCTTGCAGACGCTGCGGGCGGATATCGACTTCGCCCGCACCGAGGCCTTCACGACCTACGGCCAGATCGGCATCAAGGTCTGGGTCTATCGGGGTGACGTCGAAAAGCCCAAGATGACCTCCCAGATGGCCGAGGTCGAGGAGATCTAGCCATGTTGATGCCCGCGAAAGTCAAATATCGCAAGCAGCAGCGTGGCCGCATGCGGGGCAAGGCCTTGCGGGGCGGCACGCTGACCTTCGGAGAGTTCGGCTTGCAAGCCCTCGAACCAGGCTGGCTGTCCGCGCGCCAGATCGAGGCCGGCCGAATCACCATCTCCCGGCACATGAAGAGAAAGGGCAAGCTGTGGATCCGGACGTTTCCCTGGAAATCGGTCACCAAGAAGCCGACCGAAGTCCGCATGGGGAAGGGCAAGGGCGACCCCGAATTCTGGGTTGACGTCATCCGCCCGGGCAAGATCCTCTTCGAGCTCGAAGGGGTCTCGCTCGAGGATGCCCGGGAGGCCATGCGCTTGGCCGGTCACAAGCTGTCCATCAAGACGCGTTTCATTTCCCGGGAAGCGAGAGAGCTCAAATGAGAATCAAAGAACTGAACGAGATGACGGTGGACGAAATGAAGCACCGGGAGGAGGAGCTTGTCGACCAGCTCTTCAAGCTCCGCTTCCAAAAGTCCCTGGGGCAGCTGGAGAGCCCGATGAAGATCAAGAACATCAAGAAGGACATCGCCCGCCTCAAGACGCTCTTGAACCGAACGCAGAAGGTAACGGAGTAGCGCATGGACACCACAGGACAGAAGCGGAAGACGACCAAGATCGGGAAGGTCGTCGCTAAGAAGATGAAGAAGACGGTCACGGTCCAAGTGGAACGTCAGATCCGTCATCCTCTCTACAAGAAGACTATCCGGAGGAAGCAGTCGTTCCTCGTTCACGATGAGACCGAAAATTGCAAGCTCGGTGACGTCGTCCGGATCATCGAGACGCGGCCGATCAGCAAGACGAAGCGCTGGCGCGTCCTCGAGATCATCGGCAAGACGCCTGCCGCAACGGCGTCCGAGATCGTTGACGGAGAGTTGAAATGATCCAGATGAACACGATGCTCAAGGTCGCCGACAACTCCGGCGCCCGGCGGATCATGGCCATCACGCCGCTCGGCGGCAGCGTCGGCCGGATCGCCAGGATCGGGGACGTCATCTCCGCGACCGTCAAGGAGGCCGTCCCGGAGAGCAAGGTCCGGAAGGGCACGGTCATCCGGGCGGTCGTCGTCCGCACCCGCAAGGAGCTGCGCCGCAAGGACGGGTCCTACATCCGGTTCGAGGACAACGCCGCGGTGATCATCGACAAGGCGGGAGAGCCCGTGGGGACGCGCGTGTTCGGCCCCGTGGGGCGCGAGCTCCGGGAACGGAAGTTCATGAAGATCATCTCCCTCGCCCCAGAGGTCCTGTGATGCATAAAATCCAGCTTAAAAAGAACGACCTCGTCGTCGTCATCCGTGGCAAGGACAAGGGGAAGACGGGCAAGGTCCTGATGCTCTATCCCGAAACCAACCGGGTTATCGTCGAGAGGATCAATTTCAGCAAGCACTTCGTCAAGGCCGACCGCAGTAAAAACGTTCAGGGAGGGGTCATGGAGAAGGAGTCTCCGATCGCCGTGTCCAACGTCATGATCTACTGCCCGGAGTGCGGGCAGGGCGTGCGCCCCCGGAGCCAGAGGCTCGAGGATGGCAGCAAGATCCGGCTCTGCCACCGGTGCGAAACGATGATCGAGAAGCAGAAGTGAGGATGCCCCAATGAGCCGCTTATCTGACAGATACCGGAAAGACGTGGTCCCCGAACTCCAGAAGGAGCTCGGCATCACGAATATCATGGCCGTACCCCGCCTGGAAAAGATCATCGTCAACGTCGGCGTCGGCGACGCCATCCAGAACATCAAGCTTCTGGACACGGCCAAGGCCGAGCTGGCCCTGATCACCGGCCAGCTCCCCGGCATCGGGCGGGCCAAGAAGTCCATCTCGTCCTTCAAGCTGAGGAAGGGCCAGCCCATCGCCTGCTACGTCACCCTCCGGAACCGGAGAATGTACGAGTTCTTCGACCGGCTGGTCAACATCGTCCTGCCGCGGGTCCGGGACTTCCGCGGCGTCCCGGCCACGTCCTTCGACAGCCGGGGCAACTACACCTTGGGGATGCGCGACCAGCTCGTGTTCCCCGAGATCGATTACACCAAGGTCGAGCGGTCGCGGGGGATGAACATCACCATCGTCACGACGGCCAGGACGGACAAGGAAGCCCGGGCTCTCCTCAAGAAGCTGGGCATGCCTTTCCGGGAAGCTTGAGAAGCGAGGTCAACATGGCAACTACAGCGCGCATGGCCAAAATGGTCAGGAAACCGAAATACGAGATACGGATCCGCCGCCGCTGCCGGCTCTGCGGCCGTTCCCGGGCCTACTACCGGAAGTTCGACCTCTGCCGCCTGTGCTTCCGCGAACTCGCCCTCAGAGGGGAGATCCCGGGCGTTACGAAATCGTCCTGGTGACATCGGAGAAAGGAACAAATCATGGATTCCATTTCAGATCTGCTCACCCGGATTCGTAACGGCGCGAAATCCAAGAAGAGGGAAGTCAACATGCCCTCCTTCCGGCTAGGGGTCGAGGTCGTCAAGATCCTCAGGGAGGAAGGGTACGTCAAGAACTACAAGGTCATCGACGACA
>DATKXS010000124.1:0-10220 GCA_035528895.1 Candidatus Desulfaltia sp.
AGCTTGACGGGCAGGCCCATTTCGGTCGCCCGGTCCACCGCGTGCCAGAAAAGATGATCCTCCAGGGCCTTCTGTTCACCGGGGGTCATGGGTTCTTTGTTGAGCTTTTTCAGGAATGACTTTTCAACTTCCTCAGGCGGAGTCCGGACGCAGTCGAGATCCCGCTGATAGGCCAGCGTTGATTTCACCGCCACGGCCTTTTTTCCGTAGGTCTTGATCCAATAATCGATCACCCGGTGCCAGTCTTCGAGCGTTTTCACGTCAATCCCTGCTTCCCGGGCATACCGGGGATCCCAGTTGTCTTCGATCATCCCGCTGATGTGGAGATCACTCATCAGCAAATCGGGCTGTTCTGACTCCAGGAACGGCCAGAGATTGACCTGGCAGGATTCTATGTTCCCGATATCCCGAAGGAGATGCCGGTAAAAACCCGGCTTAATGGCCGCATGATAGGCCTCCTCCAGCCTTCCAACGGTTTCCCCGGTCAAATCATCGATCCCGTAGACGTCCTTGAGAGTATGACGCACGTTGAGTCCGTAGCCCGTATGTTTCACATACGGCCAAAAAGGCTCAAACAGCTTCCATTTGTCGAGCAGACCCAGAGCGGTCGAAAAGAAATGATCATGATCGGCCTGACTCATTCCGGCCACCACCAGATCCGAGTCAAAATAATGACTCAGAAGGAAGGTCCAATCGTTCGCTTTGTCCCAGATGGTCTTTCCTGCCTGAATCCTCTCCGATTCGTTCATCAGATGTTCATGCGTATCGATGAGGGGAGTTTCCAGCACTTTTTGGTAGATGGGATCTTCTCTCCTTGGGCTTTTCAAATCGGGTGCTGCCAGGTCGCGGGGAACGCCCATCCGAGCCAGTGTCGCGCCGGTGAGTCCGAGGGCCGAATACCTTACAAATTCTCTTCGCTTCAGGTCTGTTGGTTTCATGAGACTCCTTTGGAGGATACCCCTCGGCTTGCCACGGGGTATTTTGCCGGGGGATTGAAGCCCTCTTTTTGGATGGGCCTTTTCCCTGCTGATGAGCTCAGATTGGTTCGCACCGGCCTATTCCTTTCGCTTCGCCGCTTCGGCCCGGGCCTCGGCGAGCACGTCGGCGACAAGGACCGGCTCGCCGCCCCGGGCCTTGCTCCGGTCGGCGGCGCTCATGAAGGCATAAATCTCGATCGTCTCATCCTCTGGAACGGGTGGCCGGCCTGTGGCGAAAAACAGAGCGATCGCCTTCAGCAGCGGATCGTAACTGCTTATCATCGGCAGATACTCGACCTTTTTTTCGGCGAAGACCGTTCCGCCGTAGCTGTGTTCGCTGGAGCGAAGCCCGCGGACCGTCCCGATGCGTCCCCCTTCCCACAGGCCCACGCAGAACTCGGTATCCTCCGTCTGGAAACGGCTCACCGTCCGGCAGCCGGTCCCCATGACGGTGTAAAGGATCTCGACACCATGGATACCGTACCAGTAGAGGTCGGGATGGGTCGGTTCCAGGGAGGCCCAGCTGAAGGCGTCGACGCCTTTGATCACCCCCTGTGCGCCGCCGCGAAGCTCCAAGGCCCCGGGGATCCAGCGCAGCGACGAAGCGCTGAAAACAGGGACTTTCTTCGCCTGGGCCGCTTCGAAGATGGCGATGACGTCCGCAAGGGAAGCGGCCATCGGCTTGTCGATGAACAGCGGCTTGCCTGCTTCGATGACCGGCAAGGCCTGCTCCAGATGCACGCGGCCGTCGTTGCTCTCAAGCAGCACGAAATCGACCAGCTTCAACAGCGCCGGGATCGAATCGACGACAGCGACGTTCATTTCCCGCATATCCTGGATATAGCCGGGCACCCGGGATGTGCTGGACTCGATGTCCCGGCTTCCCCGGGGGAAAGCGGCGACGACGCGGAAGCCCCTGTAATCCTCGGCCGGGGCATGCCGGGCGTTGAATGTGCGCGTGAAGGCCGGCGCGTGCGAAGTGTCGAGGCCGATAATTCCGATCCGCTTTCCGGTCTCGGCCGTGCTGATCATGTCCGCGTTCTGCGGGTCCGGCGCGGGCCGGGTTTGCGCGGTCGCCACCGTTGCCTGCATCAAGATGAGCGCCGCAGCCGCCGCATAGACAGAGATGCGTTTCATGGTCATTCTCCCTTGGGCTCCCAGCCCGGCTCATATTCACGCTTCCAATATCGCATCGCCTCCTCGTCATCCAGGATCCGGCCCGTCTTGGGATCGCACCTGAGCGCCCGACCCGTCCGCTGGGCGATATTCCCCAGGTGGATGAGCATCGTGCTCTTGTGGCCCTCCTCGATCTCCGAGGCGGGAGTTTGCCGGCCGCGGATCGATTCCAGGAAGTTTCGGGCGTGGTCGATATCGTAGCCGAGGCCCGGTCCGACAACGGAGGCAGAAGGCGCATCCTCAGCCTCCGTTTCCGTGCGGACTTCCTTCCCTTTGTCGTCGTAGAGGATGTATCCGTTGCCGGGAGGCAAGCGCAGTGAGCCGCTCTCGCCTTGAAACAGAGCTCCGAATCCCTCGCCGTAGGCTCCGACCGCGTTGCAGCTCATCCCCTCCCAGGTCACCAGGACGCGACTCGGGAACTCGAACGAGATCATCTGGGTATCGGGCGGCTGCCAGTCGTCGTCGGCGTAGTAGCGGCCGCCTGCCGAGGTCACCCGCGTCGGGTAATCATCGCCGATCGCCCATCGGGCCAAGTCAAGGGGATGAACGCCGTTGTTCCCTGCTTCGCCTGTGGCCCAGTGCCAGAACCAGTGCCAGTTGTAGTGAACCACGTTGTCCCGATAGGCGACCCGGGGGGCCGGACCCTGCCAGAGGTCCCAGTTGAGCCACTCCGGCACCGGCGCCGGCCGGCCGACGCCGATCGGCCGGCGGGCGTTCGCGTACCAGCAACGCACGTAATGGAAAGGACCGACGGCGCCCCCCTTGAGCAGGCCGATCGCCTCCTTGATCTTGCTCCAGGAACGGCGCTGGTTGCCCATCTGGCAGATTTTCTTATTCCTGCGCGCCGCGGCCACGAGCATCTCGCCCTCAGCGGGGTTGTGGCTGCACGGCTTCTCCACGTAAACATGCTTGCCCGCGTCGAGGGCCAGGATCGCCGCCGGGGCATGCCAATGGTCGGGTGTCGCGATGACGACCGCGTCGAGCGACGGGTCATCCAGGGTCTTGCGGAAATCCTCCAGCCCCTTCGGCCGGCGGCCTTGAAGGGCGGCGACAGCTTGCACCGTCTTGGCGATCGCGCGCATATCCACGTCGCAGACATAGGCCACCTGGGCATCCTTCAGATGCGCGAAAGTCTCCGCCAGCGCCTGGCCGCGGCTGTTCACTCCGACGACCGCAACCTGGAGCCGGTCGTTGGCGCCCTCCGCAAAGCGGAAATCCAGCCCGCCCAGGACGCCGAAGCCGATGCCGGCCGCGGTCGCCTGCCTCAGAAACTCGCGCCGATTGTAGGATCGCGTCATTTTTCTCGCTCCTCCTTTCGAGGAAGTTCAGGTCTCTTCAGAGACTCATCAGACCGTCTGCTCTAATGTGTCTGCAGGATGGCCCAGGCCAGGAGAATTAGGGCCCCGACAAATATCCAGCTGATGAAAAATCCTGCCAGATCTTCACGGTAGCGGCGGAAGAAATTGTTCCTACGCTCTTTATGTCTCCATCCCGGCAGGTCGAGAAGCAGGAGATCATCACCGGACCTTGAGGCCAGAGGCTTTTTCCCCTCTTCGTCAAGTTTTACGGCATCCGATTTTCTTCTCATATTGTCAAAAAAAGCCTCAATTTTCTCATTGTCCTCCGGCTTTGTCAGGATACTCACCAGCCAGAATGAGAAGAACCCGGCCAGCATGGCCAGCCCAAACGGCCCGGGTTTCCATGTATAAACAAGCAGAACATTCCCGCTCGATAAAAAATTGATCAGATAATAGGTCGAAAAAGAGAGGATGACGGCCGCGGCGGCCCCGTATCTATTCGCTCTTTTCCAGATGACTCCGCCCAGAAATATGATCCCCATGAAGGCGGCCAGCGTCTCGGTAAAAAGAAAGGCGTGAAGAACATTCTTGATGCTCAGGGCAAATAGAACAGCCAGAATGGAAAGAGCCAATCCCGAATAGCGTCCCATCCACAGGATCTTATGATCGTCGGCGGAAGGGTTGAAATATTTCTTATAAATGTTTTTTGTGAAGAGAGCGCCGGTATTGACCATGAAATTGGAGCACGTCGACATGTTGGTCGCGACTATGGCTGCCAGCATGAGGCCCACAAATCCCGGCCGCAGGAGGACGCTGCAGGCATAGCCGAAAGCCATCTCGGGATCGGCCAGGGAGACTTTATTCTTGATGACCAGCGCCGCCACGACAAGCCCGGTCAACGCCCAGCCGATAGTCACCAGCCTCTTGACAAACGATCCGTATGTCTGCCCGATCCGGCCGGCGCGTTCGGTCTCGCCCGTGGCGCACATCGAGATCATATGAGGCTGGGCCGTGATTCCGACAATGCCGTTGAGCGAAAGCATGACGATCGTAAAGGCGTCGATTCCGCTGGCCTTGTTGAAGATATCAAAGAAATGCTCGGGAAGGACCGCTCTCATTCCCGGAAAGCCATTGATCTCTTTGAGCCCGAGGGGGACAAGCATGACCGAAAGGGCGATGATCAGGAACGCCTGGACGAAATCCGTGTAGGCGGCTGCGATCAGCCCTCCGATGAAACTGTAGAGCAGGAAAGCGATCGTCATGAAAAGCACGACCATGTTCGGGGAGACAAGATTCCCCGATGCCACCGAAATGACCTTGGCGGCCCCCTGCATCATGACGCCCATATTGGAAACGAAAAATGAAATGGCAAACAGGGAATAGACCATCCCCAATCCGTTGCCGTAGCGGTCTTCAATGATCTCGCCCACGGTTGTCCGTTCACTGCGCCTGTAAAACGGGGCGATGAGCCAATAGAAGGGCGTGATCAGCATGTTTTTCCACTGATACCAAATGGTGGCAAACCCGCTGCTGAATGTCGCTCCCGTCTGCGCCACCGGCATTTCGGCATGTGTTCCCACACCGAAGGCCTGCCCGACCATGATCCACCACTTGAATTTCCTCTCCCCGCGGAAATAGCGGTCGCTACTCTTCATCTTTCGCGAGACCCAGATCCCGAATGCCGTGATCAAAATGAAGTAGCCGAACAGCACTAGGTAATCAATGGTGCTCATGGTGGACCGGAACGCCTCTCAAATAGCTTTTCTTAATTTGAAGGCGATTTTCATTTTTCTCCAGCAGAATAAGATCCGCTCTTTTTCCTTCAGAAAGGCTACCGCGATCATCCATTTCCAAAACCCGGGCCACGTTTCTGCCGGCCAGGTTTACGGCCACTCCCAGGCTGCAGCCGGTAGAATTCATCATATTCTCAATACCTTTTAAGAGCGGCAAAGAGGCACCAGCCAGACAATTCAGCTCCGGGTTCATGACCAGACCTTCATCTGTCAGGATAACCTTGTTTCCTAAATACATGTAGTCGCCCGGCGGCATGCCTATGAGGTGATTGACATCCGAGGTCAGGATCAGGTTCTCCGGTCCTTTGATTTTATAAAATACCTTTATCAGCTCGGGTGGCAGGTGGTGACCGTCGGCAATGAGACTCGGTGTCAGCCGGTCGTTCGCCAGTTGGGGCCACAAAGGATTCCGGTGACGGTTGATAAGGTTGGCGCAGCCGTTACCGAGGTGCGTGGAAAGCCTCGCCCCGTTCTCCACCGCGAGGTCTATCTGTTCCGCCGTCGCATTCGTATGCCCGATAGCTGTCACGATTCCGTTTTCGCTGCATGACCTTATGAATTCAATCGCGCCATCAAGCTCAGGGGCAATGGTCACTTCGATTATTTTCCCTCCCGCCGCCTCCTGGTATTCCATGAATTCTCTCCATGACGGTTTCCGGAGGTGCTGAGCAGGGTGACAACCATAGTAACCGGGCTCTGGTGAGAGATAGGGACCTTCAAGATGGAAACCGGGTATGCTTCCGTTGAAAAAAGCATCTTCCCGGGCCTGGGCCAATACCTTGAAATTCCTGATCAGATCGTCATGGCTGCCGGTGATAAGGGTGGGCACAAATGTGGTGACGCCGTCCTTCCATAAGGCCTCAGCGGCCCTCTTGATTCTGTCGATGGAAAGCCGTTCGTCGGCGAAATCAACACCATGATATCCATTGACCTGGTTATCAATCAGTCCTGGTGCGACATACAGATCTTTGCCGCTGACACCCTGAGAGTGCACATCCGAGATATTCCGGATAATGCCATTTTCGATTTCAATCAGCACAGGCTTTCCGGTTTCATAATGGAGACCGTGTACGGCCCATGTCTCGGCCATATTTTTCTCCGGGTGTTTCAATCTATCCATCCCAAGAGGTTTAGAATGTCATGACTTTTGAAGCTGAGTTGTAATCAATAAACAGATTAAAATCAACATGTTGTTTCAGCATTGTTGCCGGGATCATATTCGACAGTCCGCTGGTGAGAGTTTTGTAAATAGCATCAGCCTTGACCAGATGAGGTACTGCTGACACAATTGTTTTGCACTGCATGATCTGCCAAACCGTCATGGAGACCGCTTTTTCAGGAACGTCGTCCACCGACTTAAACCAGCCCTCACCCGCCTGTTGCATTTTGCACCGTTCATCAAGGATCACCACTATATAGGCATCCCTCGTTTCGAAGTCGGCAGGAGGATCATTGAATGCAATATGACCGTTTTCGCCGATGCCTATGAATTCGACATCCACCGGTTTTTTTCTGATTTCATCCGTAAGGCCGGCAATGACCTTGCCGATGTTCCCCTCGGGATCTATACTGTGAAACTTCCTGCATTCAATAAAATTGATAAACCGTTCTTTCAGATACTTTCTGAAGCTGGCCTTATGGGTAACAGGGAGTCCGATATATTCGTCGAGATGGAAAATCTCTATCTTCTTCCAGTCGATATCCTCTTTCAATAGGGCTTCCAGGGTTTCGAATTGTGAGCTGCCTGTAGAGAGGACCAATCGTGCCTCTCCGTTACGGGCAATCGCTTCCCTGAGTCTTGTTCCGGCAAACCGGGCGGCAGCAGCTCCCAGTTCTGATGCATTTTTGCTGACGGTGATTTTCATAGCAGATCAGTTCCGATTTCCGGATCCATATCAGTTATACAGCAACATTATTTTCCTTTCAACCTGCCTCCTCCACGGTGTTGACATCGATCTGCGGAGGGAGTTATCCTTTTCTTGTGAAAGGCGAAACCGAGGCGGAAGTGTTCATTCACGAGGACTTTCTTCTCGAGACCGATGAAGCGAAAACGCTTTATCATGCCTTTGCCGAGAACCTCCCCATCATAGATTTCCACTGTCATCTTTCCCCCAAGGATATAGCGGAAAATCGCCGGTTTGATAACCTGACGAGGATATGGCTCGCCGGCGACCATTATAAAGGGCGCGCCCTGCGGGCGGCAGGGGTCGACGAGCGATTCATCACGGGAGCCGCCACCGACTGGGAGAAGTTCGAAAAATGGGCGGAAACGGTGCCCAAGACTCTCGGCAACCCGCTCTATCATTGGACCCACCTCGAGTTGAAACGGCCGTTCGGGATCGGTCTGCTCCTCAACCCATCGACGGCCAAGAGCGTCTGGGAGGAGTGCCGGGCCAAGCTCGCCACGGACGACTTCACGGCGCAGGGCATCCTGCGCCGGATGAACGTTGAGGCCGTCTGCACGACGGACGACCCGGTCGACGACCTCCGGTACCACGAAATGCTGAAAAACACCAAGGAATTCCCGGTGTCCGTCTATCCGGCGTTCCGGCCGGACAAGGCCATGGCCATCGAGGATCCGGAGGCCTTTTCAAAGTACATCGGAGCCCTTTCCCGGGCCGCCGGCATGGACGTGCACTCTTATATCAGCTTTCTTCAGGCTCTTCGCAGGCGCCATGACCACTTCCATTCGATGGGCTGCCGGGTTTCCGACCACGGGCTGGAGACGATCTTTGCCGAAGATTACACTGAGGCCGAGGTCCGCAGGGCGTTTGCGGCGGCGTTGGCGGGGAAGACCCTCGCGCCCCATGTCATTCTTCAATTCAAGTCGGCGATGCTCTATGAATTCGCCGTGATGGACTGGGAGAAAGGGTGGGTCCAGCAATTCCATCTCGGCGCTCTCCGGAACGCAAATACCCGTTTGACACAGACTCTCGGCCCGGACTCGGGCTTCGACTCGATAGGGGACTTCGAGCAGGCGCGACCGCTGGCGAAGTTCCTCGACAGGCTCGACGCCGAAAACAAATTGGCCAAGACGATCCTTTATAATCTGAATCCGCGCGACAACGAGGTGATGGCGAGCATGACAGGGAACTTCCAGGACGGCGCCTGTCCCGGCAAGATACAGTTTGGGCCGGCCTGGTGGTTCCTGGACCAAATGGACGGAATGACCAAGCAGATCAGGGTTCTCTCGAACATGGGCCTTCTCAGCCAGTTCGTCGGCATGACGACGGATTCGCGGAGCTTCCTTTCCTATCCGCGTCACGAATATTTCCGCCGCCTTCTCTGCCGCATCCTCGGCGGCGACATGAAACAGGGCCTCCTGCCGCATGACCTTGACCTTGTCGGCGCGCTCGTCCGGGATATCTGCCACTCGAACGCCAAGCGTTATTTCGGGTTTCCAGGATGAGGTCGATGATGGAGCCGGCAGGATATTCGACCGGCGGAGCCGACCGTCTCAGGGCCGTAAGGAATAAGAATCTGTAGGAATTTGGTTTTCGGCGACGACAGCTGAAATTTTCTTTTCGGAGGCCTACTTCTTCCAGGCGAACGGCCGCTCGAGCCTTTCCTCAACCCAGCGGCGGTTGATCTCCATCCCGTACTGGCTGTGGGTCATGGCCGCTCCCGGGTCGTGCTCTAAGGCTTTCCGGTAGTAGTCAATCGCTCTCTCCCGCTGTCCTTGAAGGTCCATCAACTGACCCATCCAGACAAGAGCGGCGAATTTTTCCTGTCCGTCCGGCTGGAGGCTGGAGACCTTCTGAAAGCACTCGAAGGAATCAGCGTACCGGCCGAGCTCGTAGAGTTCCATCCCCAGCAGGTACCAGATGCGGCTGCCTCGGATGTCTTCTCCTTTGACTGCCTGGAAGACGGCGGGGCTGTCCTTTCCCTCCCATCCCAGGGCGAGGGTTTCGGCGACTGCCGGGGAGACGGGCGGCACCGGTTCGTCGACCATGGCAAATTTCTTGTCCGGGTCGAGGACTGCCTCCTTGAGTTTTGTTCGGCTCCTGAAAACGAGGGAGTCGACATCGAAATGGCGGTTGAGCCTCTGGACCTGCTCCGTCCCGTCCTCGAATGCCGCCTTAACCGGGATCGGCATTTTCATCGTGCCCAGACGCCGCACCTTGACCTCAGACACGAACTCATCCTCTTCCGGCCGGCAGTCCTGGCTTTCGATCTTGTAGCAGAGATAGTCGTTCGAGCGGACCCACTGTTCGAAGAACCAGGCCAGGCTCTGACCGGTCTCTTTCTCGCAGAAGCGCTGGAATTCCCTCCAAGCCAGTCGCTTCCCCCCGTACTCCCGGAGACATTTCCTGTAGATCTTCATGAATGTATCTCGGCCGAGGACCGCGTCGAGGGCGAAAATGATGCTCGGCCCTTTGCTGTGGACCACGGTGTTGTTGTGGTCGTATTGGATCTTCTCGAGGCGCGCCGGTGGGACGTCGACCGTCATGTCGTAATACATTCGCAGGCCGTTGAGATAGTTTCCCATCCATTTCGCCCTTCTCTCCATATCGAGGTTGTGGGCGACCAGGTATTCGGTGTCGATGAAGATCCCCATCCCGATCCAGAGCCAGGCCGGGTCATCCGGGTCGAGCACCCATTCCCCCCAGTATTCATGGCCGATCTCATGGGCGGTGATCCACTGCCACCAGAGAATCGGCTCTTCCTCCTTGAACGTTTCCTGGCCGTGGATGACGACGATTCCCGTAGCGAAAGGATAGCCGCCCCAGCGGTCGCTTCCTCCGGGGATGATGTTCAGGAAGGAAAAAGGATAGAAACCGAGCCAGTCTTTGCAGTACTTGATCACGTCCACCGCGGTGTCGAGGCAAGCGGCGGCGGCTTTGGCCCCCTTATCGGTCGCCAATGTGGTGATGAGCACTCCCTCGGACTCCCGTGATTCCGTTTTCATGTCCTTGCCGAGGTAGATACCGAAGGTCCGGGCGCCGTCGTTCTCGTACCGTCCGGTTTTCGGGTTC
>DATKXS010000125.1:0-6017 GCA_035528895.1 Candidatus Desulfaltia sp.
CGGCATCGCCGCCTCCCCCGACAAGATGCTCCAGGGCCGCCTCTTCTCCTATCACGACACGCACCTGCATCGCCTCGGGCCCAATTATCACCTCCTGCCGGTGAACGCGCCGAAAGCGGCCAAGGTCGACAACTACCAGCGCGACGGGTTCATGCGCTCCGACAGCAATTTCGGCGGAGCTCCGAATTATTATCCCAACAGCTTCGGCGGTCCCGAGCCGATGCCGGAGGCGGGGGAGCCCCCCTTTGACATCATGGGCAAAGCGGCCCGCCAGAAGTACGTTCACCCCAACGATGATTTCGTTCAGGCCGGTGCCCTCTACAAGAAAGTCATGACGGATACCGACCGCGAGCACCTTGTGGGCAACATCCTCGACCACCTGGGGGGCGCCCAGAAGCGGATCCAGTATCGCCAGACCGCTGTCTTCTACAAAGCGGACCAGGATTACGGCCGGCGTGTGGCCCAGGGGCTGAAGCTGGACATGAATGACATCGAGCGCCTGGCCGATATGACTCATGAAGACCGGGCCAAGGCGACGGCTCAAGGGACATTTTCGAAATAACCAAGGAGGTTCGATTATGCTATCCAAAATTCCTCTGGATCTGGAGAAGGTCAAAAAAGAAGACCTGGACAAGGAGATATTGAGGAGCGGGATCATCGCCGAGCTGGACGCCATCAACCTGTATGAACAGATGGCGGCCCTGGCCTCCAAGGAGAGCCTGCGAAAGGTCCTCCTCGATATCGCCAAGGAAGAGAAGACCCACGTCGGAGAGTTTCAGACCCTATTGCTGAAGGAAGATAAAGAGCAGGAAGGGGAACTGGAGAAAGGAAAAGAGGAAGTCGAGAAGATACTGGAGGAAGAGGGCTGATCTCTCGACGACAATCGTCGTCCGGCAGTATCAACGGTCTCTCCTTTTTAGCGTTTACCTTTTGAACAGGGAACAAATCCGCGGCTCTATCGTATAATAGATAAAAAGAAGTTCTCATGATCCATCCATCTCGCCGCCGGCCCTTTGCTGGACAGGGTGATCAAAGAATAATCCGGCGAATTCACGGAGAGATGCTGCCCTTGGAGGCGAAACGCGTGGCCAGGGTCGAAGCCAGGCAGACGACATCGATCAGGCACTTGTCCATCATGGAAAGGGGAACGTAAAGACGCAGGGCTTTTGACCGCACCTGCATCTTGCTGGCCAGGAACGAGGCCTGGGCCACCGTCACCTTCGTGTTCCTCACCAGGGCCTCGACGAGGAATTTGCGATGGGCGGCGATCACTTCGGCGAGAGGGATGATCCCTGAGTCTGAGGAACGGGGCCGGTAGCGGCCGATCTTTTTCATGAGCGGGTCGATATAGCCGGTCGCCCTCTTGCGGTATCGGGTGAGCGAAGCCCCCAGGATTTCGGCAACGGTCATTGAAATGGCTTCCACGGGCACATCGAGCTCTCCGAGGTCGGGAGGCACCTGGGCCGGTTTTTCGCCGTAATGGCGGACGATTTCGGTGACGAATTTCAATTTTGTGAGAGCCCCTTTCCTGGTCCGGTAGGCTTTTTTCCAGTTGGAGGGAAGGGACAACCAGACGCCGAAGGTTTCGGCGAAGTCCTCATCGGGGTGCTTCTGGGCATAGTGGTCCCGGTTGGGATTGACGAAATCGCGACTCCAGGGATGGGGCTTGTAGCGGTCGGTGGCCGGATAGGTATCGAAGAACTTCCCCTTGACCCCGAAGATGTTCCGGAACTCCTTGTTCTTGTAGAGCCGGTGGGCGTAGCAGAAGGCATGCCCCGTCTCATGGCGAAGCAGATATTCGACCACCCGGGTGTCGTTCGTCCATCCGCGGACCTCCCTGTTCAACTCTTTGAGCAGCGGGTCGGCGTCGTAGAACCCGACCTCGATGTTCGATGTGCTGCTGACGCAGCCCCAGTCCTCTCCGAGGTAAAAGTTCGGCTTCAGCTTGATGCCGCGGCGTTTTAATCGCGCCAGGAGCTTATCGATCTGCGGTTGAACCAGGGAAGACCTCATGTTCAGCCCGAGCCTGTTCACCGGTGTCGTCAACACCTCGAGCTTCTTGGTGGCCCGGTTGAACAGCAGTCCCCGTATATCCGTCATCTTAGATCACCCTGTCGTGTTCATACCTCCAGCGGCGCGTCCACCTTATTATGGGAGGCGTTGGTGCTGGGAGGGGATCCCCGTTTGATTGCTTCTTCAACGATCATCCGCAGCGCCTCGGAAAAGGATATGCCCGCCGCGGCCGCGGAGGCCATGAAGGCCACCCCCTCCGTGAGGTCCGGATTCGGGTTGACTTCCAGGACAAAAAGGTTGTCGTTCTTGTCCAGTCGCATATCGACCCGCGCGTAATCGCGGCAGCCCATCACCTGATAGGTATGGAGAGCCACCTTTTTGACCCGCTGCTGGATGGACCTGGGAAGTTTGGCGGGGCAGACCAGCTTTCCCATGTGGAACACTTCATTCAGGGGGTTCCACTTGGATTCGAAGGTGATGATCCCCCGCCGGTCAGGGGGCAGGTCGGAGAAATCCATTTCTTCGATGGGCAGCACCCGGGGGTTCTTGTTTCCCATGACGGAGACTCCGAGCTCCCGGCCGTCGATGAATTCCTCGACCAGGACGGGCTGCCTGTATTCGGCCAGGATCATGCGGACGCGTTTTTCCAGCTGGGCCCGGTCTTCGACGACCGCCTGGTCGGTCACCCCCGCGCTCGAATCCTCCCAGGCCGGCTTGACGATGAGAGGATAGCGGAGCCCCGTCAACTTGGGAACGGCCTTCTGCTTGACCAGCTTGTATCGGGGTGTCGGGATGCGGAAGGCCTTGAGAACCTGCTTGGTCAGCCCTTTCCGCTGGCAGATGGCCAGGGTCATCGGAGGCGCCCCGGTATAAGGGATTCCAAGAAGGTCGTAGAGGGCGGCGACGCGGTCCTCCTGGAGGGGATTGTTGTTGAAGAACTCCACCAGGTTGAAGACGGCGTCGGGCCGCGGCGAAGTCAGGCTCTTGAGGAGGCGGTCGAAATCGTCCTCGATGTTGACCGCCCGGGCGTCGAACCCTTCCTTCTGGAGGGCCTTGACCAGGGCATCGATCTCTTCCTGAACCGTGGCAATCCCTTCCAGGTCTTTGATGTCTCCCGTCGGCGAGATGACGTCCCCGTTCTGAACCTTCTTCCGGAGGGCTTCGTACTCGTCCTCGCCAGGAAAATTGTAGATGACGGCGACCGAGGTTCGTTTCGAGCTGCCCATGGATGTCCGCCTCTTACAAAGGATAAAAGAAAGACGTGTCCTTTGTCAAAAAAATCGGCCCGGTGAAACGCTAATCCCCAGGGAACGAGGCCCCCTGTTCGACAAAAATTCAGGGGGGGAGCCGCCTTCAGCTGGCGATCTTGATGTCGATGAGTTTCGTGATGCTGGCCACGTCTTTCTGACGCTTGACCTCGATCCGGAGCGCCCGCCCTTCAACGTACCTGCGGGCGTCCCTTAAGTCTTTCTTGACGGCGGCCCGGAGGTTGCTTTTTTCAACGGCCGAGGCGGCCTTGTCGCCGAAGACGAAGGTGATCCGGAAATAGTCTTTGAGCGGCGTTAAAAAGAACAAGTTTCGCCTTTTCACCAGGACCTTGAGCACCCACCCCGCCTTGGGGCCGTAATACTTCCATTCCTCGAGAGCTTCGCCGTGTTTCTTGACGATGTCGGTTTTGATGGCCGTCCAGTGCGGCCCGCTCTCTCCGATGGCCTTGTTCAGGCGCCTGCCGTCGGGCTTCTTTGACCTGTCGGTGAACACGCTTGTTCCCATCGCGCCTCTCTCCTTTCGGTTTCTATTGTCTCTCTCGGACAAGAACCGGTTCTCCTCCCGATGGGCTTTCGTGAACCGACAGGCTTCCCAGCGCTCGTCGAGACAAATAGTCTAAGACTAGATTAGTACAGCCCTTCCCTTATGGCAAGCTTTAATTGCGATTTATCCCCATTTTCACCGGGAGGTTCTCGTCCCGCTCACCTGGGGATTCATCAAGCCCGTCGTCCTGATTCCCGACGACCACGAGGACTGGACGGAAGAGCAGCGCTCCTCGGCCCTCGTCCACGAGCTCTGGCATGTCAAGAGGGCGGATTCCCTGGTCATGGTGCTCGTCCGGCTGAGCCTGGCCGTGGGGCTGATCGGGATGGCCCGTCCGTCAACGCCCGCGGGCGGGAATGCGGAAGCTTCCATCGGCTCCCTTATCGCCGCCGGGCCGAGTGTTCTTGAAAAACCATCCGGCCTGGAAAGCCCGGTTGTTCAGGCGGCCGAAAAGGCTCAGGAACAGAGCCAGGCCGATGGGCAAAAACTCGACCTCGGGGAAGAATCCGGCCGCATCAGCTTGAAGATCAGCGGTCCGATCGAAAAGGGAGCGCCCAAAGATCTCGTTAGTAAGCTCGCCGACAGTATCCGGGACGAGACGAAAGAAAAGAAAGAATAGTCCCGGCTATCTCTTGATTTTCGCCCTGAGGGCCTGGAATCTCGGGGAAGATACGAACTCTTCTGTCCAAGGCAGATCATAGAATTCGATCAATTCAAGGGTGACCGGTCCATTCTTCAGGAATCCAATGAATCTGGTGGTTTATTCTCGGCATAAAGAATTGGTATAATGCTCGGGCGACCTCGTGTCTTGACGCCTGCGATCTGATATAGCCTGACCAGGAGATAGTCTCATGAAGACAACCCGAAGGGAATTCCTGAAGCATTCGGCCACCATCGCCGGAGGAACGGTTCTGCTCGGCCGCGCCGGATGGCCTTGGCGCGCTTCGGATCCGGCGGCGAAGAGCCGTCTTGTCTCCGTCGCCGCCGAGGATATACTGAGCGATGGAAAATATAATCCGGCAGCCGTGGACCAGGTCTTTGGGGCGGGGATGAAGGAACTGACCGGCCAGAAGACGGCCGCCGACGCCTGGTCCTCTCTTTTTTCTCCGGACGACGTCGTCGGGATCAAGATCAACTGTGTCGGCGCCCCGAGGATCTCCTCGTCCCTGGCCTCCATCAATGCCACCATCACCGGCCTGAAGAGCGCCGGGGTCAAGGAGAGCAACATCATCGTCTGGGACCGCCTCGACCGGGAGTTCCAGAGGACGGGCCTGGCGATAAACAAGAGCTCCACGGGCGTTCGCGTCATGGGGGCATCGACCGAATCGGAAGCGGTCGTGCCCTGGGTCGAGGGGTACGATCGGGACGTCTTCGTCTCTTATGAAGACGGCACCCTCAAGAAATACCGCGAGCTCATCGCAGCCGGATTCACCAAGGAAGGAACGCACCGCGAGATCTTCAACTCGGTGACCTGGCTGTGGACGCTCATCCGCCAGGGCAACGAGAAGGCGAAAAAATATGAATCGGAGATCCGGCGGCTGTACATGGACTACGAGGACCGCGAGGGGATCAAGCGGATCGCCGAAGAGATCGCCGACGAGTTCAACGACGTGACCATCGAGGACGAAGGCAAGTCATTTTTCGCCAACATCGTGACCAAGGATATCACCAAGCTCGTCAACATCGCCGTCCTCAAGCACAACGAGGACAGCGGTGTCACCTGGGCCACCAAGAACATCGGTCTCGGCGTGACCACGAACAAGGTCCGTTTCCACATCGATTACTGCACCCGGGCCATCTCGGATATCCTGGCGACACCCTGCCTCAGGGACAAAATGGTCCTCCATATCGGAGAGGCGGCCAAAATCTCGACCGTCAGTGTCGTCGGCGCCCAGATCGCCACGGATAACAGGATCTTCTTCAGCCGGGACCCCGTGGCCATGGACCGAGTCGGTCTCGACATCCTCGAGGAAAAAAGGCAGGCCCAGGGCCTGGACTCCATCCGCTCGATCTCGACCCATGTGGCCGCCTGCGCCGCCAAGGGCCTGGGAACGGACGACCTCTCCCGGATCGACCTGCGGGCGATCAAGGCCTGAGCGGAGAGCCGTCAACCGGATTTTTTCAGCCTGGCCTTGTCCACGCTTTCCTGGATGTGCTATGATGGGGAAAAATAACGAGGAGGACTTTTGGCA
>DATKXS010000126.1:0-18557 GCA_035528895.1 Candidatus Desulfaltia sp.
TTCCCCTGCCAGGAGAGAACGGAGATGTCGGCGTCGCCGTCGCCGTCAAAGTCCCCGGCTCCGCAGGCCATGATCTCGTAGGTTTGGAAATGGAGCAGATAATCAATATAGTACGGACCGCTGAAGAGAAAGCGCAGGGGATCCGTCGGATCCTGACCCAGACAGGTAAAAATGGAGATATTGGTGTCAGTCGCGTTGGCGTTATTGTCGCAGCCTCTTCCCCCCTCGACGAGGTCCACGAACCCGTCACCGTTAAAATCCGCAGACGCACCCGTCATGCGCAAGTTCGTGCTGACGGGATAATTGCTCGACTGCTTAAAGTTGGCGCCTTTGTAATTGAGCCGGAGGACGAGTTCTCCCGTGTCGTTGGTGATTCCGTCCATCACGGCGATAGTCGAACTGTCCCCGCCGACATAACCGGTGGCCCTGGCGGAGAGCCTGTCGCAGGTCTGCCCGCCGGCCTGGATGAACCCGGCTGCCAGAAAAGCCGAAAGAGCGATCAGCCGAAAAAGATGTTTTCTCATGTCCGCTCCCTTTTTTTGCCTTTATGTCATGTCGTTTGAATCTCGACCACGACCTCGATCCGGCAATAAGTATCCCGGCCGGCCCGGCCGATGCAGACGACAATACAGTCCCGGTCGTTCGGGGTGGCCCCGGTTAAAGCCTCGTCATCGATCAGGAACACCGTGAAACTCAGCGAGCTGTCGTTCGGCAGAGGCTGGTTGGGGCCGCCGCACAGGACGTTGGTGGGGTCGGAAGTCATGTCGGCCACCAGTTCCTCGTCCGTCCGCTTGCGGAAATAGTTATCGCTCCGCGGATCATCCAGCCCGACCTGACCCTGAAAAGTCGTCCTGTACTGGCTTCCGAAATCCATCCAGGTGCCGCTGATGAGGCTGTCGTTCAAAACCCGCCAGACCTCGTCGAACCCGGCCTCGGCGGCGTTGAAGGCCCGTTCCTGCAACCGGACATTGGCCGCCACCTCCGGCCCCGTGCCGGTGACGAAGAGGAGGAGGATGCCGACGGCCAGCAGGAAAGCGATGACAATGATGAGGACGATCAGCCCCGATCCCCGGTTTGTTCTCACCTTTCCTCTTCTCATTTCATCCCCCTAGCGTGTGCCCGAGTTGTAGAGGTTCAAAGACAGGTTTCTGATGTTGGAGGTGGATTCGAGGAGAAACCTTTTATGGCGGTCCGGCTGGGCCCCGCCGGCCGTATTCGAGAGCGGCGGACGCTTGTAGACGTTGCGGTTCGGGTCGGGAGTTCCGGAGACACTGACGAAGGCCCGGGGTGTGCTCCCCTGGATCATGATCCGTATTTCCCTGATCCTTCCGATCTCATCCAGCATCCAGGTGGTCTGCCAGGGCAGGAAGCCGTCCAGGTCCCCGTCGTCATCCAGGTCGCCGTTGTACTCGAACTGCAGGTTCTCGACGTTTTGAGAAATGGGATAGTGGATGCCGTTCAGGGTCATGTAAAGAATGTCGCCCCGGCCGTTCCCGACATATCCGTTCACCCCGGCCGTAAGGCCCGGATAGTTGCCGGTGATATCCAGCCAGAACTCCTTGACGTCGATGAAGGTCACCAGCCCCCCGTCATAGTCGCTCGATTCGTCGCAGGTCCCCGAAAGGCCGCCGGGCGGGTTAATACCCGGGGCCAGGCCGGGAGAGAAATTGAGCTTCTCGTTCCCCCCTCCCGTGCTGTGCGTTACATGCGTGATCTGTCTCACCTGGCCGGAGCGGCAGTCCGAAGCCGGGTTGGGCAAGATGAGGACAATTTTATCTTCATAATACTCGTCGGGATAAGGATACAGCTCGTAGCTGTAGTCATCTAAGGAGAGGGTAATCGAGGATCCGTTATAGCTCTGGATTATGAGGTTCAAAGGATCTTCGATGTTTCCCATCATCAGCAACCGGTCGGGAGTGACTTCGACTCCCCCGCCCTGGTCCTCGTTGTCCGTCCCCTCGAAGTAATATCCCTGGAACTCGATCGGCAGTCCGACGCCCGACATCCTGATGTCGCGGGCGACGAAGTACATGGCCGAGCGGACATCGTGCTGTAGCTCGGCGTACATGTTCTGGTCGACGGCCACTTTGTTGCTCCGCATGTAGAGGGAGAGGGTGGCGATGATGAGGATGAGCATCACCGTGCTTCCGACCAAGAGCTCGATCATCGTGAAACCCCGCTGGCTTTCTTGTCTTTTCCTTTTTTTCATTGTCAGCCTCATGGTGTTCCGATCCTCCCGCTCACCGATGGATGATCGTGCTGACCCTGGCCCGGACCCGGTGGGCCTGGGGGTTCGAGATCAGCTCGGCCTCGTCGGCGCTGAAGGCCTCGGCCGTAAAGACGAGGACCTGCACCTGCCAGGCGGTCCCGTAGGTCTGGACATCGGTGATCCGGCGGTAATCGTTGAGGTTGTCCTGGTTGAGGTCGATGAGCTCGTCTCTGAAAAAGTCGTTGGCGCCGTCGTTGTTGAGGTCCACGGCTGCGCTCGAAGCGACCAGGCTCAGTTCGGCCGCGGTCAGGTTCCTGAGCGTATCGACCTGCTGCTGAACCAGGAAGGAGGCGCTGGTGATCCGGTCGGAACGCATGTTGTTAAGAACACTCAAGGTGAACATCTCGGCCAGGCCGAGGACAGCGATGGCGACGAGGGCGATCCCGATGACCGACTCCAAAAGGGTGAAGCCGGGTTTGCTATTTTTCTCTTTCCGTAATCTTTTCATCATGCTCTCCCCTTCCGTGTGTCCTAGGTCGATTTGACATACTGGATGGAGCCGCCCGCGAAGATGGTGATGGTCCGGGTGCTCGGCTGCCCCTGCCGCTGGATATTCGGGCTCTGGAGAGAAATGTCATTCTGGATAGCGCTGTACGTGAGGATTGGATCTATGTTCATAAAGGCTTGGCCTAGGGGTGTAAAAACCAGATATTGGTTAGGAAGATTGATGGTGACCGTATACCTATCGGGGATGGATCTCCTCATGAATCTAGGGACCTCGACCCAGTTGCTGGAACTCACTTCTCTCTCGATGAAATAAACCCAATAGCCCAGGTTGTTGTCAAAATTGACCCGGTGGTTGAGCTTGGTCTTGACGGCCTGGAACTTAGCCTGCTGGAGGGTTGTCAGGATCTCCCTGGCCTCGTTCTCCAGGTTCCTTACCTCGAGGGAATTCTTGATGTTCGGATAAGACACGAGCATCAGGATGCCCATGATGGCCACGACCACCAATACTTCGATCATCGTAAAGCCGCGTTGTTTCATTCTCCCACCCGCTTCAGGGAGCCGGCTCGACGGCCCTCTGGTAGAATACGCCGAACTTCCCATTCCTCCGGAAAAGCCGCACCGTTCTTTCTCTGTCGCCTATTGTAAAACCTTTTTTTTCCCAATTCAAGCCATCCGTCCTCTGCCCCATCAGCCGGCACAGAGATCCATCAGGAATGGACGTTTATATTTATCGTTCTTATCCCTATTAATAGCAATCCCCCCCGGCGATGATTCGGGTGAGCATAATTCCTGCCAACTCATCCCCTTTTAGCCCTTTCCCTCTCACCCCCATCGGCTAGCCGCGATCCGAGAATCTGTCAGCGCACGGATTTTCCAATCGGCTTCCTTCTTTGCTATAATGGGCAGCTATCCGGCTCTTCGCTGGAAAAAAGAAAACCATGCAGATCCCCGCCTGGCACGCCGAGGACGTGGTCAAGGTACTCCACCGCCTCCGCTCTGACCCGCGACAAGGTCTCGCCGCCGAAGAGGTGGAAAAACGCCGGGCTCAATTCGGCCCCAATGAGCTCAGGAAAGAAGAAAAAGCCTCTCCTTTCTCGCTTTTCCTCAGCCAGTTCAAGAATGTGCTCATTATCATCCTCCTCGCCGCCATTGCCCTCTCCGTCCTGATCGGGGAGGTCCTGGATGCCGTGATGATCGGCGCCATCGTCTTGATCAGCGCCCTGCTCGGTTTCATCCAGGAGTACAAGGCCGGACGGGCTCTCGAGGCTCTCAAGAAAATGCTCGCGCCGATGATCACCGTCCTGCGTAACGGAAAAGAAGAGGAGATCCCGTCGCGGGAGCTCGTCCCGGGGGACATCCTTCTCCTCGAGGCTGGGGATAAGATTCCGGCGGATGCCCGACTTGTCGAGGTTCATTTGCTGAATTGTGACGAAGCCGCGCTGACAGGGGAGTCGGTCCCGGTTCGTAAAGAAACGACGCCCCTCCGCTCCGATATCCCGACGAGCGACCGGAAGAACATGGCTTTCGCCGGGACGATCGTGACCTACGGACGGGGAAAAGCCGTCGTCACCGCGACAGGTATGAATACGGAATTCGGCCAGATCGCCGAGGAGGTCGCGGCCGCCGAAGTCAAGAAAACGCCGCTCGAGAAAAGGACGGAGGAGATCGGCCGGTGGCTGGGCATCATGGCCGTATCGATCTGCGTTCTCGTGGCCGGGGTCAGTGCCCTGAGAGAGGCTTTTATCGGCCGGCTCAGCACGAAATTCCTGCTCGATGCGGTCATGTTCGCCGTTGCCCTCGCGATCGCCGCGGTTCCCGAGGCCCTGACGGCCATCGTGACGGGCGCGCTGGCCATCGGCATGCACCAGATGGCCAAACGCAATGCCCTGGTGCGCAAAATGCCCGCTGTGGAAACTCTGGGCTGCGCGACCGTCATCTGCTCGGATAAGACGGGGACCCTGACGAAGGGAGAGATGACGGTCCGGAAGATCTATGCCGCCGGGAACGACCACGAGGTCACGGGCGTCGGTTACGAACCCGTCGGGGAAATTCTGGGAGAAGAAAGAAAAATAGAGTTCGAAAGCCCCCTGGGAAGACTTCTCAAGGCGGCCCTGCTCTGCAACGATGCTCAGCTTCAAGAAGTCGAGGGCAGGTGGAAGATCAAGGGTGACCCGACAGAGGGCGCCCTGGTGGTGGCCGCGGCGAAAGCCGGCCTTCATGTCACCGAGACGAGGTTAAGACATCCCCGGATCGAAGAGATCCCCTTCAGCTCGGAACGCAAGCGGATGACCACCATCCACGACGAGCCGGACGGCCGCAGGGTGGCCTACCTGAAGGGCGCGCCGGAAGAGGTCATCGGCCGCTGTGACCATTGTCTAACCTCAACAGGCATCGTCCCGTTCTCGCCGGAAGAAAAGGAAGCGGCTTTCGATGTCAACCGGAAAATGGGCCGATCGGCCCTGAGAGTTCTCGGTATCGCCATGAAATGGATGCCTGCCGAGCACACCCGCTATGGCGAAGACGACGAACGGGAGATGACCTTCCTCGGCCTGGTCGGAATGATGGACCCTCCCCGCCCCGAGGCGATCGAGGCGGTCAAGACCTGCCAGAGGATCAAGATCAGAACGGTCCTGATCACCGGCGACCATGAAGTCACCGCCCTTGCCGTTGCCGAGGAGATCGGGATCTATAAGGAGGGCGACCTCGTCCTGAACGGAGAAAAACTGGCCGCGATGAGCGAGGATGAGCTCGAGAAAGTCGTCGACCGGGTGACCGTCTACGCCCGGGTTTCGCCGATCGATAAATTGAAAATCGTCAAGGCATGGAAAAGCCGCGGTGAGGTCGTGGCCATGACGGGTGACGGGGTCAACGACGCCCCGGCCCTCAAGCAGGCGGATATCGGTATCGCCATGGGGATCACCGGCACCGAGGTCACCAAGGACGCGGCCGATCTCGTCCTCAGCGATGACAATTTTGCCACCATCCTGAAAGCCATCGAGAGGGGGCGCTGGATCTACGACAACATCAAGAAATATCTGACCTATCTTCTGCGCTGCAACATCACCGAGGTCGCCGTCATCGGCGGCATCGTCCTCATCAAGGGCCCCGATTATCTCCCTCTCCTCGCAGCCGCGATCCTTTACATCAACCTGGCCACGGACGGACTGCCCGCCCTGGCCCTCGGCATCGCCCCGCCCGATCCCGATATCATGGAGCGGCCGCCCAGGAATCCTCGGGAAAGCGTTTTTTCCTGGGATGTCAAAGCGTTTATCTTCATGGCCCTGGTGATCGAAACGCCCTTTTTCTATATCCTTTTTTTTCATGATTTTTCGCGCCTGGAACACGCCCGGACGGAGATCTTTTTCATGTTCATCATCGTCGAGCTGGTCATCGCTCTCAACTTCCGCTCGCTCAGGTTCAGCGTTTTCAAAGTTCCGCCCCACCGCTGGCTGATTCTGGCCATTCTTTGGGAGCTCGCCCTTATCAGCGTTCTCATCCGGATCCCTTCGGTGCGAAATTCGTTCGGTATTCTCATGCCGACGATATCCGACCTTGCGATTATCTTAGGGTTCAGCGTCTTTGTATTTTTGGCCATGGAGATCGCCAAGGCGGCGCTGCGGAAGAAACTCGCCCGGGCGGACCTTTAGGACAGCCCTCGCTCAGCGGGCAATGGGCTGCCAAAGCCGACGAGAGAAGGTGAAGCGATGGATATGAGAAGGATCCAGCGAAGAAGGAATCCAGCGTTTTTTGCTCAACCGCGATTCGCCGTGCAGTCCTTGCAGTAGCCGAAGACCTGGATCGAGAACTTGTCCAGGAGATATCCCTTCTCCTGCCCGATCCTGTGGATGGCCGCCTGGATCGCAGCGTGGCTGAATTCCTGGACCCGGCCGCAGGACAGGCAGATCAGGTGGCCGTGGGAGATCCTGTTCCAGTCCGGTTCGAAGTGGCTGTGGCTTTCGCCCAAGTCGATGGCGGTCACCAGGCCGCCGCGAACCAACAGGTTGAGCGTCCGGTAGATGGTCGCCAGGCCGACCGGCTTCTTTTTGGCCCGCAACCGGCGGTGGATCTCCTCGGCGTTGGGATGAACGCCCGGGGAAGAGAGGATCTCCCTGAAGACCTGTTCCCTGGCCCGGGTCATCTTGAGGCCGTGCTCCCGCAGGTAGGCTTCGAAGCGAGCGAACCCCTTGTTCATCCCCCGTCCTTCCTTTTCCTCTGTCGTTCTATCTTCTGACGCAGCCGTTCGAGCCGGCGAGAGAAATCCTCTTGGAGACTCCGGGAGGTTCCGCCGGCCAAGGCCAATCCCTCTAAAGCAACCTCCCTGGCCTTCTCATAATCCTTTCCCTTGTGTTCATAATACATCGCCAATTCACGGAAACAGTCGAGCTGGTTGAGAGAGGTCATCTCGTTCCACAGATCCAACGCTTTTTCCCATTCCCGGTTCTTCTTGAAATGGGAAGCCAGCTTCATCTTCGCCAGGACGGCGAATTCCCCGGAAAGCCGGCCCTCGAGGGCCCGGCTCATGTATAAGGCCGACCTCGCCCTCTCCCCCCTCCGTTCCAGCAGCCGGGCCGCTCCGAACAGGTCCATTGCATCGCCCGGAAGGTCGAGCTCCCCACCTCGTTCTTCGATGAACAGAGCGGCGCCGCTGATGACCACGCCGAGGAGCGAGAGGAGGTCCTCCTGGTTATGGTAAAGGATAGGCTCGATGAGCGAAAATTCGCCCGTTCTCAAGAACTCGAAATAACGATAGGGGATTTCGGCGGAGGGGATATCCTCTTCCCGGTGCGCCTCCAGGACCTCCTGGGCCAGGTGATAAAGCCGGCAGCTTTCGTGTTTATGGCTCCAGAGGCTCCGGGCGGAGAACAGGAAATCGAGGTGGGGCAGGCCGCTGAGCGGCAGAACCTCCCGCTGAAGGATGAACCGGGTTTCCAATAGAGGTAGGTCGAAGGCCTTGCCGTTGAAGGTCACCACCGACCGGAAATCCATCTGTCTGAAGAACAGCCCGAGATCCCGGATAAGGGCCTCTTCTTCCGCTATATCGCCAAGGAAGAACTGGCTGACCTGGAACTTCTCGTCCCGGAAGTAGCCGAGTCCGACCAGAAATGGGACGACCCCGACTCCGCCCGAGAGCCCGGTCGTCTCGAGGTCAAGGAAGAGAGCCGTGGAAAGGTCGAGCTTGGAGAAAGCCCCGTCCCGGCTGAGGAGGGAGAGGATTTCGCCGTTGATTTTGAGCCCGGCGCCGATGGGGATCTTTCCGTACCGGCTGCGCAGATGATATTGGTTCTCGAATATTTCAAGAGCTTTCCTTTTCTGCGGCTCGGCCGGCGCGACACGGGTTTTCTCTTTTTTCGGTGTCCGGGTCAGGGTGATCAGCCTCTCCAGCTTCTCCTTGGTGGAGAGGTCGGATTGTCTATCGAGTTCGTGCCAGGCCGAGGTGATCGAATCCCTCTTCGTCCGGGAGGACCGCTCCTTCCTGATCAACCTCAACCTGTCCTCGAAGTCCATATCGGGTTCCTACTTCACCATCTTAGAATATTTCGGGACGCTTTTCAAAGCTAGGGTCGGGAGCTTGAAATCGGAGGGGAATGATTATATAAGGTGAGGCAATGGAAACAAGGCTTTTCCTGGCCTTTGACCTGGGGGCCGAAAGCGGCCGGACCGTCCTCGGCCGGCTGTCCGGAGGACGGATCCATACCCGGGAGCTGACCCGATTCCCCAACGCTCCCGTCCATGTCCTCGGCCATCAGCACTGGAACATCTACGGTCTTTTCGAAGAGATCAAGAAAGGGATAAGAGCCGGATTGGCCGAAGCCGGGAGACAACTGGAGAGCCTGGCGGTGGATACATGGGGAGTCGACTTCGGACTCCTGGCCGGCGACGGGACAATTCTCGGTCTGCCCTATGCCTACCGTGACGACCGCACCAATGGCGCCATGGAAGAGTTCTTCAAGCGCCTGCCGCGGGAAAATGTCTATGAGCGCACGGGCATTCAGTTCATGCCTTTTAACAGCCTCTTCCAGCTGTTCGTGACAGCCAGGGACAACCCCGCCCTGCTCGAGCGGGCAGAAATCCTCCTGTTCATGCCCGACCTCTTCACCTTTCTCCTGACCGGAGAAAAGGCCAGCGAATTCACCATCGCCTCGACTTCCCAGATTCTCGACCCGCGACTCCGGACCTGGGATGAAACGATCCTGTCCGTGCTCGGCCTTTCCTCCCAGATCATGCCGGACGTTCTGGCAGCGGGGACGATGATCGGGACTTTGCTCCCATCCGTCTCCGAAGAAACGGGGCTTCAGGAGACTCCGGTCATCGCCACGTCCAGCCACGATACCGCGGCGGCCGTCGCCGCCATCCCCGCCTCAGGGGAGGATTGGGCCTACATCAGCTCCGGGACTTGGTCTCTGATGGGTGTCGAGCTCCAATCCCCCCTGATCTCGCCCCGGTCGCTGGCCGCCAATTTCACCAACGAAGGAGGAGTCGCCGGCACCATCCGGTTCCTCAAGAATATCGCCGGCCTCTGGCTTCTCCGGCAGTGCCGGAAAGAATGGTCCAAGAGCACGGGCCTGAGCTACGATGAGTTGACCCGGATGGCAGGAGAGGCCGTGCCTTTCAAAGTTTTCGTCGACCCGGATTGCCCCGATTTCCTGAACCCGCCGAGCATGCCCGAAGCCATTCGAAGGTTTTGCCTCCGGACCGGCCAAGTTCTTCCCCTGTCCCCGGCCGAGACTGTCCGCGGTATCTTGGAGAGCCTGGCCTTTAAATACCGTTACACACTCGACCAGGTCCGTCTCCTTACGGCCAGGCCGATCGAACGCATCCATGTGATCGGCGGGGGAAGCCGCAATGAGCTGCTCTGCCGATTCACGGCTGACGCCACCAACCTGACCGTATTGGCCGGCCCGGCTGAGGCGACGGCCACCGGAAATATCATGGTCCAGGCCCTGGCCCTGGGATACGTCGGCTCGCTCAGCGAAATTCGGGCCATCGTCCGCAACTCGGTGAATGTCAGGACCTACCAGCCGGCCGGGCGAGCCGATTGGGACCGCGCCTATGAGAGATTCCGGGATGTCACCGGCCTCTGAGACGACCGAGCACCAAGGAGGGTGAAGGATGAACCTCGCGACCATCGAGAAAGCCTTTGCCGTTGGCAAAGAGAGATATGAGGAGTTGGGGGTCGACGTCGAAGCCGCGCTGGAAACCATGAGTTCGCTGACGCTCTCTCTCCCTTGCTGGCAGGGCGACGACGTCCGCGGCTTCGAAAAGATAAAAGAGCTGGCTTTTTCCGGCGGCATCCAGGCGACCGGAAGCTATCCGGGCCGGGCCAGAACCGCCGACGAGCTCCGTCGCGACCTCAAGAAAGCCCTTGCCCTGATCCCTGGAAACCACCGCGTCAACCTCCATGCCAGCTACGGCGAGTTCGGCCATAAAGCGGTCTCCAGAGACGAGATCGAGCCTGCCCATTTCCACGGCTGGTTGTCATGGGCGAAAGAGGAGAGCGTGAAGCTCGATTTCAACGCGACCTGTTTCGCCCATCCCAAGGCCGATACGGGTTTCACCCTGAGTAGCCCGGACAAAGGAATCCGGAGATTCTGGATCGAACACGTCAAGCGCTGCCGCAAGATCGCCGGCTTCCTGGGCCGCGAGCTCAAAACGGTCTGTATTCACAACATCTGGATCCCAGATGGCTCTAAGGATGAGCCTTTCGACCGCTGGACCCCCCGCGGCCTCCTCAGGGAATCCCTGGATGAAATTTTCCAGACCGAATACAGCCCTTCCCTAATGAAAGATTCTCTGGAGAGCAAGCTTTTCGGGCTCGGGAGCGAAGCCTATGTCGTCGGCTCGCACGAGTTCTATTCGGGCTATGCCCTTTCCAGGCGGAAGATGGTCTGCCTGGACCTCGGCCATTTCCACCCCACCGAATCCGTCGCCGACAAGCTCTCGGCCCTTCTCCAGTTCTTCGGCGAGTTGGTCCTTCATCTCAGCCGGCCCGTCCGCTGGGACTCCGACCATGTCGTCATCCTCGATGATGAACTGAAACGGGTGGCTGCGGAGGTCGTCCGCGGCCGGGCCCTGGAAAAGACCCACCTCGCCTTGGATTTCTTCGACGCTTCGATGAACCGCATCGGCGCCCTGGCTGTCGGAGCGCGAGCCACCCTGAAGGCCTTCTTGCCGGCTCTCCTGGAGCCTGAGAAGAGACTTCGGGAAGCCGAGGCTGACGGCGATCACTTCCGCCGGCTGGCTCTCTTCGAGGAGGTCAAGACGCTGCCGTTCGGAGCGCTCTGGGATTATCACTGTCTCCGCCAAGGTGTCCCCACGGACAGGGAATTGCCCGACCTTGTCAAGGATTACGAGAGGACCGTCCTGAACAAGCGCTGATCGCTTGCGGGATTGCGGGCGGACCCAATGAATTGACGGAGGCGCGACTAAAGGACTAGAATAAGCAGACGTGGCCGAAACAGAGAAGTCTCCCATCGACCAGGTCCAGAGGGACAAGGCCCAGGAGATCCTCCACGTCCTGGTCAACGCCGTCTCTGCGGCCAAGCTCTTTCCCTCTGACCATCAGACGGTCGCCAATTTCATTTCCGACCTCCATGAGCGTCTGAACAGATACCTCGACGAGTACTGGAAACTGGAGCTTGGCATCGAAGAAGACGCCTTCACCCTTGGAGGAGAGAGGATCTTCGAGGATCCCCATCCGCTGAAGAGCCTTCCCTTTTTCTTCTTCAAGGACGGCATGCAGAGGCTCTATTTCTATAAAGGCCTGACCAGGGAAGAGCTCAGGGAATTCCTGGAGACGATGCGGGCGGTTTCCCAGCTCCCCCCGGAAGAGGGAGATATCGTCACGGCCCTCTGGGAGAAGGATTTCGCCAACATCCGTTATCTCGCTCCCGACGATTTCCTGGAGACGAGGATCGGGGTCGGCCGCCCCTCGCTGCGGCGCCAGGTCGACAAAGACAGTCTCAGCCGGGGCCGGATCGAGCTCGCTCCCGAGGACCTGGAGGAGATGAAGAGCCATGGCCGGACTTTATCAGTGTCGGAGACGAAGCCTCCTGAAAACCTCCCTACGGAAGGGACCGCGAGCCTGGCCGCTTCCTCTCAAGACCGCGGGATGAACGAAATCGAGGTCCTCCTTCAATCCAGCCGCCGGGCTTCTTCTGAAGACGAATATCTCAACCTGGTGGTGGAGCTGATCTACCTTGAGGACCGGGTGGACCAGTTCCCGGCCATCGTCGATGTCCTGGAGCAATATCACCAGGATATCATGGCCAAAAAAGATTTCGCCAAAGCGGCTGCCCTGATCCGCGCCATCTCCGAAATCAGGGACCGCTTCGCCAAGAAGGACAAACGCAAGTCCGAGCTCATCGGCGGCGTCATCAGCCTGTTGAACAGAAGGAGCGTTCTGGTCGAACTTCAGGCGACACTCGACCTCGCCTCGGTCAACGACCTGGAGGGGCTTTTTGCCTACTTGAAATTGTTCGGCTCGAAAGCTGCCGGTCTCCTCGCCGATATCTACGAGCAGGTCAGGAGCGCGGAATGGCGTGAGAAGGCCCTGGAGATGCTGATGAAGATCGGCCAGGACGATATCCAGGAGCTGGGAAACCTGATCCAGGAATCAAGGCCGGCCCTGAGCCAGGAGATCATCCGGCTCTTGAGAGAAAGCCAAGACAGGCGGGTCGTTGCCTTGTTGGCCAATGTGGTGGGCTACAAGAATCCGGCCATCAAGCAGGCGGCCATCAGGGCTCTCGGAAAAATCTCCGACGAGGCGGCCAACAAGATCCTGCTGGGATTCCTCTTCGACCCCAATGAGGACGTCCGAATAACCGCCCTCGACAACTTGAAGAAGACCGGGGACAGGCAGATCGTCTCTCATGTCGCCGAGCTTATCTCCGAAAAGGACTTCGCCAAGAAGAGCGCCCACGAGAAAAAAGCGCTCTTCGGTTTTCTCGGCCGGAGCGACAGCGAAGAGGCCTGCGCGTTTCTGGCCGGGATCCTCAGAAAGGTTCCGTTCCTGCCGAACCCGAGACATACCGATCTTTGTCTCTACGCCGTCTCCGCGTTGACGGAGATGAAGCGACCGGGATCGCTGGACATTCTGAAAAAAGGCAGCAAGCGCCGCAACTTGACGATTCGAAACGCCTGCCTCAAGGCTCTTCAATCCAGGTCCGAAATTGCCATCACCTACACGGGAAGGATGCCGCAATGACCCCTCCCCACGAAGAACGGACTCATCCCGACAAGACCAAGGCCCTTCATCAGCTGGCCGTGGAGATGATCACCCGCCTGAACGTCATCCTCAAAGGCGCCCGCATCTACGAGCCGAACAACCTTCTTTTCCAACGCCAGGTGACCCGCTTCCTGACGCTCCTCAGGGAGGCGCTGAGGGATTCCGGAGAAGCGTCGTTCGCGGCCCGAGGGAACACCCTGTTCTTCAATAACATTCGGCTCAAGTACGGGTTTGCCAACTACCATTTTTTCAGGTTCGTCCTCGAAGAGTTTCGCAGGAAACAGCTGGGAGCGATCAAGTTCGAACCCGAAGTCAGCGAAGGCGACCTCGGGACCATGATGATCATCTGGGCAAAGGGGGATTCCCAGTCCGCCCATCCCTATGATGCCCTGGTCGCTGAGGCCCGGAAACGGGGCGTGCGCCACATCGCTGTTGATAAGATGCTCCCCTCCGACCTGACCAGAAGCAAGGAGGAATCCGCCGCCAAGGTTTTTTTCCTCGGGATGACCCACCTTGAAGAAGCGTTCGAGGGCGGTGTCCGCCAGGAAAGGATTCACCTGGGGACGACCCGCCGCCTGATGCAGTCGATCTTCAACCACATCTCCGACCATGAGTCCTTCGTCCAGGGGCTGACCAATATCAAGAACTTCCATGAATACACACTCAATCACTCCATGAACGTCTGCATTCTCTCTGTGGCTCTGGGAAAGCGGTTAGGGCTCGACCGGAACGAGCTCGTCGACCTGGGGATAAGCGCCTTCTTCCATGACTTCGGCAAGCTGGACACACCGAAGGAAATCCTGGACAAACCGGGCAAGCTCGATGACCAGGAGCGCGAGATCATCGAAAAGCACCCCTATCAGGGAGCGGGAAAGCTGGTCCAATTCAAGGGATTCAAGAACCTCCCCCTTCAGGCGATCCAAGTCGCCCTGGAACACCACATCAAGGAGGACATGACGGGCTATCCCCGCTACTTCAAGACACAGTCGACCAACCTGTTCAGCAAGATCGTCAAGATCGCCGACTTTTTCGACGCCGTCACCACCCCACGCGTCTACCGAACCAAGCATTTTACGAGGGACGAAGCCCTGACCATGATGCTCGCCCAGAGCGGCAAGGAGTTCCATCCCCTCCTCCTGCGGGAATTCATCAAGATGATGGGCGTCTATCCCATCGGCTCACTGGTCGGCCTTAACAGCCTGGAACTGGCCGTCGTCGTCGAGAATAACCCGGATACGGCCCTGTTGCTCCGGCCGAGGGTGAAGCTCATAACCGATGCCTCGGGGAACAAGCGAGACGGCGAAATCGTCGACCTGAGCGAAGTCGACCCGGTGACCGGGAAGTTTGTTCGAACCATCGTCAAGGTCCTTGATCCGGATAAGTACGGCATCCGAGTGGCCGATTATTTCTTGGCCCGGGCCATGTGACCCGGCGTGCCCCGGCCGGCACGAGCCCCGTTTTCGAAAGGTGCTACAGACGGTCTGAAAGGACGAACGGAAATGAACCCACTTCCTCCCCTGCGCCTGCGCTGTGAATACCTGGACAAGCCGACCGGCCTGGGCACCGGGGCGCCGCGTTTCTCCTGGCTGCCGGAACATCCCCGTCGTGGAGCCAGGCAGGCCGGCTATCAGGTCATCGTCTCCCCGGAACGAGATTTTTTGCAGGAAGGGATAGGAGATTACTGGGACAGCCAAAGGGTGGACTCGGAGCGGACTTCAGGCATCCCCTACGACGGAGCCCCGCTGTGGAGCGGAAAACGCTATTTTTGGCGGGTGCGCTGGTGGGACGAAGAGGGGAACGTCAGCCCCTGGAGCGAGACGTCCTGGTTCGAGATGGGCCTGCTCCTGGAGAGGGACTGGAAGGCCAAATGGATCAGCCGGCGGAAGCCGGCCGAGTTCACCTCCCGCGGGAACGTAATGCAGGGTGTGTATTCCGGGGAGTTCGTCCAAAGTCTGGCCATCTACCTGCGGAAGGAATTCGAGGTCAAGGGCGCTGTCCGCCGTGCCCGCGCCTATGTTTGCGGGCTCGGCTACTACGAGCTCCGACTCAACGGACGCAAGGTCGGCGATCATGTCCTCGACCCCGCCCAGACCGACTACCGGAAAATCGCCCTTTATTCCGTGTTCGACATCACGGCTCACATCCGGGAACGGAATGCGCTGGCCGTCATCCTCGGCAACGGCCGGCACATCAAGAACTACGGCTACGGCAAGCCGCGCCTCCTCCTCCAGCTCCATCTGGAGAGGGAGGACGAACTCGTCGACCGGATCAGCAGCGATGGGACCTGGAAAGCGAACTCCGGCCCGCTGCTGGAGAACGGCCTTTACTCGGGCGAGCGCTATGACGCCAGGCTTGAATGGCAGGGTTGGGACGCGCCGGGATTCGACGACGCGTCCTGGGAAGACGCGGAGGTCGTCTCCGGTTCGTCCGTCGCTCCGCAAGGGCTTCCTCCGATACGCGTCGTCGAGACGCTTCGACCGGTCAACCTGTGGAGCCCGCGTCCGGGCGCTTATGTCTTCGATTTCGGCCAGAATTTTTCAGGCTGGGTCAGGCTCAAAGCCCGGGGACCGCGCGGCCAGGAGATCAGGGTCCGGCATGCCGAGCTCATCCACGAGGACGGCACCCTCAACGTCCTGCCCAATCAGAACGCCGAGGCCACCGATATCTTTATCCTAAAGGGACAGGGCGAGGAAGTCTACGAGCCGAGGTTCACCTACCACGGATTCCGGTATGCCGAGGTCGAGGGTCTGCCCGGAGAGCCCACGCCGGACAGCCTGGAGGGGTGCTTCGTCCACAGCGATGTCGAAAGGACCGGAGAGTTCCGCTGTTCGCACCCTCTTCTCAACCGGGTCCATCAGAATATCATCTGGGGCCAGCTTTCCAACTTGATGAGTATCCCGACAGATTGCTCCCAGCGCGACGAGCGACACGGCTGGCTCGGGGACGCCCATCTTTCGGCCGAGGAGTCCATCCTCAATTTCGATATGTCCTCTTTTTACAGCAAATTCCTGGATGACATCCGGTTGTCCCAGAAAGAGGACGGCAGCCTTCCCGATACCGTCCCTCCCTACATCCAGGGGCTTTATCCGGCCGACCCGGCCTGGGGGATCGCCTATCTGGAACTGGCCTGGCAGATGTTTCTCTACTTCGGGGACGAGCGGGTCCTGCAGAAACACTATTCGGGGATGAAAAAGTATGTTGATCACCTCGGCAGGAATGCGGAAAACCAGATCATCCAGAAGCTCGGCAAATACGGCGACTGGTGTCCGCCGGGAAGTGTTGTCCCCAAGAAAACTCTGCTCGAACTGACTTCGACCTGGTGTTTCTATCGAGCCGCCGGCCTTTTATCCGCATTCGCCAAGGTCCTGGGCCGGACGGACGACAGCCGTGACTATGCCCGGCTGGCCGAAATGATCAAGACCGCTTTCAACGCCCGATTCCTGGCCGACGACCAGTACGCCGCTCACAGGATCGGCCCGGCCGATAAAAGCCCCGACCAGTCCTCAAACGTGCTGCCGTTGGCCCTGGATATGGTCCCCGAGGATAAAAAGGGCAAGGTCCTCGCCCGCCTGCTCGACAGCGTCGTCAAGGAGTGGGATTATCACCTCGACACCGGGATCATCGGAACACGGTACCTGCTCGACGTTTTGACCGATAGCGGCCACGGAGAGACCGCCTTCCGGGTGGCCACCCGGCGCACCTATCCGGGCTGGGGTTTTATGGTCGAAGCCGGGGCGACGACACTCTGGGAACGGTGGGAGAATCTGACCGGCGGCGGAATGAATTCTCACAATCACATCATGCTCGGAAGCATCGATGCCTGGCTCTACCGCGCCGTGGCCGGGCTGAGGTGTGTCGCTCCGGGGTGGCTGAAGATAGTCATCCGGCCGCTGCTTTGCGCCGGTCTCAACGACGCCTCGGCCAAAGTCATGACCGTCCGGGGGCCGGCCGAGGTCGCCTGGCGGAAAGAGGAACGGCGGTTCGAGCTCACTGCGCGTATTCCAGTCGGCGCCGAGGCGGAGATCCATATTCCCGGACGCTCTGTGGGAAACCTGATCAAAGAAAGCGGAACGGTGATCTGGAGAGATGGCCAAGCGTCGACCCTTCCACTCGAGATTTCCGGCCTGAAAGAATCCGGCCCATATATAGTTTTCACCGTCGGGAGCGGCCGCTACTCTTTCCACAGTGAATCGGATACGGCCCTTTGATTTTGCCCGCCATTCCCTCTAAAATAGGATCTGAGAAAGGAGAATTTCCATGGACATGCTGAACAAAGAGGTCCGGGAAGCGACCCCCAAAAAAATCGACGACGAGACCGTCTTTCTCGACCACATCCTCAAGACCGTCGCTCAGGATCGGAAGTAGGTTATGGCCAAACTCGATTCCCTCTTCTACCCGAGGTCGATCGCCGTTATCGGCGCCTCCCGCCGGCCCGGAAGCGTCGGTCATTCCCTGCTCGCCAATCTTTTGATGAACCGCTACCAGGGGATCATCTATCCGGTCAATCCGTACGCATCGAGCGTCCTCGGCATCAAGTGCTATCCTCGTGTGCTCGAGATCTCGGACGACCTGGACCTGGCGGTCGTCATCGTCCCCAGCCGGTTTGTCGCCTCCGTCCTCGAGGAAAGCGGGAGAATGGGGATCAAGGCCGCCATCGTCATCAGCGCCGGCTTCAAGGAGATCGGCGGAAAAGGGGTCGATTTGGAACAGCGCGTTCTGGAGGTCAGCCGCAAGTATGACATCGCCCTGGTCGGGCCCAACTGCCTGGGGATCATCAACACCGACCCCATCTCCCAGATGAGCGCGACCTTCGCCACGGACATGCCGAAGGCGGGAAACATCGGTTTAATCTCCCAGAGCGGGGCGCTCTGCGTGGCCGTGCTCAACTACGCCCAGGAAGCCAATATTGGCTTCTCCAAGTTCATCAGCATGGGGAATAAGGCCGGCGTCGGAGAGAACGAACTCCTCTCCTACCTCAAATCCGACCCCAAGACCGATGTCATTCTTATGTACCTCGAGGACCTGGTTAATGGCCGCGAGTTCATGCGGATCGCCCGCGAGACCACCGGCTCCATCAAAAGGCCCAAACCGATCATCGCCCTCAAGGCCGGACGGACTTTGCCCGGCGCCAGGGCCGCGTCCTCCCATACCGGCTCGCTGGCCGGTTCGGACAGGGTTTACGACGCCATCTTCGAGCAGTCCGGTGTTCTGCGCGTGGAAACACTCGAGGAGCTCTTCGATTATGTCAAAGGGTTTTCCCGTCAGCCGCTTCCCGAAGGTCCCAACGTCGGGATCGTCACCAACTCCGGCGGCCCGGGGATCCTGGCCACGGATGCCTGCATCCGCCACGGCCTGAACATCCCTCCGCTCAGCGGTCCCACCGTCTCGAAGCTGCGCCGGGTCCTGCCCAAGACAGCCAGCCTTCACAATCCCGTGGACCTGGTGGCCGAGGCCCAGGCCGAGCAGTATGAGGCTGCCTTGAGGTTCGTCCTCAAGGACCGCGAGATCCATTCGGCCATCGTCATCCTCACCTCCACGGCCTTTACTGAAGTGGACAAGATCTCGGCGGCGGTCGTCAAGGTCGCCGGCGAATTCGAGAAGCCGGTCGTCAGCTGT
>DATKXS010000127.1:0-4416 GCA_035528895.1 Candidatus Desulfaltia sp.
AAACCCGTCGTAATAGATACTGACACTGGAGAAGCCTTTTCTCTTCAATAAATATTGGAGTCCCATGGCTGAAGCCAGGGAGTCAGGGTCGGGATTGTTGTGAACCACCAGGCAAACGGGTTGGTCCGGCCGCAGGACTTCGAATAAGCTCTCCATTCCATTCATTTGACCACTTTAAGGAGGGCTTTGACAAGCCCGCGGTCTCTGGCGACCCACCGCGCTTTACATCCCTCCCGACTTAGTTCACAATGAAAAAAGAGGGACCAAGAAATGAAAAGCAAAATTTTCAAGGGGTTGGGTATCCTGGCTGTCCTGGGGATGATCGGCTGCGCCGCACAGACGACCAAGCCGGCGATGATTTACTACCGCGGGCAGACGCCGCAGGACGAGTACTTCGAGGTCGTCGGCTACACGCCTCAGGAGATCGAATTCAAGATCCGGGTCAATTTTCCGTCGAAGTACATGTACCATCTGATCCTGGAGGACAACGAGCCGCTGGCTGAGGGCTGGTTCGTGACCATCCTCGGCGCCGAGGATTTTTACAGGCTCGTGATCAAGGCCAAGAAGGGGGTCGTCTTCGAACCGGGAAAGACCTACCGGCTCTGCATCGGGAATAAGAACCCCGAAGAAATAGTCAGGTATAGAAGCTCCTACCAGTGCGCCGTCGATTATAAATTCGTTCTGCCTCCGAAATGAGCGCCCGCCAAACGGAATCCTGAGCTTTCGGAGAGAGGCAGAGCCGCTTTTCTATCCTTCTGTCTTCGGCGGAACCGCGGGAGCGGGAGGCGGAGAAACCGGCTTTCGCGCCTTCCGGGCGTTATCCCGCACCGTAAAGGACAGGGCATAGAGGACCACTCCCACGACACAGACCATGGCCGAGACCCAGACCACCGGGGAGAAGAGCTGGTTGACGATGCGTTCCGGGATCCAGCTTAACTTGTTCAGCACAAGGTCACCAAGGTCGCTCGCCCAGTAGTCGTGCTCGAAGAAAGGCGCCGCCTTGATGGCCCACAAGGAAAAGAACTTGGTTGCCAGGGCGAGAAGCAGCGTGGGGACGCCGCCCACCAGGACCGAGACTCCCGACCAGCGGAAGAAGCTAGCCGGCGATGAAGCGGCGATGAGGGCGCCGAGGAAGATGAAGGCGGCCGGGATCAGGAAGAGGAAATAAGAAAGGAAGGTGATTGTCCCGGAGATGCCGAAGGGAAGGAGGGGGAAGGAGCGAACCCCCTCGAAGACCTCGATCCTGTCGTCCATGTCACGCACGGCCCGCCGGCGTGCCTCGGCCAGCACCGCCTTGGCCGTCTCCAGGTCCGGCTGGCAGGAGGGGATTTGGTGACGACGGATATCTCCCATCGCCAGCTCGCCCCAGAGCATCCGCCCGCGCTCGTCGCAGGGCGGAAGGTTTTTCAGCGTCTCCTCGAGGAAACGGTCGACCTCCGGATGGAGCAGGGCTGTCTGGAGCGGCCGCAGGTCGATGGTGATCGGGCGGAGTCTCCGCTCGCCCCTGAGCACCCGGCCGATCTGCCGCAGTGAATCGGACAGTTCGCCGTCCAGCCATCCCAGGAGACCCGTCTTCTCCAGCAGGTCGCCGGGAGATATCCCGGTCTTGGCCGCGGCCTGGAACCAGGCCCGCGTGTTGTCGTCGGCGATGACCTGTTCGTTCTGGGCTTCCCGGAAGATCTCGTCCGCCTTACCCGGGATATCGGCGATGATCTCGCGGGGAAGGTCGGTCAGGAACTCGGCGGAGACCGAAGCTTTGATCATCCCCACGGCCCAGATGATTCCGAACAGCGTGGGAAGACCCAGGAAGACGATCAGCAGCAGTCCGATGAGTCTCCTGGCAGTGTTCATGGCTCCCTCCTACTTAGAAATCTAGGTCTATCATAATAAACATACGTGTCTGAAGGCAAGAAGTTCAGCCGCGGGGATTGGTGTCTCGGCCGCCCACCAGACCGGCCGACCTTGGCAAATGAATGTGCGAATCTGATATAATATAATTCCTCTACGAATTGAACAATTCCCGGTTCGATTCCGTATTGATGTGAGAAAGGAGGCGCGCATGCGCAAGAATTCGCCTTTGATCCGCTCTCTTTTGTGGAGCATCATTCTCTTTTCCTTGGCCCTCTCCCATCTCGTTGCCCAGACTATCGACATCCCCTACAAGAGATTCGTCCTCGACAACGGGCTCACGGTCATCATCCACGAGGACCACAAGGCGCCCATCGTGGCCGTCAATGTCTGGTACCACATCGGGTCGAAGAACGAAAAGCCGGGCAAGACCGGGTTCGCCCACCTGTTCGAACATCTGATGTTCAACGGCAGCGAGAACTACGATAAGGATTACTTCCTGCCCATGGAGAACGTGGGAGCGACCGACATCAACGGCACGACCAACGAGGACAGGACCAACTATTTCGAGAACGTGCCGGTATCGGCCTTCGACCTGGTCCTGTGGATGGAATCCGATCGGATGGGTCATCTCCTGGGCGCCGTGACCCAGGCCAAGCTTGATGAGCAGCGCGGGGTCGTCCAGAACGAAAAAAGGCAGTACGAGAACGAGCCCTATTCCGTCGTCGACGAGCTCATCGTCCAGAACGCCTTTCCCAAAGGTCATCCCTATTCCTGGACGGTCATCGGGGCGATGGAGGACCTCAGCGCCGCGACTCTCGAGGACGCCCACGAATGGTTCAAGACGTACTACGGTGCGGCCAACGCCGTCCTCTCCATCGCCGGAGACATCCAGACGGAAGAGGCCCTGGAGAAGGTGAAGAAGTACTTCGGCGATGTGCCCTCCGGGCCGCCGATCGCCAAGCAGGAGGTCTTCATCGCCAAGAGGTCGGGCTTCCAGCGCGCGACCGTCGAGGACCGCGTCCCCCAGGCCCGCATCTACAAGGTCTGGAACATCCCCGAGTGGGGCTCGGCCGCGGCTGACCACCTCGACCTGGTGAGCGATATCCTGTCGTCGGGGAAGACGTCCCGGTTCTACAAGCGGCTGGTCTATGACGACCAGATCGCCACTAATGTCGCGGCCTATCTCAATCTGCGGGAGATTGCCGGGTTGTTCTACATCGTCGCCACGGTCAAGCCGGGTGAGGATCTCGTCACGGTCGAAAAAGCACTCGATGAAGAGCTCCTCCGCTTCCTCGCCGAGGGGCCCACGGAGGATGAACTCCAGCGCGTCAAGACGCAGTATCTCGCCCAGTTCGTCCGCGGCAGCGAGTGGATCGGCGGGTTCGGCGGCAAATCCGACATCCTGGCCACCAGCCAGATCTACGGAGGCTCGCCCGATTATTACAAGACCACACTCCGGCGTGTCCAGGAAGCCACGGCCGAGGATCTCCACGGGGCGGCCAAAGAGTGGCTCTCCGACGGGGTCTATGTCCTGGAAGTCCATCCATTCCCGGACTACAAGTCCGTGCCCTCTCAGGTCGACCGGACAAAACTTCCCGAGCCCGGCACGCCCCCCACGGCCAGGTTCCCCGAGATGCAGCGCGCCGTCCTCTCCAATGGGTTGAAGGTCATCCTGGTCGACCGGCCGACCATCCCGGTCGTCGATTTCCAACTCCTCGTCGATGCCGGCTTTGCCGCCGACCAATTCGCCGCTCCCGGAACGGCCTCTTTGGCCATGAACATGCTGGACGAAGGGACGAAAACGCGGTCCGCGCTCCAGATCAGCGAAGAGCTGGCCCAGCTCGGCGCCCAGCTCGGGGCCGGTTCGCGCCTGGATGTGTCGGCGGTCTCTCTCTCGGCCCTCAAAGCCAATCTCGACCCTTCGCTCGAGATCTTCGCCGATGTCATCCTCAACCCCGCATTTCCCGAGAATGAGTTCAAGCGGCTGCAGAAGCAGACCCTGGCCGCTATCCAGCAGGAGAAGGCTTCGCCCTTCGCCATGGCGCTCCGCGTCTTCCCCGGGTTTCTTTACGGAAAGGGGCATGCCTACGGAAACCCGTTCACGGGTTCCGGGACCGAGCAATCGGTGTCGGCGCTCACCCAGAAAGACCTGGCGGAATTCCACCGGGCCTGGTTCAAGCCGAACAACGCCACCCTGATCGTCATCGGCGCCGCCACCATGGCTGAGACTAAGCCCAAGCTGGAGAAGCTATTCAGCGGCTGGAAGAAGGGTGATGTCCCGGAGAAGAACATCAGCGCCGTCAAGCTCCCGGAGAAATCATCCCTATACCTGATCGACAAGCCCCAGGCCCCCTCGTCCATCATCCTGGCTGGGCATGTGGCTCTTCCCAAGGCCAACCCGGACGAGATCGCCATCGAGACGATGAACAACATTCTCGGCGGCGCCTTCACCTCCCGGATCAACATGAACCTCAGGGAGGACAAGCACTGGTCATACGGCGCGGGGAGCGTGCTTGTCGACGCCCGCGGCCAGCGCCCCTTCATCGCCTATGGAGTCGTCGAGGG
>DATKXS010000128.1:0-51419 GCA_035528895.1 Candidatus Desulfaltia sp.
AGGCGCAGAGCCTCTTCTCCGCAGCCCATGGCGATGGCCAGGAGCTGGGTGAAATAAAGGATCGGAATTTTCTTGAATTCAGAGTATTTCTTGGCGGTTTCATTCTGCCGGTGGTCCAGGTTGAAGGCGCAGAGCGGGCAGCTGACGGAGACAAGGTCAGCCCCGCGGCTCTGGGCGGAGGTCAGGATACTGAATGTCCGGTCGGCGACCATCTCCGGTTTATCGACCGTCTGATAGGCCCCGCAACACTCCGTTTTATAGGGAAAATCAACGGCCTCTGCTCCGAGGACGGCCGCCAGGTCGTCGAGGATGGTCGGGTTCTCCATGTCGTCGAGGCCGATCTCCTTGGGGCGAACGAGGAGACAGCCGTAATAGCTGGCCACTTTAAGGTCGTGGAGGGGTTTTTTGACCTTCTTGCCGATGGTTTCGAAGCGGACGTCCTCCCGGAGCAATTCGAGCAGGTGCCGGACCTTGACGTCCCCCTGGTAGGCGATCTTCTCCTCGTCCATGAATTTATGGATCTTCTGCAAGCTCTCCGGATCGGCCTTGATCCTTTCGTTGACACGCTTGAGCGTGTTGTAGCACATCGCGCAGAGGGTCATGACCGAATCTGCCTCGGCCTCCTTGACGCGGATCAGGTTGCGGATTGAAGCGAGGTGGTGCATCAGGTCGTCGGTTGCCAGAGAGTAGACGGTCCCGCAGCAATTCCAGCGCGGGAGCTCCTTAACGTCGACTCCGAGCTCGCGCAGCGCACAGAGAGTGGAATCCTCGAAATTCTTGGCGTTGCTCTTAAGAGTGCAACCTGGATAATAGCTGACTTTCATGGGAATTCCTTCTTCGGATGAGGTCGGATGATGGGTGCATTATCTCTGATCGAAATTATTAAGATAAGAATTTCCGGAAGTTGCTGATCAGGGCGATGGCCGGGACACAGGCCTTCTCCTCGGCGCTGAGCTTAGGCACCTCGACATGGTCCCGTCTTTTACGGAGCAGGACCTGGCGGACCGCCTCCATCACTTCAGCGATCTTGATCCCCTTGGGACAGCGAACGTTGCAGGTGTAACAAGAAGCGCAGACCCAGATCGACTTGGCCGCGAGGAGTTCGTCCTTGAGCCCGAGCTGGGCGTAACGGATGACCTGGTTGGGCAGGATGTCCATCTCGCCGACAGCCGGGCAGCCGGCCGAGCACTTGCCGCACTGATAGCAGGCCAACAGCTTCTGGCCGCTGATCTCTTCGATCTTCTTAACAAAATCATCTTCGATATTCTTCTTGGAGATGTTCGTTCTCATTGTTCCTTATCTCTTTCAAACTTGAGAGGACCGAGACGGGATGGAAACGGCTTTCTGAGCCCGAAAAAGACCCTCCAGTAAAACACAATTTTCTTCACCTGTCAAGAAAATGAGAGGGGGGATCGCCGCCGAAAAAGCCGATGATTTGCCGGATGTCCTCCTGGGGAAATCGGCTCTGGAAATAATCCTCGGTGACTTCGAGGGGGTAGTGATCGAAACCGACACGGACGACCTTCAATCGTTCGACGTTCTCCTCAAAAAACTTCAACAGAGGGTCGTTCTTGACAGTCCTGTCCGCGTGGCTGAGGATGAGGACGTAGGGCCGCTCATGGAAGCGGCAGGGCCGGCGATGGCTGAGGATGATCCGGGCGGTCTCGAAGAAAGTCCGTCCCTCCATCTGGCTGAGAAGAGTATCGATCCGTTCGGCCGGATAGTCACTGTACCAGTGAAAAACACGATGGAAGAAGCGGTGGTTCCAGACCTTTGTTGGCAGGTCGAAGGCCAAGGCCATGCGTACCAGGAAAGCATAGGAGGATCTCTTGACCAGGCCCAGGTTCAGCCAGCGGGCGCTGAGATAGGGCGTGATAGCCACGACACCCCGGCAGCGTTCGTCGGGGCGCAGATGACTGATCACGGCAAACCCGAAAGATATGCCGCCCAGGAGATAGCTGTCGAGCCCGAGGTCATCGAGCCGACGCCGAACGTAGTCAGCATAGTTTTCTAGAGAGACCTCGCTGAGGGGCGGGACGTCCCTGATGAAGCCGGGGAGGTCGATGAAGTGGACGCGGAAGAAACGTCCCAGATAATCGATCAGCCCCCGCAGGACCAAGCTGTTCGTCAGGAAGGCGTTGACCAGCACGAGATTTTCTTTTTGACGGGGAAATAGATTGGCACTCATAAAAAAGTCTACTTATTTACCACAGCGGGCTGGTGAAGTCAACCTAAGAGCGGACCTTTTTTCGGCCGGGCGAGCAAAAAAAGAAAACAGAGCGCATTGAGGACGATCACGGATTCGATGACGCGGGTCAGGCCCGCCAGAGGGATGAGCAGCGATGACGTCAACAGGGCTCCGATGAAAGATCCGATGAGGTCGAAAGCATAGCCGCGGCCGTAGTCGGCTCTGGCGCGAAGATAGAGCTGGTTAGAGACGACGAAAAGACGACCTCCCAGGAGGCCGAAAAGAAGTAGGATGAGGAAGGCGAGGAATTCGGGCGGGTAAGCAGGGATGATAAACCGAAATGAGCCCAAAAGGGCCAAGAAAGAAGCCTGGATGGCCGCCAGCCGGCCGAAGGCAATGTCTTTTTCTTTGGTACGGAAGGAGGCGCCCAGAAAGAGTCCGAACATGAACGTGGAGAGCAACAAAGCCACGCGCCCATAGAGATAGCCATAGAGTGCCTGGAACCAGATGAGCACGACGATCTCGGCCACGATCGTGGTCAGACCCATGACAGCCAGGGGTATCAGGCTGAAACTCGTCTCTTTTTTCCTCGCCCAGAGGACCATGAGGAAGACGGAGAAAAGGAGGAGGGGAAATCCAAGAAGCCAGAACAGGGAAAGTCTGGACAAGGACCGCATGATCCGGGCTTCCGGCCCCCGGAATTGAGTGCTCCAATGGGAAGCCTGCAAGAAGAAGCTGACCGGAGCCAAGTCCGAGTTGGTCCGATGGAGGCCGGAGGCGAGCTTTTTGTCAAGGTATTCGACGCGCAGCGGGTGAAGACGGGACTCGAGCGACCGGGATTCGAGATGCCGGGTGGGCAGCTTCAGGGCAGCGATTCGGCGGCCAAGCTCTGCGGGATCGATGGTCAGAGGATTCGAGGAGGCCAGGAAGATGTTGCGGCCGCCGGGAACAACCTTGACCTCTGGGAAAACGCTTGTCAGCGTGTAATATAGGGAGGAAAGAAACTGCTGAAGGTCGGGGCCGATGACGTTCTCCGAGGAGGGAACCAAGAAAGAAAAAATACCGCCGGATCGAAGATGATTCTTGGCTAGAAGGAAAAATTCCTTGGTGTAGAACCTGTTGATCTGGGCGGTGGCCGGCTCCGGCAGATTGAGGATGATGATCTCGTAATCGTCGGAGGAATTCCTAAGAAAGGCCCTTCCATCCTGGAAAATGATTCGGACCCGCGCCGAAGCCAAGGTATCGGTTCTCTCTCCCTCCAGAAAGCGACGGGACATCCGGATGATCTCCGGGTCGAGTTCGACGCAATCGACCTGCACATTTGGATACTTCAGCAGCTCATCAAGAGTTTGGCTGGCTCCCCCTCCAATGAGAAGGACTCGGCGGGCCTCTGGATTCTGGAGCAGGGCGAAATGCACGGACTCCTCGGCCGTGGCGGTGTCGGGGAAGGAATAGACGGGCGAGTTATTGCTATACAGGGTGTACTGTTCTTGAGTCTTGACGATCTGCAGCTTGCCGTAGCGGGAATCGCGGCCGGCGACGAGACGGAAAGGCTTCCAATAGGCTATTTGGGTCGGCCTGTCGGCCAGAGCGAACCCGGCCAGGACAGCCAGCAAACCCATGGCCCAGGGCAGGGAAGGCCTGCGCTCATCCGACCAATAGACCAAGACTGCGGTCACCCCGCCGATCGCTGCGGCCGCGATCCAAGAAGCAGCAAAAAGGGCCAGGAGAAAAAGGACGGTCGGGCCCGCCGCCACGGCCCCCAAGGATTCCCAGATGTAGACCCGCTTGATATCGCCGCCCCGACGGCAGACGTTGACCACGAAGAGGGCGCCGAGGGGAAAGCCGATCAGGGCACAGACCCCGAAGGACATCAAGATGACCGGGAGCCAGCCCACGATTTCGCCGGGCAGCAATCGGAACAGGAAACGCGAGAATCTGACCGCGACGAGCGCGAATGGGAAGATGAAAATAACGAAAAAATAGATCAAGGTCAGGTTGGGAAATGACTTCATCTTTCCCGCCGCCAGGCTTCCCAGCCCGCCCCAGAGGAGCCAGGAGGCCAGGACGATACCCAAGGTCAGCTCGTTCCCATAGAAATAGGCGGAGAATTCCCGGAGCAGAAGGATCTGGAGAGAAGTGGCCAGCAGGCCGAGGGAAAAAGCAGGGAGGTCTTTTCTCAATCCCAGATTCCGGGAATGGGATTGCGGCAGAACCTGCAGGTTCCCTTTTCCAGGTGGATGTTTTTGACCAGGAGTCCGAAGCGTTCGATGATCGTTTTCCCGCAGCGAGGGCAATCGGTATTTTCAGCGCTGTGTCCGGGGACATTGCCTATGTAGACATAATGGAGTCCTTCCCGGATGGCCACCTTCCGCAGAGCCTCGAGTGTGGAAAGAGGAGTGGGCGGCAGGTTCTTGATCAGGTACATGGGATGGAAGCGGGTGAAATGGAGGGGAACATCCGGCCCGATCTCCTGGGCCATCCAGCGGCACATCTTCCGGATATCCTCGACGCTGTCATTGAGCGTCGGGATGACGAGATAGACGATCTCGAGCCAGACCTTGCTCTTATGCACTGCCCGGATGGCGTCGAGCACGGGCTGGAGTTCCCCCCGGACGTAAGCGGTGTAAAAATCCTGGCGGAAGGCCTTGAGGTCGATCTTGACCGCATCGACGACCTGGAGGAGATCCTGCAGCGGCTCCGGCTGGATATGACCGCCCGTCACCACGCAGTTCTTTATTCCTTTCCGGCGGGCCGCCACTGAAGAATCGTACATGTATTCGAAAAAGACGATGGGCTCGGTATAGGTGTAAGCGATGGAGGCGCACTGGTATTTCAAGGCGGCCGCGGCCACCCCTTCAGGAGACAGGTCGAAATGCGGTACTTGCTCGGGACGGGCCTGGGAAATTTGCCAGTTCTGACAGAACTTGCAGTTCAAATTGCAGCCGGCCGTGGCGATCGAAAAAGCATCACTGCCCGGTAAAAAATGGAAGAACGGTTTCTTCTCGATCGGGTCCACGTTGGCCGAGCAGGCTTTGCCGTAAACGAGCGTGTAGTAGGTTCCGCCGTCGTTCTGCCGGACACCGCAGTAGCCGCGCTCCTTGTCGCCCAGCTTACAGAGGCGAGGGCAGAGGAGACATTCGATCTCCCGGTCCGGATGTTTTTTGTAATAACGGGCTTCGACGTGGGAGAGATTGGCAACGTCCTGGAAGGCCAGAAGGCGCCCGAGAGCTCGGGCTGCGCCTGTTCCCAAAAACAACCCTGTTCCCACCAGGGATTGGCAGAACCGCCGTCGTTTCATGCTCGCCACTTCTCCCCTAAGATTATACCTCATCCTCGATGATTTGGATGTCCTCGACGCCGGAACGGCCGAGCCCCATTCCTTCAGCCGTCCTGAGATAGAGCGGCTGCCGGCCTTCCTCCTGGAGCGAAGGGAGTCCTTTGTTCGAACGCAACCGTTCGACCAGCCGCCAGCCCACCGCATCCGCAGCCACGGGGTCCAGGCTGAAGACGAGCCGGCCGGAAGGCTCCGCCCATCGGGAATGGTAGGCCGGCCCGCGATGGTATTGGACGAGCAAAGCGTCCAGGATAGAGAGCCGATGCTTCTCCTTGACCATCGGGGTATCGAAGAGCTCGGCGATGAACGGATCGCAATGGGTATCATGGTACTTATTGGGATTATGGATGGCGCCGAAATAGTTTTTCATCCCGGCTGTGACCCCGGCCAGGCCGTGATCCTTGAGGATGGCCAGACTGATGGAAGCGGTCACGAAATTTGTCTGGATGGTCGAGAAGAGGCTGCCGATACTGAGGTGAGAGACAGGTTCGGTCTCGTATCCGGCACCGGCCGTGTCTGTCGCAAAAATCTTGAGTCCGTTCGAGCCATCCGCAAGACGATACCCCGCATCCCGCAGCTCCCGGTTGGTCCTGTCCCAGATGACGATGTTTTTTTCGGGGACGCCGCTCTCGGAGAGAAGGTTCGCCAGGGCCAGGGAGAGCTCGGGTCGAGTCGAGATCCTGCGGCCGCCGATGGTATTGACCTTGATCCCCACACGGTCCCGGCGCGAAAAGTGCCGGGCCAGACCTTCTTTCGCATCCCCAGCGCCGGTCAGATGTCGAATTCCGAGCGCCAGCATGGCGGCGATCTTTGTCCCGTCGATCTCGCCGTCCCGGCCGAGGACTCCCGTCCCTTTGATCACGACGACCTTGGACTCGTTCATCCTCTTATCAAAGTACATGTCTCCTGATAACCTGTCAACCGTAACACCCTGGCGACGGGTAAGCACCTCCATACTATGTGATGAACATAATAGACAACTTGAGAATGTTAACGCTCCCGCTCAGGTTTTTTACGCCGTTCCCAAGTTATTCATCACAGAGATAGTGATGCTTATGCCGACGGATGAGATTTGCCAAAGACTCAGCCTTATAGTAAAGTTGCAATGAATGGAGAAAACGGAGGGCACCATGAGCAAAAAAACAGCGAGACGGGTTGTTTCCCTGGGCCTGTCGTTTCTTTGGGTATGCTCCGCATTCGGCCAGGAGATATCAACCCCCCATCTCTCGGCCCTCCTGCCCAAACTGCCCGGATGGTCTCTCTCTGAGGCTCCTCGCGTCTTCTCGCCCGGCACCCTTTTCGAGTACATCAACGGCGCGGCCGAGAATTACCTGAGCTATGGGTTTCGCGAACTCGTAGTGAGCGATTTCAAGAAGGACGGATCAACGGCCTCCCTGACGGTCGAGATCTACGACATGGGGGACGAAACCCGTGCTTTCGGGATCTACAGCTCGGAACGATATCCGGAAAGCCGCTTCCTGAACATCGGCAGCCAGGGATACCTGGAAGAGGGGACACTCAACTTCATCGTCGGTGGGCTCTATGTGAAGCTTCTCTGTTTTGACTGCGGGGAAGGCGCCGGGGACATCCTGCGGTCGGTCGCTCAGCAGGTGGAAACGAAGGTCCCGGTTAAAGGTCAACTCCCGTTGACGCTGAGTCTTTTTCCTCGCCAGGGTCTGGTCGACAACAGTGAAAAGTTCGTCCTCCAGAATGTTCTCGGATTCGGGTTCCTCCATCATGGTTATCTGGCGGACTATCGGGCGCAGGGCCAGGAATTCGAGTTATTCATCATCCAGGGAACCAGTCCGCAGGACGCCCAGGACATGTTGGACCAGTACCTGGACAGCCAGCGCAAGGCCGGCCAGCCTCCCCGGACAACTCCCCTGGGCTATCAGGTCAGAGACCGCTATTCCCACAATATTTACGTCGCCCTTTCCGGGAATATGATTATCGGGGTGATGAGAATCAAGGACGGGTTCGAGGCCTTGGGCGAAAAATACCTGGGATGGTTGGTCCAGTCCGTGAAAAAGTGACGCCCCGGTCGGATTGCCGGGAAACCACTTAACCGAGCTCTTCCAGAGGGTGCACTTCCAGAAACGTCTTCAACCTTATGAACTCCGTTCCCAGGGCGCCTATGGCTTGCCGGGCCTTTTCCAAGTCGTTCTCCCGGCCGGCCATTTCGATGGCCAGTGAGAGCCTCTGGAGCGGCGCGAGGCTGAGGTTCGCCGAGGCCCCCTTGAGACTGTGGCCGACCTCCTGAATTTGAGTGGAGTCGCCGCGGGCGAGGGCCTCCTCAAGAAGGTGCTTTTTTTCGGCGAATTCCTGGGAATAGAGGTCGAGCAGCTCCTGGAGAAAAGAGACATCTCCACCTATTCTCTCGAGAACCGTCGAAAAATCGATGGGCTGACTGCTTTCAGAGTGGACTGGATCAGGCATTTTTATGCTCCTGCTTGCGAGTTGATAGGCCGTTGGCCACGACAATGCGGTTGCGCCCTTGGCTCTTGGCCTTGAGCAATGCTTCATCGGCGACCTTGATGAATCTCTCGGTGCTAAGAATCCCGGTGACGTCCGAGGCAGCGCAGCCAACAGAGATTGTCAGCGGGACCATATCCAACTCTGTTTTGATCCCTTTTTTGGCGACAGACAGGCGGACCCGTTCGGCGATCTTGAAGATTTCGGAGGAGCTGCAGCGGGGGAGGACGATGATGATCTCGTCCCCGCCATAGCGGCCGATCTTGTCCGATTTCCGGACATTCTTCTTGAGCCGGGAAACCACTTGGAGAAGGGCCTGATCGCCGATATCATGGCCGTAAAAATCATTGATCCTCTTAAAATGATCGACGTCCAGCAGGATCACTCCCGTGGGCACTCCTTCTCTGTGCCCACGCTCCAACTCCTCCCTGAGGAATTTGGCGCTCTCGCTGCGATTCCAGATCCTGGTCAAACTGTCCCGGCTGGCGAGGTCCTTGAGCTGGTTTTGGACGAAGAGCAGCTTATCCTCGAGATCGATGATCCGTCTTCCCGTTTGGAGGCGGGCCCGCAGCTCCAGGAGATTGACGGGTTTGGTCATATAATCGTCGGCACCGGAGGAGAGCCCGGTGATGATATCCTGCTTGCGGTCCTTGGCGCTGAGGAGGATGATATAAGTGTACTTATATTTCTTGCGGCGGCGGATCTTGCGGCAGACCTCGATCCCGTCCATTCCCGGCATCATCCAGTCCAGGAGGGTCATGCGAAGCTCTCCGTCTTGCAGGGCTTGCCAGGCTTCCGCTCCGCTGCGGGCGGGGACGACATAGTAGCCCCAGTTCAGCAGGTTTCTCTGCAGGATCTTTGAGCTGATGAGGTCGTCTTCGGCGATCAGGATTTTCATAAGCTTCTTCGGTCCTTTATCCTCCGCCTAGCTTCTTCGGTCGAGATTTCTAGCGGTGGCGACGCAGCCTCTTCTCCGGGCAAAGGATGTTGGCTCATTGTCCGGGCGATGCTATCGGCGAGCTGCTTGGCGTTGAGCGGCTTGGAGATGTATTCGTCCATCCCGATCTCCAGACATCTTTCCCGATCTCCCTTCATCGCGTGGGCGGTCATGGCGATGATCGGGATGTGAAGTCCCGTCTCTTTTTCCCTGGCCCGAATCAATTGGGTGGCCTTGAAACCGTCCATCTTCGGCATCTGAACGTCCATCAAGATGAGCTCGAAATTGCCCTTCTCCAGAGCCTTCAGGGCTTCTTCTCCGTTCATCACTCCCACCGCCTGATGGCCCTGCTTCTCGAGCATATAGAGGGCCACCCTCTGGTTGACCAGGTTGTCCTCGGCGATCAGAATGCGGTAGGTTTGCCGGATGGGTGCGGTCGCTTGCTCTGAGCCTTGAGCCGCCTGCTCCCGGGGCAGGGGGGCCAACCCGAGCACGGCGAGGATGGCGGCCTTGAGTTCATCAGGTTTGATCGGTTTGCCCAGGTGAGAGGAGATGCCCACTTTGAGCCAGGGAGTGGCGTCGACGCGGTTGCTGGTTTTGCTCATCATCATGATGATGGATTTGGACAGCTCGGGGTTGTCCTTGAGGTAATCCAGGATGATGAAGCTGTCGTGACCGGGAAGATTGGCGTCGAGGAGGATGATCTGAAAGGGCTTCTTTTTCTCTTTTGCGGCGTCCAGGATGACCGTGGCTTCGTCGGCGCTCTCGGCTTCTTTGACCTGGATTCCCCAGGATGTCGCCCATTCGCCGAGAGCGCGCCTGGAGCTCGCGTTATCTTCAACCAGAAGAAGAGGCAATTCGGAAAACGACTTCTTGGCCGGCCCGATGGAAGTCGGCTCTTTTCTCTGGGGCAGCGTGAATTGTGCGGTGAAGTGAAAAATGCTCCCCTTGCTGATCGTGCTCTCCACCCAGATCCGACCGCCAAGCAATTCGACGAGCTGCAGGGAGATGGCCAGCCCGAGTCCTGTTCCACCGTATTTTCTGGTCATCGAACTATCGGCCTGGGCAAAGACATCAAAAATAACCTTCCTCTTGTCTTCCGGGATGCCGATCCCCGTGTCCGCGACGGTGAAGTGGAGGCATACGGAGTCTTTGGATCTTGCTTCCTCCCGTACGGAGACGACGACCTCGCCCTTCTCGGTGAACTTGATGGCGTTGCCGACGAGGTTGATCAGGATCTGGCGCAGCCGTCCGGGGTCGCCGAGGAGGTTCACTTCCAGATTCGGAGGGATGGAGCAGACGAGCTCGAGCTTGTTCCGATGCGCCTGGATGGCCAGCGGAGCCAAGATTTCGTGGATGAGGTCCTCCAGGTTGAGCGGCGTTGTTTCGATTTCCACTTTGCGGGCTTCGATCTTCGAGAAATCGAGGACATCGTTGATCAGGGTCATCATGGATTCGGCCGAGGACTTGATCCCCCGGAGGTATTCCCTCTGTTCCGGTGTCAGCTCCGTGTCCAGGGCGAGCTCGGTCATGCCCAGAATTCCGTTCATGGGGGTGCGGATCTCATGGCTGATATTGGCCAGAAAATCGCTCTTGGCCTGGCTGGCGTCCAGCGCTTCTTTGCGGATCCGGACGAGCTCCGATACATCCACCGAGTTGAGGATCAGGCCGCCGTACCGATCGTCCGTGTAAATGGGCTTGGCCCGGAACATGATATGCTTGTTATGCAGCGTTTTCTGGATCTCGAACGGCGATGACTGGGGTGTCTGTCGGAACGTCTCGACGGAAGCCTTCAGCTCCTCCAGGACATCGCCGAAAGGGCTGTCCCAGAGAACCCGTCCCAGCAACTGGTGTTTTTCCTGCTGGGAGAAGCGGAGGAAGTAGTCGTTGACCTCGATGATGCGGTCGTCGTCGTCGGCAAGAATGACACCCTCCTCGATGCCGGAGATGATGGCCGTCAGCTTGTCGGATTCTTTCTTGATCGCCTCTTCCGCCCGTTTTCTGTTCAAGGCCTCGACAAAGGCCGTGGCCAGGGCCTCGACGGCTTTCTGGTCTTCGCGGTCATATCCGCCGTCCTTGTTGGCCAGGGCCATGATCCCCATAATCCTATCGGCATGCTTTAGCGGAACAACCAGGAGGCTGCGAAGCTCCGGGTGGCCGGCGGGAGTTCCGACCCGGGCCGGATGGGTCTGGGGATTGTTGATCAGATGGGGTCTCCCGTCCTTGAGGGCTTCTGCCCAAAGGCCCCGGATCTTCATGTTCTTGAGCAGCAAAGGAGTGCGGGACTTGGGAATTGTGCAGGCCTCCCATCCGGGATCGCTCATCGAGAGGCTGTCCAACAGCCCGGTCTCGTTGAGCTCGCCGATGTAACCGAACTGGCTGTCGGTGAGGCTTTCCGCAAGATGGAGGCAGGAGGCGGCGATATTTGAATCGGGCTCGTCGGTGAAGGCCTTCTGGAGGAGCTTGTTAATGGCTTCAAGCAGCATGTTCTGTTTCAGGATCTGTGTTTCGGCGAAGCGTCTTTCGGTGATATCCTTGTCCATGCCTCGGTAGCCGAGGAGCTCGTTCCTGTCATTTAGGATGGGGACGCCGTTCGTCTGAAGGCAGACGAGCTGGCCCTCCCTGCTCAAGTTCCAATTCACCATGTCGACGATGGGCTGCTTTGCAAGGCGCAACTGCTGGAAGATTTGGCGGACCCGGACGGCTTCGTTCTTGGGCATCAGGTCGAAAGGTGACTTGCCGATGATCTCCTCGGCCTCATAACCCAGGATCTGTTTGACCTGGCCCGAAGCAAAGGTATAAATCCCGCTCTGGTCGACCTCCCAGATCCAGTCCGCCGAGCTCAAGGCGATATCCTGGAACTTTTTCTCGGATTGCTGCAGGTCCTCGAGTATCTTTTTTTGGCCTGAAATATCCCGGTAGATCCCAAAAATGGCTTCCACTTTGCCGTCCTCAAGGATCGGTGAGGCGATGACCGAGACGGGAATAGCCTGACCATCCTGGCGATGACGGACGGATTCAAAGGCAACTTTTTCGCCGCTGATGACCCGGCTCGTGATCGAGATAGCGGAGTCGACTTCTTCTGCAGGCACAATTAGGTTGTCGAGAGCTTGACCGATGATCTCCTCGCTATCGAAACCGAAGATCCGGCAGAATTCGCCGTTCGCCCGGAGAATGCGCCCTTCCTTGTCGGCGATGATGATCCCCTCGGGAGCATCTTTGAAAAGGTTCTCGAAATAGGTCTTCTGGCGGAGAAGCTGTTCCCGGAATCTATCCCCGGCCTCGGCACAGCCGGAGCTTTCAGAGCTCGTCGGATCGCCTTTTGGATGAGTCATCTATGGTCCTTGCGCTCAATTAAATGGTCACGTCGATTCTAGCTTGAACGCGGGAGCGGTCAATCGCCTTTCCGGGTGAAAGCCGAGGTGAATTTCTTCTTTTGGACATCATCGACAGCGGTGACGAGGTCTTCCTTCGGGGGTGAGAACAGTCGAGATTCGGTCCCCTCGGAGAGGTGCGGGTTTGTCTTTTGATAATCTTCATTAAGCGGTATAATGAAAATGGTCCATGGAAAACAACAGGCTCGTTTCGGTGTCTTCGGGGGTCATCCTCGTCTTCCTGATCGGTCTTGTCCTGCGCCTCGCCAAGCCCGTCTTCTTTCCCTTCTTCCTGGCTATTTTCTTCTATTTCATCCTCTCTCCGCTGCTGGAGATCTTGCTGCGTCTTAAGATCCCCCGCCCCCTGGCCGTTTTCCTGATCGTCGTCAGCTCATTCTTCATCCTCTACCTTCTCGGCGTCCTTTTTTACAACAGCGGCAAGGCCTTCGCCGCCTCCGCGCCTGACTATGCCCAGAGGATAAGCGGGTTCTTCAGTTGGCTGGCCGAAAGACTCCGTGCTTCCGGGCTCAACTGGGACCCCTGGCTCTGGAGCAAGACGCTGGACAGCGGCCGGGTCACGGCCTTCTTTCTTCGTTCCCTGAACCAGATCTTCTCTCTCTTTTCGACCTTTATCCTGGTTTTTGTCTTCCTGATTTTCATGCTGGCCGGCCGGGGCAAGCTCAAGGTCAAGGTGGAGAGATCGCTCAGTTCCCGGCGGGCTCAGACGATCAACCAGATCATCGCGAGGATCGATCATGATGTCCAGAAATACCTGGGCATCAAGACCGGGATCAGCATTCTCTCCGGTTTGATCACGATGGTCATCCTTCTTGTCTTCGGAGTCGAGTTCGCCGTCCTTTTCGGGATCCTGACGGCGGTCTTGAATTTCATCCCTAGCCTGGGTTCGATCGTTAGCCTGGCCCTGATTTCGATCATCGCCGCCTTTCAGTTCGGGAGTGTTTTTCCCGCTCTCTGGATCCTCCTGATACTGGGAGGGCTGGACGTGGCCGTTTCCAATCTTCTGGAGCCGAAACTGATGGGCCAGGGACTCGGATTGAGCCCGCTGGTCGTCCTCTTTTCCCTGTTCTTCTGGGGTTGGCTCTGGGGAATCGCGGGTATGATCATGGCGGTACCACTGTTGGCCGTCATCAAGATTATCTGCATCAATATCCCGGCGCTCGAACCGGTCGCTCAATTCATGAGCAAGTAGGGGAAAGCGGACCGCAGCGGGTGCGCCCGTTAGGTGCGGGTGATGATTTTACCCTGGCTTGAGGAGTCCTGAAGGAGGGCCAGCCGCCGGCCGATATCCTGGAGGTAGGCTCGCTCTTCGAGACGCCCTTGGGCCAGGTGTTTGACCGCCAGGATCGTATTCTCCAAGCACTTGATCTTCTCTTCCGGAGTGTATGTTTCCAGGTTCTGGGGCAGGATGATCTTCCGCTGAAAGCGGCACTGGTTGAGACTCCGGAGGATGGCCTCTCCGGCCTCGTTCTTAATCTGTCCCTCGTCCTGAGCAAGCACGATCAGGGAACGGCCTTTCTCCACCCGGGTCTTGGCATATTCGAGCGCCAGGATGGCGTTTTTGTCGGTGAAACCGGGTCTCTGCTCCCCAAATTCTTGGAGCGGCGCCTCGATGTTCAGGGTCAGCCAAGCCAGCCGCTCGTCGTTCAGGACTTCCTCGGAGAACGTTCTCTTTTTTTGGATGACCTTGTTCTCCTGGTAGGGTTTATGCCGGGAGAGATAGGGGCAGCCGGGAGGGCAGTGAAGCTCTTTTTCTCGCAGTCGTCCGCAGCAGAGGGGGCAAAGGGAAGATCCCAGGGCGGGACATGACCTCTTGGCCTTTCTCTGTTGGCAGTGGGAACATCTGGCCATGGCCCGGGTGATCCTCAACAGGTCAGATGAAAGGCCCCGGCCGTTCTCTTCCGGCCGGCCAATCTGTTGAACAACGCGGCCGCTTTTTTGGTCTTGTCGACATGGAGCTCGAGTCCTTTCTCCCGGGCCGCTCTCTTGACATCTTCGTCTACCTTCATCAGGCCAAAGAATCCCGTCCCGACGACCAGGACTTGGAGTTCCTCCCGGAAGACGTCCTCGAGGTCCGCCCGGACCAACCGATGGCCTTCTTGTCGCCACCACGAGGCCCGGATCATCTGGGGAAGGATGATCAGGTCGGCTAAAAAAGAGCGGCCGTCCACCCGCATCCGGCCGAATTCGTAATGTTCGATCATTTCTTGAGTACGAATGTCTCGGCCGCCAGGACCTTCATCTTGTGTCCGAACAGACTCTTCAGCGCTATCTGGGCGGCGCGTTGCTCGGCGTTCTTCTTGGAATGACCTTTTGCCTTGGCCAGGGGATAGCGACCCAGATAGACCTCGACAAAAAACGTCTTGCTGTGATCGGGTCCGATCGAGGTGACGGTCCGGTAGGATGGTGCGGGCAGGTTTTCCTTCTGGAAGTATTCCTGCAGAGCGGACTTGTAGTTGTTGATCAGGAGCTCGCGGCCGGCGCTCTTTTTGTATGATTTTTGCAGCAGGGGGAAAAGAAGGGCCTTGGCCGTTTCATAACCGTGCTCCAAATAGACCGCTCCCAGCAGGGCTTCGAAGGCGCCGGCCAGGATATTCCTTTTCCCGCGGCCGCCGCTTTTTTCTTCCCCTTTTCCCAAGAGTAAAAACTTATGGAGGCCTATCTTTAGGGCGAAGTCAGAGAGAGATTGAGTGCCGGCAGCGGCGGATTTGTACTTGGATAGGTCACCCTCCTTGAGGTTCGGGAACGTGGCGCAGAAGAAATCGGCGATGACCAGTCCGACGACGGAATCGCCCAGGAATTCCAGGACTTCATTATCCGGCCACCCCTCGCCGAGATGTTCAAAAGCATAGGAAGAGTGGGTGAGGGCTCTGCGGAGAAGGTCCTTGTCACGAAATTCGAGGTCGATGGCCTTCTCGATTTTGGAGAGGTTCGTTTTCATCGCTCTGCAGAAGAACTGAAGGGGAAGACGACCTTCCCTCCGACGATGGTCATCTGGGGAGCGCCCCTGAGCCTCCAGCCGTGGAAGGGATTGTTTTGGCTCTTGGAGACGAAGGTTCCCACGTCGACGTCGACCTCTTTGTGAAGATTGAGGATCGTCAGGTCGGCGTCGGCGCCCGGCGAGATTCGGCCTTTGCTTCTGAGTCCCAGGATCTGGGCGGGCCGGGTAGAGAGCATTTCGATCAGCCGCATCAGGGGGATGATCCGTTTTCTGACCAGGCTGTCCAGGAGCACAGAAACCGCCGTTTCCAGGCCGGCGATTCCGAAGGGAGCCCGATCGAAACCGAGCGCCTTTTGTTCAGGAGTGTGGGGAGCGTGGTCGGTGGCGAAGACATCGATAACGCCCTCACCGACGGCCTTCTGAAGAGCTTCGGTATCCTCGGCATCACGCAAGGGGGGATTGACCTTGAGGTCGGGATCTAGGCTTTCGAGGGCGGCATCGGTCAGGACCAGATGGTGGGGAGTGACTTCGGCGGTCACCGGGACCTTTCTCTCCTTTGCCCACCGGACAAACTCAACGGCTCCCCGGGTGCTGAGGTGAGCGATATGCACCCTGGCGCCGGCCGCCTCGGCCAGGATGATATCCCGGGAGACCATGACGTCTTCGGCTGCGGCAGGAATCCCTCGAAGTCCCATTCGGGCAGAGATCGGGCCTTCATTCATCATGCCTCCACGGCTGAGGTTATCGTCTTCGCAGTGATCGATGATCAAGGTGTTCAAGCCCTTGGCGAGTTCCAGGGCTTGCCTCATGATCCGGCTGTTCTGGACTCCGCGGCCGTCATCAGAGAAGGCGACGGCCCCGCCCGCCAGGAGGTCGGCCATATCGGTCAGTTCGTTTCCGGCCAGCCCTTTGGTGATGGCGGCGATCGGCAGGACGGAGACGACGGCCCGTTTTCGAGCTTCGGCGACGATGTATTCGGTCACGACACGAGTGTCGTTGACGGGATTCGTGTTGGGCATGGCGCAGATCGTGGCAAAACCTCCCTTGGCCGCTGACCGTGAGGCCGTGGCGATATCTTCTTTTTCCTCCTGACCCGGTTCCCTGACATGGACATGCATGTCGATGAAACCCGGGGCCACCACAAGCCGGGCGGCATCGATCACCGGGATCCCCGCCCCCTCGATCCTGGGTCCGAGGGCGAGGATTTTTCCCTTTTCGATGAGGATGTCCAGCGTCTCGTCGGTCCGGGAGGAAGGGTCGATGACCCTCCCGTTCTTAATCAGAAGTTTCATGCGCGTTCTCTCTCGGAGTTCTCTTTCTTCTGAGCCCGGCGGGTTCGGTGATCAGAACCTCATCGCAGCCATCGACTTCGGTCAGCTTCACCTGAACGAGCTCCCGCTTGGAGGTGGGCAGGACCTTCCCCACGTAGTCGGCCCGGACGGGCAACTCACGGTGGCCACGGTCGATCAGAACGAGCAGTTGGATCGTCCGCGGCCTCCCCAGGTTGAAGAGTCCATCCAGGGCCGCCCGGATGGTCCGGCCGGTGTTGAGAACATCATCGACCAAGAGCACGTCCATGTTGGCGATGGAGAAATGGATCTCTGTCTTCTGGACCAGGGGAGAGATGTCGAGCCCGGACACGTCATCACGGTAGGGGGTGATATCGAGCGCTCCGACCGGGATGTCCACTCTCTCGAGCTCCCCGATCAATTGGGAGATGCGCCGGCCGAGGTAGATACCGCGCGTCCGGATGCCGATAATCACCAGGTTTTTCAAGTTGTGATTGCCTTCCAGGATCTCGGTCGTCATCCGGATGAGGGCTCTCTTGATCTTGCTCCCGTCCATGACTCTGGCTTTGATCTTGACTTTCATGAACGATCTCCTAGGGGCGGCCCCTTCCCTTTGAAAATGCCCGAAGAGGAAGAAAAAGTCAATTGTCTGGGCCTGTTCATCGTCCGGGTGAGACCCGAATCACCCCCAGAGCCGATGCCTTCTTCTCGAAATACAAACGCGCGGCGGCCACGTCTTTCCGGATCTGCCTGATCAATTCGTCCGCTCCGGGGAATTGTTTTTCCTTTCTGAGCCTGAGGAGAAAGTGAAGACCGATTCTCTTGCGGTAAAGGACGCCCTGGAAATCGAAGACGTAGGTTTCGATCTGCGCCGAGCCGGCGCCGAATGTCGGGCGGTCTCCGCTGTTTGTCACCGAGGGATAAAGGCGGCCTTGGATCCGAGCCAGCGTGAGGTAGACTCCCGGCGGAGCGATCTCATTTTCCGCCCGGATATTGGCCGTGGGGAAACCCAGGTCCCGGCCGCGGCCCCGACCTCTGATCACCCTGCCTTCGACCAGGTAAGGGCGTCCTAAGAGTCTGTTGGCTGTGAGGATGGTCCCTGCTTGAAGAAGGCTCCGGATGCGGCTGCTGCTGACGATCTGTCCGTTTCGGAAAACGGCCGGGCGCGGATGCACGGCGAAGCCCATTTTTCGGCCATAGCGGCGCAGGTCATCGACATCCCCGCGGCGGTTCCGGCCGAACCGAAAATTTTCACCGATGACCACTTCTTTAGCGGCCAAGAAAGTGACGATGAACCGATCGACGAACTCTTCGACGGTCAGATCGGCAAAGGCTTTGTTGAAGCCCGCCAGAAGAACGGCCTCTATTCCGCCGGCCCGGATGCCGGCCAGCCTCTGGTCCAGGGTCTGGATCATGGCGGTCCGGCCTCCGCCGAGGACCTTCTCCGGGTGGGGCGAGAAGGTCAGCACGAGGGAGGTCAATTTCCTCTCCCGCGCTTTATCGACCAGGAAGCGAAGGATCTCTTGGTGGCCCAGATGAAGCCCGTCGAAGTTGCCGATGGCGACCGCCGTGCCGTCCGGAAAAACCGGCCGTTGCTCGAGCCCGCGGAAGACCTTCATGGGATCAGAGGTTGATGATCTTGACCTTCTCCAGGTAGCCTGCCTTGAGCTGTTGGAGACAGGAATCCAGGAATGTCTCCTCCTCCGGGCTGAGGTTCCCTTTGGTGCGATCCTTGAGCAGGTCCAGAATGTCGATCATCCTCCGGGCCAGCTCCAGGTTCAATTCAGGCTCCGCCTTTTCCGGATCTCCCAGGAGGCCGAGCTTAAGCAAGGCCTGAGTGAAAATGGGAAGAACGATCGAGCTGAAATCCAGCGGAGGGAGGAATTCCTGGCGGGATGGCTCGCTTGGCTCTTTGGGGCGCTCAGGGTCATGAGAATTTTTCTTGGTCATGGTCGTCCTCTTGCGGGGCTCTCTCTCCCGGGAACGGGAATTGATTTTTATCACCGCCTCGACTATTGTTCTGAACGACAATGCTACAATTTTTCCGGCGATTTTTCAAGGGAGCCCGGTATGGAGAAGAAAGAGAGTGTCGGACGACGGTTCGAGCGGTAAACTCTGGGAAAAGGTCAAGAAGGAGGCGCTATGATGCCGGCGCCGATCTCTTCCTCATCACCAGGCTGGCCTTGATGAATTCGTCGAGGTCGCCGTCCAGGATCCTATCGACGTCGCCGATCTCGATCCGGGTCCGCAGGTCCTTGATCAGCTGGTAGGGGTGCAGAACATAAGACCGGATCTGATTTCCCCAGGCGATATCGGACTTGGTCTCTTCCATTTTCTCGAACTTCTCAAGTTGCTTTTTCTTTTCCCTCTCGTAGAGGCGGGCTTTCAACACCTTCATCGCCGAGGCTTTGTTCTTGTGCTGCGACCTCTCGCTCTGGCATTGAACGACGATCCCGGTCGGAAGGTGGGTGATCCGTACGGCCGAGTCGGTGACGTTGACATGCTGACCGCCCCGGCCCGAGGACCGGTAGGTGTCGATTCGAAGGTCCTCGGGATTGATGGAGATGGCGATGTCCTCCTGCACCTCGGGAAAGACGAAGACGGCGGCGAAGGAGGTATGGCGCCGCTTGTTGGCATCGAAAGGCGAGATCCGGACCAGCCGGTGAACGCCCGACTCCTGACCGAAGTGTCCGAACGCATAATCGCCCTCCGCCCGCACGGTGACACTCTTGATCCCGGCCTCCTCTCCCGGCATCGAGTCGAGGATCTCAGTTTTGTAGCCCTTGCGTTCGGCGTATCTCAGGTACATGCGCAGGAGCATCTGGGCCCAATCCTGGGATTCGGTCCCTCCTGCGCCGGGGTGGATGGTGAAGAGAGCGTTACGGGCATCATCCTCCTCGAAGAACAGGGTCTGGAGTTCGGCCTCTTCGAGGCTTTTCGCCAGGGCGGCGAGAGCCTTTTTCAACTCTCCGCCGACGTCCTCTCCCTCGGCCGCGAGCTCGGACAGGACCTCGACCTCCTCTTTCTTCTCTTCCAGCCGGGAAAAGGCCTTGACCTCATGTTCAAGCTTTTTTCTTCTCTGCTGCAGCGACTGGGACCTTTTCTGGTCCTGCCAGGTCGCGGGCGATGAAAGCTCGGTGGTGATGGCGTCGAGTTGGGTTTTTTTGCTCTCTAGGTCAAAGAAAACCTCGGAGCTCTTCGAACTTGAGAAGGTGCTCTTTGATCTGGGCCTGGAGATCAGAAGGCTGGTCCGCGGGGGGGGGATTATTTGCGCTCATCGGCCTTCTTGACAAGGGCAAGAATAAAGAAGATACCTGTGAAAGTCAAGCTCAGATAGGAGAGAAGATCGCCGTGGCGGGCATAGAAGGATAACTTTTCGATGGGCCTGATCCTCCCGGTCAGATAGGTCTCGGTCATCAGCCTGGAACGGGCCTGGATGCGGCCATAGGGGTCGACGATGCCGCTGATCCCGGTTGTCGCGGCCCGCAGCAGGAAACGCCTGTTCTCGACCGCCCGGAAGACGGCGATGCGGAAGTGCTGCTGGGGGGAAGCGCTTTCTCCGTACCATCCGTCATTGGTGATGGTCACCAGAAAATGAGCGCCTTTCTTGACGAACTTGCGGACCAATCCGGGGAAGATGATCTCGTAGCAGATTGGCGACCCAAATTTTATCCCTTCATAGGAATGGAGGACCTGGGACTTCCCGGGGGTGACATCGCCGATGGCGTGGGTCACTTTCTCGACGAAAAAGAAAAGCTTCTTGTAAGGGGTGTATTCGCCGAAGGGGACGAGATGCATCTTGTGGTACTGGGTCATGGACAGGTCGGGGTGAAGGCAGAGGGCAGTATTGAGATAAAGGTGCTCGCCTTTCTCGACGGTCGTCTCGTTGGTCCCGAGAAGCAGCGTCCGGCCGGTCGTCTGGACGAACCGGAAAAGGGTCTCCTTGAAATAGATGTAGAGCGGCTCTTCGCAGCTGAAGCAGAGTGGTACGGAAAACTCGGGCCAGATGATGAGCCCTGCGCCGGTCGCTGAGGCCCGGCGGCTGAGCTCGAGGTGACGGGAAAAAAGGGTTTCGATCTCCTCCCCAGAGATGCGATCCCAGTAAATGTCCGAGGAGACATTGCCCTGGAGGACGGCGACCTGAAATGGTTCTCCGGCCGGAAAGGATTTTTGCAGGCTGAGAAATCCGGCCGCGTGAACGGCCAGCACAACGGCCAGGGCCAGAAAGAACGGAGCTTTCCTGCGAGCCGAGATGGACAGTACGAAGAAGCCCTGCAGAAAGACGAGCACGAAAGACAGCCCATAGACTCCCGTCACGGAAGCGGTTTGCAGAAAGGGAAGGTTATGAACCTGGCTGTAACCCAATAGACCCCACGGAAACCCGGTGAAAAGGTAGGTGAAGACATATTCCCAAGAGATCCAGATCAAGGGCGCAGCGATCAAAGCGCCGCGCGGAAAGGTGAGCCCGATCCCGCTAAATACCGCAGCGAATGCGCCCCAGGAGAGGGCCATAAAAACGACCAGGACGAGATAGATGAGGATGCTCAGCAGCGGCGATAGCCCACCGTAATGAGCGGGAACATAGGGAATCCAGTAAAGGAGGACGCCATAGTAGACGAACCCGCCGATAAAGCCGATGCGGAAGGCCGGCCAGGGGCGTTTTTTAAGAAGAGCGAAGAGAAGCGGGATCAGGCAGACCCAGGCCAAGAAGAAAAGATCGAACTTGGGAAAACACAGAGCGGTCAGCAGACCGCTCAAGGTTGCCAGCAGAAAGGACATCGCGCCAACGCTTGTCAGTCTCGAACGATGAAATAGTCGGTTTTTCCGCCGGCCGCAGCAGAAAGCTTGGCCCGAACCTCGTCCGCCTGCTCCCTGGTCAGGAAGCCACCGACTCTCACCCTGTAGACAGGAGTCCGATCGGTCGGCTGCGGATCCATGACCACGACTGTATAGCCCATTCCCCTGAACTTCTGGGCAGTGGTTTGAGCGGCCGGCTGTTCGGCCAGGGCGGCGACCTGGACATAATAGAGGTTCTTTTCATCGACCGGCCTCTGTTGGCCGAACTTGGGCGCGGCCTTGGGCTCGGTCTTGGGGGGTGCGGTCTTGGATCTCTCGGGAAGGATCTCTTTTTTGACCGGCGTTGACGGCGCTTCGGCGGCCGTCGGCTTCCCGGCCGGCTCGCGAACCGGCTCCTGTCCCGGTTTCATCTGAGGCAACGTCGTGATCTTCTCCTTGATCTGTTCCGGTTCTTTTGGAGCGATGATGTTGGCCTTTTCGGCGACTCGAGCGTGCTTCTTGCCGACCGAGACGCCGAGCAGAAAGATGACGACACCGATGATCAAGATGCCCAGAAAGATGATGGCCAGCTGGGTGCTGGAGACCTGGATCTCCCGGAATTCTCTATTTTTCATCACGATTTATCGGCTCGTGGCTTGTCGACAGCAAAAGATTTCAGGAATTCGATGGGGAGAGGGAAGATGATCGTCGAGTTCTTTTCCGTGGCGATCTCGGTCATGGTCTGCAAGAAACGCAGCTGCAGGGTTTGGGGATTGCGGGAGATGATGTCGGCCGCATCGGTCAGCTTGGAGGCGGCCTGGAATTCTCCCTCGGCATGGATGACCTTGGCCCGCCGTTCCCGTTCCGCTTCGGCCTGCTTGGCGATCGCCCGGACCATCGTTTCGGGGAGGTCGACATGCTTCATCTCGACCATCTGGACTTTGATCCCCCAGGGGTCGGTGTGTTTGTCCAGTATCTCCTGGAGCTGGGCATTCAGTTTTTCCCGCTCGGAGAGAAGGTCGTCGAGCTCGACCTCCCCGAGCACGCTGCGGAGCGTCGTCTGGGAAAGCTGGGAAGTGGCGTAGAGAAAATCCTGGACCTCGATGATCGCTTTGAGCGGTTCCATGACCCGGAAATAGACGACGGCGTTGACCTTGACCGTGACGTTGTCCTTGGTGATGACGTCCTGGGGCGGAATGTCCAGGGTGACCAGCCTCAGGCTGACTCGCAGCATCCGGTCGATGGGCGCGAAGACGAAGATCAGTCCCGGCCCTTTGGGCTGAGGAAGGACCCGCCCCAAGCGGAAGATGACACCGCGTTCGTATTCACGCAAAACCTTGATGCAGTTCAAAAGATAGAGGACGATAATCCCGACGATGATGATCGGAACCGATAAGACCATGGAAACCTCCTTTCTTTCCGCCCGGACAGCCGCCAACGCGAACCGACCGGTCGGGTTTCCGTTCACAACTTCTCGACGTGGATCTTGAGGGAGTCCAAGACCCGAACAACCTTGACCTTGGATCCTTTGGCGATCGGCCCGTCGGCTTCGGCATTCCAGATCTCACCGTGGACGAAGACTTTTCCCTCGGGGCTGAGGTCGGTCTGGGCCAGCCCGACCTCGCCGATGAGTCCTTCTTTGCCGGTGGCCGCTTTTCTGGAATGGGCGCGGACAACGAGAACCAGGAGGAAAAAGAAGATCAGGGAGAGGCCGACGGCCAGAGGAATGATGACGGTCAGGCTGGGCTGGAGCTCGGGGATCGGAGAGTCGATGAGCATAATGGAACCGAGGACCATGGCGATAACGCCTCCGATGCCGAGTATACCATAACTCTGCACTTTGACCTCCAGGATGAACAGCCCGATGGCCAGCAGGATCAGGATCAGCGCAACGTAGTTGAGGGGGAGTATCTGGAACGAGAAAATGGCCAGGAGAAGGCTGATCCCGCCGAGGACACCCGGCAGAATGGCTCCCGGATGGGAGAATTCGAAGTAGAGACCGAGAAGCCCGAGCATCAGGAGGATGTAGGCCAGGTTGGGGTTGGAGATGGTGATCAAGAATTTTTGCCGGGCGGTCATCGGGATGTCGATGACCGTTTCCCCCTTGAGCTCAAGCCGAGTCACTTCTCCATTGAAGCGTCTGACCGTTCGTCCATCGAAGTGATCGATGATCTCCTGCTCGCTTGCGGCCACGAAATCAATCAGTCCCTTGTCGAGAGCCTCTTTTTCGGTATAGGACAGGCTCTTTCGCACCGCGTCCTCCGCTGCCTGGACATTGCGGCCTCTTTTTTCCGCCAGTGTCTTGATGTAGGAGGCGGCGTCATGAGTGATCTTTTCCTCCATGGTCTTGTCCATGCCTTGGCCGGTAATCGAGATTCCCACCGGGTGGGCGGCTCCGGTGTTCGTCCCAGGTGCCATGATGAAGAGATCGCTGGCGATCCCGATGTAGAATCCGGCCGAAGCAGCCCGCGCTCCTGCCGGAGCGACATAGGTCACGATGGGGACCCGCGAGGCCAAGATCTTGGCGATGATCTCTCGCATGGCGGAATCGAGTCCCCCGGGAGTGTTCAGGACCATGATCAGCAGGCGGGCGTTTTCGCGCTCTGCCTTTTCGATCGAACGGGTGATGTACTCGGAGGAGATCGGGTGCACCGGCGCGTCGACGACGATCCTATAGATTGACGACCAGCCCGGAAGAACGAGAACGCAGAGAAGGACGACCGACAGGATGGCTCTTTTCATGTTGGTTTCATTATAGGGACTCGCGGAAATCAAGTCAATAATGCGGCTTGACTTTTTGGAAATGATTCATTAATTATAATCTATCGTCCAGCCGGACCGAAGGAGATTCAGATGATCAAAAACGATATTGCCCTGGCCATCGAGAAGAATTCGGAATTCAACAGGGCCAAATCGTTGCTGATCGTTGAAACGATCCTGAAGTCCTTGAAAGAAGCGTTGGGAAAGAACCAGAAGGTCGAGATCCGGGGGTTCGGAAGTTTCCGGGTGGTCGATAAAAAGACCGGTTACGGACGGGACATCCGCCGGAAGAAACAGATCAAGATAGAAAAAGGAAAACGGATCAAGTTCCGCTCCGGCCAGGAACTGAAGAATATGCTGACCAGGAAATAAACGGCCAGTGCCGAAAGCGCCATCCCACCGTCCGCGACACTTGCCCAGTCATCGCCTGAACACTCGAGGGCCGAAGCGCTTTGGTCCATCCGGGCTGAATATGTACAGCCTTCATGATCGGCCAAGCAAGGTGGATGTCCACGATTTTGCCAAACCGTTCGAGCCCGAAGAGCGTTTGGCCGGCTTTATCGACAGCCTTCCGAATATCCTGGCCGGGAAGGACTTCAAGGACTTCCTCGCTCTTATGCAAACGGCCAGGAGGAAAAAAAAGGCCATCCTCTTTGCCCTGGGCGCCCACGTCATCAAGGTGGGGCTCAATCCGGTCGTCATTCGGCTGATGAAGGACGGTTGGATCACGGGGCTCGCGCTCAACGGCGCCGGCATCATCCACGATTTCGAGATCGCCTTTTGCGGCCGCACCTCCGAGGACGTCGGGACCCAGGTCCGGTCCGGAAAGTTCGGGATGGCCCGCGAGACGGGAGTGCTGTTGAACAAGGCCATCAGAAAAGGGGCCGCGCGGGGAATCGGACTGGGCGAGGCGGTCGGTCGGATGATGGCCGATTCCCATTTTCCCTACAGATATCTCAGCCTGATTTTTTCCGCCTACGAGCTCGGGATTCCGGTGAGCGTCCATGTCGCTATCGGGACCGATACCATCCACTTCCATCCCGGGGCCAGCGGCGAAGCCCTGGGCAAGACATCGTTGACCGATTTCTTCCTCTTCTGCTCGCTCCTGGAAAAGCTCGAGGGCGGCGGGGTCTTCATCAACATCGGTTCGGCCGTCGTCCTGCCCGAAGTCTTTCTAAAGGCCCTGAGCTACGTTCGAAATAGAGGAACGAAGCTCGAAAAATTCTCCACCGCCGTGTTCGATTTCCTTCATCACTACCGTCCGGAGCAGAACGTCGTCCGCCGGGCCGTGGGAAAAAAGGGGAGGGGATTCTATTTCATCGGTCACCACGAGATCATGGTCCCGCTCGTCGCCGCCGCGCTCGCGGCCGACTTCTAGACGGACTCCTTTTCTCCTGCGCTCGTTTCTTACGGAAATCCGCCAGCAGATTCTTGTACACCCGTTCGGTCTGGACGGCGGTCTCGTCCGCTGATCCCGATGTTTCGATGAGATAATCGGCCTGTTTGATCTTCTCGACCGTAGGCATCTGGCTGCGGACCCTTTTCCAGGCTTCGCGCCGCGTCATCCCGTCCCTCTTCATCAGGCGCTCGACCTGAAGTCTTTCCGGGCAGTGAAGGACGATGACCTTGTCGAAGAAGGGAGCGAATCCCGATTCGATGGTCAGGGCCGCCTCGGATACGAAGATCTTATGAGTGCCTTTTTTTTCGAGCGTCCGGATGGCCGTCTTCTTTTTTGCCAGGACGAGAGGATGGATAAGCCTGTTCAGGAACTGCCTTTCCTGGGCCGACGAAAAGACGATCGTTCCCAGGCGGGTGCGGTTGAGGGTCCGGTCGGGATTCAGGATGTCTGTTCCGAAATGGGCCACGATGTGGTGCCAAGCCGCCCGGCCGGGCGTCATCAGGTCGTGGGCCACCCGGTCGGCCGATTGGACAAAACAGCCATGATCGGCCAAGAGCTTGGCGACGACGGATTTTCCGGTGGCGATCCCCCCCGTCAGAGCCACGGTCAGTATGGACACAGGGGTGTTATTTCGCTTTCTTTTTCTTCTTCCGGCCGGCCTCGACGAATTTGAAGTCCTTGTTGAAACGGATGGCGACACCCTGCCGCTTGCCTTTCTTGTCCGGTTCCTCGAGGCGGACCGTGATCCCGCCGAGGTTGAGCTTGATCTCCTTGCCGCCGCTGAGGTTCTTAGGCAGGTCGATCATGAGGTTGAGCCGGGAGCCGACGACGACCCCCGAGTCGAGGCAAAAGTAGGCTCCGGCAGAGCTGATGTTCTCGAGAGTGGTCGTCTCGGAAAATCTCGCGCCGTGGGGAAGGCGGCCTTCGATGATCGTCGAGAGCGGCAGGTCGAGTCGCCATTCTCTCCGCCGGTTGGCCTGGATGGAAGGAATGGCCTCTTCCTTTTTGGGTCGCTGGGCTTTTTTCATTACAACCTCTGCTTGACTCCCTGCTAAAACAGGGCGGAATTTATTGCATACAGGGCCAGCTGGAGACGGCTGTGCGTGTCCAGCTTGGCATAGATGCTCTTGATATGCGACCGGACCGTGTTCTTGCTGATGAACAGGATCCCGGCGATCTCATCGTTGCTCTTTCCTTGGCCGATGAGCCGGAGGACTTGAAACTCCGTAGGGGTGAGCTGGTCGAGCGTTTTCTCCTTGAGGTCCCGGCCGACGACGGAGATGATCCTGTCCATGATGCTGCTCATCTTGTCCCGGGGGAGCCAGATCTCTCCTTTATGGATGACCCGGATCGCCTCCGAGAGCTGACCGGCCGGATCGGCCAGGTCGAAATATCCCCTGGCGCCGGCGTTGATCAAGCCGACGATTTCCTCGTGAGAAGGGATGCTTCCCAGGATCAGAAGCTGCGATTTGCTCTGGAGCTTGGAGATCTCCTTGATGGCCTTGCAGATCTCGCGCATGTTGGGCAAGGGCTCTGTGTTGGCGAAGAGGATGACCTGGGGGCGCAGCTTTCGGATCGATTCCATGAAGCTGTCGATGGTGTTCTTTTCCACGTTGGAAATCTCGATGCTGGTATCCGCTTCCATGGCTTTCAGGATCCCCGAAAGAATGATCTCCGAAGGACAGAAAATGAGGATCTTGATTTTTTTCTCTTCCGCCGGGATGCTTTTTTTACTCATATTTCACTCACTCTTTGTATGTCTTAGCCCCAACGCCGGGAAGTCCGCTCTCACTCTTGGCCCGGCGAAATTCTATTAAATCACTCCCCCCTTGTCAAGTAAAGGTTCGGCCATCGGCTAGCCTTCGGCCGTTCCGCGCATGAAATGGCTTCTGCGAGGCCAAGAAGCCGCGTTGACCTGGACGCAGACAGGAAGAGAGAAGCTAGTGGTGCGTCTCACAAATAACTTGGCTTTAGAACGATCCATAAAGACGCGCCACCGCGGGGGAGTTTGAGGGGGACGGCGTCGTTCCCCTCAGGGGGTCAGCGGAGCGGAGCGAAGCGCCGAGGGGGGAGCTTGACTCCTCCCTGGAAGTGTCGTCTCTGCGGAGGACTTTTGGAAGAGATTTACGAGACGGGACACTAGTTGATAGTCGGCGGAATGGGAAGGAGTTTAAATTTCTTGTCCAACTGCAGCGAGACCAGCTGCTTTTTCCCGAGCCGCGTGGAATCCATCTGGGCGAGCCTGACAGTCCCGGACAACTGCAGTTTGAGGCTATTCTCCAAGATCAATGTCTTCGGGATATCCAGCGAGATGTCCAACTTGGCTCCGATCGTCACTGGGGAGCGAAGCCAGACGGTGGCCTCCTCGGCGCTGATCGAGCCGATCAGGGTTTTCTCGCGAAACCTGTTTTCCATAGCATCAAAACCGGTCACCAAAGCGGGAAGAGAGAGCTCAAAGGCACGCTCTCTCTTCCCGGCCTTGGAAGCGCCATGGATGGAGGGTTTTAGGGTCTCTTGCTTTTCTTCCATGTTCAGAATGTCATTATCCCCAGGGCTCGCTAAGAGGGCAATCCCTCTTGGCGGTGAATCGCGGGGTGATTTTTTTGACATTTTAGTCATCCAGAACGATTAAGCCTCGGTGCTCCCCCGCTTTTCCCCTGAGGAGAAGTCGGAGAGGCCATTTTTTTATCCGTCCGCTTTGATGAAGTACTTGTTTTCGAAGCGCAGAGAAACTTGCTGCTTCGAGGGATGGGAATGGTTGGCCTCGACCAATGCCACCTTGCCATTGATAACGAGTTTCAGATTCTTGTCATCAGCCAGAGAGGGAGGGAGGTCGATGATCAGTTTGAGCTTCGCGCCCAAGGCGATGGCGTTGAACAGGTTGAACGAAGCACCGTGATGGCTGATGTAGAAGAGGACGGTTTTCTCCTCAAAAGTTTTTCCAGAGGCGTTGCGGCCTTCGACGACAGTGGGAAGAGGCAGATTGAAGATCTGGCCCTTCCTTTCGATTTTTGCAGGCTGAAACGGCGAGGATTTCGATAACATCTTCGCTTCTTTTTCCTTTTTCGATGTTCACATTGCCATGCCTTGATGGAGGGGTCAATCACCCCTTTGGATGAAACGAGGGGTGAATTTTTTTTCGCCGCCCCGTGATGCCCTTCCTCACCCCTCATTCTCTTCATCAACGGCCCGGAACGGCCGCCGTGTTCCTTGACAAAAAAAAGGGCGGCGGATAGAATGAGCCGGAAACAGCACCCCTGGAGTGACCGGTGGCCAAGGACGAACGGTTTGTCAAGAGAATCACAGCCAAGAGCGAGGATTTTTCCCGCTGGTATCTGGAGATTATCCGCAAAACGGAGCTGGCGGATTATGCCCCGATGAAGGGCATGATGGTCATCCGGCCAGACGGTTACTCAATCTGGGAAAACATCCAGCGGCTGCTGGACAAACGGATCAAAGACAGCGGGCACGTCAACGCCTATTTTCCCCTGTTCATCCCGGAAAGCCTCCTCAAGAAGGAGATGGAACATCTGGAAGGATTCGCCCCGGAGGTCGCCTGGGTCACCCAGGGAGGCCAGGAAGAGTTGGAGGAACGGTTGGCCGTCCGGCCGACATCGGAGGCCATCATCGGCTCGATGTATGCCAAGTGGATTCAGTCTTATCGGGACCTTCCGGTGCTGATCAATCAGTGGGCCAATATTGTGCGTTGGGAAAAGGTTACCCGGCCGTTTCTCAGGACAACGGAGTTCCTCTGGCAGGAGGGGCATACGGCCCACGAGACGTTCGAAGAAGCCCAGGAAGAGACCATTAAGATCCTCTCTCTCTACAAGGAATTCGTTGAATCGGAGCTGGCCATCCCCGTGGTCACAGGGCGCAAAACTCTCCGGGAAAAATTCGCCGGGGCGATGGAAACCTATGCCATCGAAGCGTTGATGTCGGACGGGAAAGCCCTCCAAATGGGCACCTCGCACAACCTCGGCCAGCACTTCTCCAAGGTCTTTGACATCCGTTTCGAGGACCGCGAACAGAAACTGCAGTATGTCTGGCAGACGTCCTGGGGGGTGTCGACGCGCTTGATAGGCGCCCTGGTGATGACCCATGGGGACGATTCGGGGCTGCGACTCCCCCCGCAGGTGGCGCCGGTCCAGATCGTCGTCGTCCCCATCTCGCTGGGCAACTGGAAGGAGAACGTCCTCCCGGCGGCTTTGGCCGTCGAGAAGGAGCTCCGACAGGCTGGCTGGCGGGTCCGGCTCGATGCCCGAGAGGAATTCACCCCGGGCTGGAAATTCTCCGAATGGGAGATGCGCGGGGTCCCCCTCAGGATTGAGATCGGGCCCAGGGATATCAAGGAGAACCGCGCCGTCTTGGTTCGCCGGGATGTCCAGAAAAAAGAATCCGCCAATCTAGCGGCGCTGGTCCCGCGGGTCAAAGAAACGCTTCAGGAGATCCAGGCGTCCCTGTTCGATCAGGCGCTCCGGTTTCTAAGGGAAAACACCAGGACTGCTTCTGATTATAACGAGTTCAAGGAAGTCATCGAGTCCAAGCGAGGATTCATCAGAAGTTGGTGGTGCGGCGATACGTCCTGTGAGGATCGCATCAAAGAAGAAACGATGGCCACTGTCCGGGTGATCCCTCTGAAGAAAAACGAAGAAGAAAACGTCGGAGACTGCGTTTGCTGCCGGAAGAAAGGTCGCCAGCAGGTTTTATTCGCCAGAGCGTACTGAGGCCCGGCGCGCCGCCAGGGTCAGGCCGGTTCCGGAGATGAGGGCGGGGCGGGGCCGAGCGATGGCCGGCGGCGAAACCGAGGGACGAGAAGGGTAAGCTTGTCTGATCCAGCGGATGAATTCACCGGTCAGCGAGAGAATATGGTGGAGGTTCAGATCCGGGCCCGGGGGGTGAATGACGATCGAGTCCTGGCCGCTATGCGCAAGGTGCCTCGTCACCTTTTCGTCCCCGCGGAACTCCAGCCAGTCGCCTACGGGGACGAACCGCTTCCTATCGGAGAGGGCCAGACGATCTCTCAGCCTTATATTGTCGCCTATATGACAGCGGCCCTCGAGCTCAAGGGAGGGGAGAAAGTCTTGGAGGTGGGAACGGGCAGCGGCTATCAGACGGCCGTGCTGGCCGAGATCTGTCCTGTGGTCTTCACGGTGGAACTGATCGGCGGCCTTTCCGAAAGGGCCCAAACGTTGCTGCAGACGCTCTGGTACACGAACGTCCGTTTTCGGATAGGTGACGGCACCTACGGATGGGAAGAGAATGCTCCCTTTGAGGCGATCATGGTGACCGCCGCGGCCGAGGCGGTGCCGGAGAGACTGCAAGAGCAACTTGCTCCCAAGGGACGTCTGATCATCCCGGTGGGCGTGGGTTTCCAGGAACTCGTCCTCATCAGCCGTGGACGGAGGGGTTTTCGGAAGAAAAAGCTTCTGCCGGTCCGCTTCGTTCCTTTGGTTTCCACCCATTGAGGTCCTGGCAGGGAACGGGCGGCCAGTCCCCGGAGAGGCGGCGGAAACGAACGATGAAGAAAAAATTCATTCTCCTCCTGGCTTTCCTGACTCTTTATTGCTCTGGACAGACGGGGAGAGACAGGTTCATCAAGGTTTATTTTCCCGACGGTTTTGCGGTCATTGCGGAGCTCGCCGTGAACGATGAGGAAAGGGCCCGGGGACTGATGTTCCGGGAACAGATCCACGAGGATCAAGCCATGCTGTTTCTCTTCGCAGAAGAGGACATCCATTCTTTCTGGATGAAGAATATGCGCTTCCCGATCGATATCCTCTGGCTGGATAGGGGAAAGAGAATTGTCCACATCGAGGCCCGCGTCCCGCCCTGTCCCCGTGAGCCCTGCCCGACATACGTTCCCGCCGCGGCAGCCGCGTTCGTGCTCGAGCTCCAGTCCGGCTGCGCCGAAAAGCACGGGCTGCGTGTCCCTGACCGGCTCGAGTTCATCCTCCCGAAAGAGCTCAGCGGACCTCGAAGTCAACTGCCTTGACGGCGCTTTTCCCGCTGAGCTTGTCTTTCAGCACGGCCTTGAACTTGTAATAGCCCGCCGGGACTTGGCCGCCCAGGGTGAGACTGTTCTGAGCATACAAGTCCATGACAGGAGTCTTGGTAGTGTAATGGAAGTTGAGAATGTTCGGCCATTCCTGGATGACTTCGCCCTTGGTGTTGAGCAAAGCCATGTCCTGAGTGTACCAGATTTCATAGAGACCTTCTTTTTTGCTGGTGAAGACGTTGACCGGTTCGTAATAAACGAGGAGCTCCCCGTTCTTATCCAGAACCGGTTTGGCCAGGGGAACATAGGAGCCGAAGCCGATGATGTTCGAGCAGAAGGAGAAATGACGAAACCCGAGCTCGCTCGTATTCTGGATTTCGATGATCTTCTCTTTGAGCTCCAGGATCTTGTTTTCCTGGGGCAGGCTCAGCGACGCCGTCAGGCCGACCAGGAAAGCCAGGCAGAAAAATCTCTTCATGATGCCTCCCCATTCGGAATTTTCTCGGAGTCCTAGACAATATCATCAGCTGGGGGGGGTTGGCAAGAGGAATTGGCCGTCAGGACAATCCGGGCCAGACTATCGCCTCCAGCTCCCGGGCGACGTTCTCCGCCGCTCTTTCGGTTCCCAGGAGGCCGTCGATCCGACGGAACTCCTCTTTCATCCGGGACTTTTTCTCTTCGGAGAACAGCAATTCCTTTATTTCGCGAACGAGATGATCGGCCCGAAAGTGCCTCTGAATGAGCTCCGGCACGACCTTTCTGCCGGCGAGAATATTCACAATACTGTATTCCCGGACCTTGACGAGGCGGCGAAAGGGATAATATGTGAAAGGAGAAAGGCGGTAGAAGGCGATGAACGGCGTGCCCAGGAGGGCCGTCTCCAGGTTGGCCGTCCCGCAGGAGGAGAGCACCAGGTCGGAATAAGCGACCGCTTCATACCCGTCCTTAGTCAGGATATCGATGCCCGGCTCTCCGGGAGGGAGATACCGATCGAGATAGCTACGGTGGACGCTCCCGGCCAGGACAAGAAGAAAACGGACCGAGAGCTCACTTTGCAACTTCCGGGCGACTTCGACCAGCACGGGAAGATGGTTCTTGACCTCAGTCCGGCGGCTTCCCGGCAGGAGGGTGATCAGGCGGCCTTCTGGAGGGAGGGAATATTTGGCCAGGAATTCATCGCGGCTCAGGCGGGTCCCGACCCGCCCCTTGAGCGGATGACCGACGAAAGAAGCCGGGATACAGTAGTCTTCGTAGATGCTCTTCTCGAACGGAAAGATCAGGCACATCCGGGTCACTGTCTTCCGGATGGTCTTGAGGCGGTTTTTTCGCCAGGCCCAGACCGTCGGGCTGATGTAATAGAGGACGGGCGTGGCGATCTTGCGCATCATCCTGGCCAGGCGGAGGTTGAAGTCCGGCGAATCGATGAGGAAGGCGGCCTGGGGATTGCGCGCTTGAGTTTCTCTCTTGATAAGGCTGAAGATCCGGCGGAAATGGGGGAGCCGGATCAAGACCTCGAAGATCCCGACGGCGCTTAACCTCTCGATGGGACAGATGATCTCGACTCCCTCCTCGGCCAATCTTCGACCGCCGATCCCGAAAAAGAGGATGTCCGGGTGGCGCTTCTTGAACTCGCGGACAACGTCCGCTCCGTGCCTGTCTCCAGAATTCTCACCGGCGACGATCAGAACGGACTTCATCGGACGGAACGGCCGTAATACAGGATCTCCGGCGGGCTATTCGGGTCGTGGCCGTAGAAGAAGAGCCACTTGTCATAGCTTTCCTCCGCATTATAGATCCGGAAGGATTTCTGGGTGGACGAACTGACGACGCCGAGGATCTGGGCGTTCCGGATCGAGGACAGGGCACTTCCTGGGGCGACCAGGACCCTTTGAACCGAAAAAGCCTGACCCCGACCTTGCGCTGGACGGCTGGCTGCGGTCTGCGGACCTCGCTGCTTGGCACCGGCTGCAAGCCCCGCTGCCAAGAGGATGATATTCCAGGTACCATCGGGGCTCATCGGATCCTTGTAAAGACGGCGGAGACATTTCTCCTTGACGAGGTCATCAAGGGACTTGGGAAAAGCGCCGGGATTCTTGAGCTGGAAGATCCGGACCGCTTCAACGTACTGGTTTCCGCGGAAGATAAGCTCATCTTCTTTTTCCCGCTGGATCTGGGTCTGCCAGACCGGGACCGCCACCATCAGGCCGATCGCCATGGCCGTGATGAGGAACAAGAGCATTATCACGACATAGCCCGAGGCGCGTTTGGCCATGCTGATCTACCAGGTATCGTAGGTTGTGCCGTCCAGAGCCTTCGCCTGGGAGCCGGAATGGACGTCGACGATGCCGAACTCCATGTTGGGGACCATTTCTTCATAGGAAGGCGTATCCCTGATCTCCTGCCAGGTGTCTGCCGAGCCGGTCATCGGATCGATGGGGATAGTGCGGAGATATGCTTCCTCGACCAGGGTTCGGAGCGAGGCCGGATATTTTCCCTTATCGGAGTAATACTGGTCGATCAATTTTCTCAAAGTGAAAAGGTCTTCCTTCAGAACGGCCTCCTGGGCCCGACGCCGGGCATGTTGGTAGCGGGGGATCGCCAGCCCGACCAGGATCCCGATCAGAGCTAAGACGATCATGATCTCGATGAGCGTGAATCCTCTCGGCGACCGGCCGCGCGTCCCGGTCATCGTTTCACCACTCCCTGTATTTCGAGCCATCCAAAGCCGTCCTGGGGCTTTTGGTATAGACGTCATAGACATTTTCGCCTCCCCAGACGTCATCATCGGGTTCGTCCTGATAGGAACGAAGCCCCCAATCATAGGAATCGGTCATCGGGTCCTTGGGTATGCGCCGCAGGAATTTGATGATCTTTTTCTCCTCACGGGACTTGGCCGGCGGCCGGCCGGCGCCGGGAAAGGATTGCTCCTGATCTTCTTTTCCCTCGACTCCCTTGACCAGAGTTTCCAGATCTGGCGGATAACCTTCCGAGTCCTCCTCCACCTCGATCTTTTTCTCATCGGCCAGCTTTTTATAAGCATCGATGGCCTCGCGGAGGAGCCGGAGGTTGCGGCGCAGCTCGATCTCCTTTTCCCGCTTGACGGCAGTCTTAGCGATGGGCATGATCGCGGCGGCCAGGATGGCCAGGATCGTCAAGGTGACCAGCATCTCGACCAGAGTGAAACCCTTTTTTTTTCGCTGTCTGAGACCGGGCATGACTGCCTCGTCTTATGTTTTCAAAATCGGGATCTGTTTTTCGGTCGCCGGGAGTCGCCGTCCGGCTGTTTCCGCCGCGGAAAGCGCTCCCGGTCGCTGTCGGAATCCGGCATCGTTGCGGGCCTCTCCTCGAGGGCTTTGCGGCTGACCCTGACCTTGTTGTCCTCGTCGATGCTGATGACCTTGACCTCGAGCATCTGGCCCATCTTGAGGACGTCACTGACGCTCCGGACCCGGTAGTGGGCGATTTCGGAGACGTGGAGAAGCCCGATGATATTGGGGAGAATCTCGAGAAAGGCGCCGTACTCTTCGATGCGCACGACCTTCCCGCTGTAGACCTTGCCGACCTCGGCCTCGACGGTGATCTCGCGGATCATCTCCTGGGCCCTTTCGGCGGCCGCTACATCTGTGGAGGCGATGATGATCTTGCCGCCATCTTCGATGTCGATCTTTGCTTTGGTGGCGGCGATGATCTTCTTGATGACCTTTCCGGCCGGCCCGATGACCTCGCTTACCTTTTCGGGATTGATGAAGAGGGTCAGGATCCGGGGCGCATAAGGGGATATCTCAGGCCGTGGCGCAGAAAGCGCCTCCTTCATCTTGCCCAGGACTTCCAGCCGGGCATTCCGGGCCCTGATCAGGCCTTCGCGAAAGATCTCCAGTCTGATAGCCGGGATCTTCAGGTCGAGCTGAATGGCCGTGATCCCCTTTTCGGTGCCCGTGACCTTGAGGTCCATGTCCCCGAGGTGGTCTTCCAGGCCGGCGATATCCGTCAGGAGCGCATACCGGGACCCTTCTGTGATCAGCCCGATGGCGATGCCGGCGACGGTCATAGAGAGAGGCACTCCGGCATCCATCAAGGCCAGGACACCCCCGCAGACCGTGGCCATGGAAGAAGAACCGTTGGATTCCAGGATGTCGGAGACGATGCGGATCGTATAGGGAAAAATTTCGGCGTCGGGGATGGAGGGCAGGATCGATTTTTCGGCCAGGGCGCCGTGTCCGATCTCCCGCCTTCCGGCGGCGCGTAGGAAGGAGACTTCACCTACCGAAAACGGCGGAAAATTGTAGTGGAGCATGAACCGTTTCTCCGCCTCTTCTCCAAGGCCGTCCAGCCTTTGGACATCCTCGAAGGTCCCCAGAGTGACCGTCGCCAGACACTGGGTCTCGCCACGGGTGAACAGGGCGGAGCCGTGGGTGCGGGGGAGCAGTCCCACCTCGATGGAGATCGGCCTGATCTCGTCGAATCCGCGCCCGTCGGCGCGCTTGCCCTGGTTCAAGATCAGGTCGCGGACCAGCTTTTTCTCGAGGTTGTAGAAGATCTCTTTGGCGGCGCTGATCTCGTCCTCGTTCTCGGGCGGGATTTCCTCGATCAGCGCCTTGAGGATCCGCTTGGATTCGGCCTCGCTGGCTTTCTTCTCGGGAATCTGGATGGCCTTGAGAAGGTCGGCGGCGATCCGCTGCTCCGTCTGGTCGGCCTTGGCCTTGTCCACGGTCTTAGCCGTGAACTCACGTTTCTTGAGGGAGAGTTTTCCGAAGAGATCCTTCTGGGCCTCGATGATCCGGCGGATTGGCTCTAGGGCCAGAGTGGCGGCCTCGACGACCTTCTCGTCCTCGACCTCGACGGCTTCCGCTTCGATCATGATGATCCCCTGCTCAGTGCCGATGACGACCATGTTGAGGGGGCTCTTTTCGAGCTGGCCGGCTGTGGGATTGATCATGTACTGGCCGTCGACCAGTCCCACCTTGACCGCCCCTAGGGGTGTCGTGAAAGGGATATCGGAAAAATAAAGAGCGGCGGAGGCGCCGATGATGCCCAGCGTATCGGGCTCGTTCTCCAGGTCGGCGGAGAGCAGAAGGGCGACGATCTGGGTGTCAAAAAAATATCCCTCCGGGAAGAGGGGACGGATCGGACGGTCAATCATACGGCTGACCAGGATCTCCCTTTCCGAGGGTCTGCCCTGACGCTTGAAAAAACCGCCCGGAATCTTTCCGGCGGCATAGGTGTTTTCCCGGTAATCGACGATCAGCGGGAGGAAGGGCCGCATCTCCTTGACCTCTTTTTTCGAGGTCGCGGTGCAGAACATGATGGTCTCGCCGTAGCGAACTAGGGCGGAGCCATCGGCTTGCCGACCGATCTTTCCGATCTCTATGGAGAGGGCCCGGTTGTTGATATCCAGAACGATGGTTTCAGACATGGGCATATCCAGATGGCGACTTACTTGCGTAGGTTGAGCTTCTTGATCAACTCATCGTAGCGAGCGGAATCTTCTCTCTTCAGATAGGCGAGGAGCCTTTTCCTCTTGCCGACGAGCCGCATCAGGCCGACTCGAGAGGTGAAGTCCCTTTTGTGGGTGATGAGGTGGTTGGTGAGGGAAGCGATGCGTTCGCTCAGCAGAGCGATCTGGACCTCAGGAGAACCGGTGTCTTCAACCTTGAGCCGGTTGTCCTCGATGATTGTGGTCTTCTGTTCTTGACTTAGCACTCTTTATCCTCCTATTCGATTTCCCATTTTAGCAGAACCTTCTCCGAATGTAAATCGCTTATATTCAACGCGAAATGGTCAATCGAATGGGGCGGGCGGGCTCACTTGCCGGGGCCGAGGATCTCCTTCCGGCGGACGAGCGCCTGGGCATAGCGGGAGATCAGACCGCCCTGGGTGTTTTTGGCCGTTTCCAGGGCCTTTTCGACCTCGGAGATGGACATTTTGTTGATCTTCTTACCCCGCTTCGGCTTGTCCTTGGCTTGTTCCTGCTTTTCTTCGGCCATTTATTTTTCCTTTCTCTCGATGGACCTGGAATCCCGAGAGGCATTGAATGGTCTAAGGATAGCAGAATTCCATCTCAGCCGCAAGGACCCTTGCGCGCTTGGGCCTATTCTTGTATAGTCAGCAGGCGTGTATGGGCTGTATTCTCTCATCCTTTTGCTGGTCTTGCTCGTCTATGCTCCTGTCTATTCCCTCCGGATGAGGTTCGGGCGAAAAGAGAGGCTCTTTCTTCGCGAAAGGCTGGGATTGAGGCTCCCGGCGGCCAGCCCGGGAGGGCCGGCCATCTGGGTTCATGCCGTCTCGGTCGGCGAGGTCTTGAGTCTTCGCCGCCTGGTCTCCGAGATCAAGAAAAAACATCCCTCTTGGCCCGTCTATTTTTCAACCCTGACCAACACCGGCTACAGGATCGCCAAGGAAAAACTGCCCGAGGCTGATGCAATTTTCCTGGTTCCCCTGGATTTCGGTTGGACCGTCCGGAGGTTCTTTTACGCCCTCCGGCCCCGCCTGTTCATCCTGGCCGAATCGGAGTTTTGGCCGCATCTCCTTCGACAGGCCAGGAGGACCTGCCGGTCTGTGCTCTTGATCAACGGGAGGATATCCCAACGCTCCTTCCAGAAATATTGCCGGCTGGGAGTCCTGGCCAGGCGCCTGTTGAGTCCCATTGACCGCTTCCTCGTCCAGACCGAAAGTGACCGGAGAAAGCTGGAGAAAATCGGTATTCCGTCCGAGCGAATAGAAGTGGCCGGGAACCTGAAGGCGGACATCCGGCTGCCCGTGGTGAGCCCCGAGGAGATCGACGATCTCAGGAGAAAAATCGGGGTCTCGCCCCAAAAAAAGCTCATCGTCGCGGGGAGCACACATAAAGGCGAGGAAGAGGAGATCCTGATGGCTTTTTCGGGAGCCAAAAGGTCTCGTCAGGACCTCGGAGTGGTCATCGCCCCTCGTCATCCGGAAAGGTCCTCCGAGGTTGAGAGGATCGGGGCGGGGCTGTCGTTGAGCGTCGTGAGAAGGACCCAGGCTGGGCCCGACCGGCCTTGGGACGTCCTTATCCTGGATACCATCGGCGAGTTGGCCAGGTTCTATGCCCTGGCCGACCTGGCATTCATCGGAGGGAGCTTGGTTCCTCACGGCGGCCAGAATCTGCTGGAGCCCGCCTATTATGGAAAACCGCTCATCTTCGGACCGCACATGGACAACTTCGCCCTCCTGGCCGAAGAATTTTCCCGCTCGGGTGCTGCCCGGGTCGTCCGGGACCGGACCGATCTGGAGAAGATTTTCTTGATGAAGGACCAGGGGGCGCTGGAAGAGATGGGGACGAAAGCGCGGGAGCTCCTCTGTTCGCTTCAGGGAGCCACGGACAGGACAATTCAAGTCATCGAATCACTGGTTGCGAGCGCTGGAGATAAGGCTGAAGATAAAAAATGAGCCAGTCCGGTATGGAGATCGGAAGCCGGCGACGGGCTGGGCTCCCGGCCATTGGTTTCCTGGCCTTCGCGATATTCGTTGGGGCGCCGGCTCGGGCCGCGGAGACAAAAGAGGAATACAAACTCGACCGCGCCTTCCTTGTCCGTTTCGGCCGGGATTTCCAGGATGTGATGCGCTCTCCTGGGCGTTGGGACGGACGGGATTTCTTGACTCTGACCGCGGTCACGGGAACCGGTCTTCTTCTTTTCGCCTTCGACCAGGACATCCGTTCCTGGGCCCATGACCACCGCACTTCCACCACCGAAAAGGCCTCGTCTTTTCTCTCTTTTTGCGGCAATGGAGCTACCCTGGTCGGTCTGACCGCGGCCATTTATGCCGCCGGAGAGATCGGGAACGACGTCGCTCTGCGAAAAACGGCGCTCCTGAGCCTGGAGAGTCTGGCCACGGCGAGCATGCTGGCCTGGACGATCAAGGTTATCACCGGCCGGGCCCGGCCATACACGGACGAATCGAGCCGCAGCTTCCACCCCCTTGCCTTCAAGAACAGCTATTGGTCGTTGCCTTCGGGACATGCGGTCGCTTCCTTTTCCGTGGCCACAGCCATCGCCGAGCAGACGGAGAGCCCGCTGGTCGATGTCCTCGCCTATGGCCTGGCGACACTGGTCGGGATCTCCAGGATCCATGAGAACAAGCACTGGGCCTCGGACGTGTTCTTCGGGTCGGCCTTAGGATATTTCGTCGCTAAAAAGGTCTGCGACCTCAACAGACGGAGGGACGAAAGCGGGGTCATCCTCGGACTTGGCTGCGCCGGCGGCCGCCGGGCCTTGACTCTGAGCATTGCTTTCTAAAGAATAGACGCCTCCAGCGGATAGCGAGGAGACAGAGCATGGAAAAATCTCTGCCGAGACGGGCTTTCTTGAAGCAGACGGCCAAGGCGGCGGCCGACCGAGCCGGGGAAAAGCCCTATGATTTCATGAGGGATTTGCTTATTGAGGAAAAAGCGATGGTTGGGATGATCGCCTTCATGATGGATGAGGACAACCTAAAAAAGGTCCTGGCCCATCCGCTGGTCGGTGTCGGCTGCGATGGCTCGGCGGTCGCTCCCTACGGGATCCTGAGCCGAGGCCGGCCTCATCCCAGAAATTACGGCACTTTTCCGCGCATCCTCGGGAAGTACGTCCGGGAGGAAAAAATTGTAACGACCGAGGAGATGATCAGGAAGATGACGTCTCTCCCGGCCTCTTGGTTCGGGTTTGAGAAAAGAGGAGTCATCAGGCCTGGCGATTTTGCCGACCTGGTGATCTTCGACCCGGAAAGGATCGCCGACCGGGCCACTTGGGTCGAGCCCCACCAGTATCCGGCCGGCATCGAATATGTGATCGTCAACGGACAGGTCGTCATCAAAAGTGAAGAACACACGGGCCATCTTCCCGGCCGGATCCTCAGGAAAAAGATCTAGCGTTATGAAAAGTGTCTTCCCTCATGTCTTTATCCTCTTGATGCTGATCCCCCCCACCGGCGGCGCCGAGAACGTGGTCGTCCGGTTCTCCTGCGGCGCCGAAGTTGAGCTCAGCGCGTCCGCTCTTGAACCAGGCCGGATTCTCCTGGCCAGCTTGGTTCAAGCCTCCGGGGCCAAGAGGGTCGTCATCGCCTTCGGGGACGCTGTTTACGAATTGAAGGCGGGGGAAGAAAGAGGGGAGGCGTTCGCTTTGATCGGTCTTGATCTGGCCCTCAAACCGGGATCGCATGATCTCAAGATGAGCGTTTTTCTCCGGGACGGCCGGGTCGAAGAGCTGAGACATCCCCTGGTGGTTCGGGATCGCGAATTCCCCGTTAAGGAGCTGCGGGTCAAGCAGGAATTCGTCACCCCGCCTCCCGAGGTCGAGGAGCGCATCCGCTGGGAGGCCGAGCTCCTCCAGATGGTCTACAGCGTGATCACTGAGAAGTGGCTCGGAGAAGGCGCTTTCGAGCGGCCGCATCCCGGCGAGAGTGCCGGCAATTTCGGCGAGAGGAGGATCTACAACGGAGTCCCCCGCTCGTCCCATTCGGGCCTCGACATCGCGGCCCCCTATGGTTCAGCGGTGAGGGCCTCCAACTCGGGCCGAATCGTCTTGGCCAGGGATCTTTATTTTTCCGGGAATACGGTTATCCTCGACCACGGACTGGGGGTTTTCAGCATCTACTGCCATTTTTCACAGCTCAAGGTGAGCCGGGGACAAGACGTCAAGAAGGGAGACATCCTCGCGCTGGCCGGGAGCACGGGCCGCTCGACCGGCCCGCATCTCCACTGGGCGGTGAGGATCCGGGGCAGCCGGGTCGATCCTCACGCCCTGCTGGAACTCGGCCTTCCGGAATGATTGGCCCGCCGGCCGAATCCACGATTCGGGAAACGAGTCGAGCCGGCCCGGCCTCGCTGGGCTCGCGATGTCCCGAAGCATCTTTATGTCATGAGTCACTTGGGAATGGAAAAGCGACCTCGAAGGTTCAGCCTTCCCGATGCGTTTTTCGAGGGTAGCCGCCTTTTCCCCGGAGACACCTTCTAAGAAACTGTTCTTATTCTATTAATCCCCCTTGCCCCCTTGGGCAATCAAGAGGGGAGCAGGTTGGTGTCTCCGGAAAGGTCGGAGCGCTGACATTCCCAAGTTATCTATTGTATTCATCATCTAGACGGAGATACTTGCTTCATGTCCCGTCAAGTTGACAGCAGGCGCCGCTCCTCCTATAGTATGACTTCTTTTCGGGACGCATCATGACGGACAACCCGACGCCTTTCCGGAGAATGACTCTTGCCGGCGCCATCAGAGAAGCCTACAAGCGAGGGCAGGAGGACGAGGCCCTGGAGCCGATCATCAAGGTCGACGCTTCCGGCCGCCCCCGGGGACGGATCGGCGACGGCGACAGCGTCATTTTTTATGATATCCGGGGAGAGCGTGAGGTCGAGCTGACCCGGAGCCTGATCGAGCGGGATTTTCCTCATTTCGGACACGAAAAGGCCCTCCGGCTTCATTTCGTCACCATGATCACCTACGATCCATCTCTCGATGTGCGCGTCGCCTTCCCGGCCGAGGAACGGCTGCGCAACACCCTCGTCGAGGTCATCTGCCGCGCCGGGCTTCGGCTGGCCAAGGTGGCCGAATCCGAAAAGGCCGTTCATATCGGCCATTTCCTGAACGGGAAACGGGATGATGTCTTTCCAGGAGAAGAGAGGTTCATCGTTCCCTCTCCTCAGGGTGTTTCGTCCTATGCCCAGACCCCGAAGATGAGCGCCGCCGCGGTGGCCCGGGAAGTTGTTTCAAAGATTCAGGACCCGGCCTATCCGGTGGTCATCGCCAACCTGGCCAACGTCGATGTGGTCGGCCATATCGAAGACCGCCCGGCCGTCCTCAGCGCGGTCGAGGAGACGGATCGAGCTTTGGGGGTGATCGCCTCAGAATGCCGCCGCCGAGCCGTGACTCTGATCGTGACATCGGACCACGGCACCGTCGAGGAGTGGCTCTATCCCGACGGAACCATCAATACCGGGCACACCAAGAATCCGGCACCGTTTGTCCTGGCGGATTTCAGGAAAGGAGGGGAGAAACCTGCTTTGCGACCGGAGGGAGAGTTGGCCGATGTCGCTCCGACCGTGCTGGGCTTGCTCGGTCTGCCCCGCCCGATCGAGATGACGGGTCAAAGCCTCATCCTCCGGCCCCGTCCGCTGGATCCAACGCCCAGGGTCGTCCTCCTCATCCTGGATGGCTGGGGACACCGGGACGGAGCTTTCGGCAACATCATCCGGGAAGCGCCGACGCCGCATTTCGACGCTCTCTGGTCGGAGTTTCCGCACGCCGTTCTCCAGGCTTCCGGGGAAGCCGTCGGGATGCCCGCTCATGCCGTCGGCAATTCCGAAGCCGGGCACCTTCATCTCGGGGCCGGCCGGCGCGTCCTTCTGGACCGCGTCAAAATCGACCGGGCGGTCGAAGACGGAAGCTTTTTCCGCAACCCTCATTTTCTCTGGGCGATCCAGGAGGCCAAGGTCGGGAAGAGGCCTCTCCACCTCATGGGCATCGTCTCGCATTACAGCTCGCACGGCACTCTGAGACATCTTTTTGCCCTGATGCGTCTGGCCAAAGAGCAGGGCCTGGAGGAAGTCTATGTCCACGGGTTCATCGGCCGCCGGGGAGAGAAGTCCGAAAGCGGCGCGATCTACGTAGGAAAGGTCGAAGAGATGGGCCGGGGACTGGGCGTGGGCGAAATGGTTACGGTCATGGGCCGTCACTGGTCCCTCGACCGGGAGCACAATTGGGACCGCGTGGAGAAGGCCTATCGGGCCCTCGTTCAGGGCGTGGGCACACGCGTCTCCGGCTGATCCGGAGGACTCGGGTTGAACTTACGCCGGACGCTATACGTATGATATAAAGAAGAGGCAAGCGTTGTCTCATCGGGAAAAGAGATGATTGTCGAGGTTTCCGACCTGCAGTTCTCGTACGGCCGCAGCAAGGCCCTGGATGGGATTACGTTGAGAATGGCGGAAGGAGCGGTCGGCCTGCTGGGCCCGAACGGGGCCGGGAAAAGCACCCTCCTCCGCATCCTCCTCGGTTTTCTCGTTCCCCAGCAGGGCCGAGGACGGGTCCTCGGCTACGACATTCGGCTGGAACAGCCTCGCATCCGCCGCCATGTCGGCTACATGCCGGAAGACGATTGTCTGATCCCCGGCATGGACGCCGTGACCTTCACCGCCCATTTCGGCGAGCTTTCCGGAATGCCCCGTCAGGAAGCGATGAGGAGGGCTCACGACGTCCTTTTTTATGTCGGGCTCGGGGAGTCGCGCTACCGCCCTCTCGAGTCCTATTCGGCCGGCATGAAACAGCGTCTCAAACTGGCCCAGGCGATCGTCCATGATCCGAAGCTCCTCTTCCTCGACGAGCCGACCAGCAACCTCGACCCCCAGGGCCGAAAAGAGGTCCTCGAGCTCATCCGGGATATCTCTTCGAAAAAGGAGATCCAGGTGCTGGTCTCATCCCACATCCTCTCGGACATCGAGTCCGTCTGCTCCGATGTGGTCATCCTGAACAAGGGGCGGTTGGCCGCGCAGGGAAAGCTGAGCGAGCTCAGGACTCTTGACTATCGCCTTTACGAGGTCCGGATCAAAGGAGAAGGGGAGGGCTTTACCGGCAAGCTCAAAGCGCTCGGCTGCCGGGTCGAGGAGACGGCCGACAAGCTTCTGAAGGTGTACATGCCTGCGAACATGGCTGCTCGGGAGATCCTGGCGACCGCTGAGGAGGTGAAGGTCCAGGTGCGCCATTTCGTACGAAGCCGGACCTCGCTCGAAGATTTTTTTGCTCAGACGGTGGGAGTGGATTGATGACCATCCGAGAGAAAGGCTACATGCACTGGGACGGGGAGCTGAAAGAGAAGCGGTTCCCCTGGTGGCCGATCACCTGGCTGGGTATCCGGCTGGCCTTCAAGAGGAAGTATTTCAAGTTCATCCTGTTCAGCGCTCTCGGGCTTGCGTTTGTGTTTCTCGTCGGCATCTATGTTTCAGAGCGGATCGAGGACTTCCGCTATATGATCAAGGGCGAAAGCGCGGTCCTCGAGGTCAATCCGGCCTTTTTTAAAGCCTACCTGAGCTGGAACGGCATGCTCTTCATGATGGTGATGATCCTGTTGGTCGGCGGGGCGGGATTGATCGCCGACGACCTCAAGCACAATTCCCTCCAGCTCTACTTCGCCCGGCCGCTCAAGAAGAGCGATTACCTCCTCGGCAAGGCGAACGTCATCGTCTTTTTCCTCCTTCTGATTACGCTCGTCCCCGGGCTGATCTTCATCCTCTTCAAGCTCCTTTTCGCCGGGAACTTCCATTTCCTAACAACCTACCCCTGGCTGCCGCTCTCGGTCATCGGCTATTCCCTGTTCGTCACCGGATTTTTCTGCTCCTATACGTTGCTCTTGTCCTCGCTGAGCAAGAACAGGAGATATGTCTCCATCCTGATTGTTGCGATTTATTTCTTCTCCGAGATCCTCTTCAAGTTCTTCTTCGAGAACCTCAAGAAGAATCCAGCCTATGCCTTGCTTTCCCTGAGAGCGAACCTACAGCAGGTCGCAGCCTGGTTCTTCAAGCTGAAGCCGGAGTTCGCAGTGCCCTGGTACTGGTCGTTCCTCATCCTCCTGGCCGTCGGAGTGGCTGCGGCCGTTGTCCTGAACAGAAAAGTCCGGGGTGTGGAGGTCGCTTGATGACGGCCGTCGTCGAGACCTCCAAGCTTTCCAAGTGGTACGGGAACGTCCTCGGGCTGAGCGATGTCACCCTCGAGGTCGAGCCGGGGATCAGCGGTCTCCTGGGGCCGAACGGCGCCGGGAAATCGACCTTTCTCAAGCTCCTCACCGGGCAGATCCGGCCCAGCATCGGCACCGTCCGGATCCTCGGCCAGAGGGTCCAGAACAACCCGTCCCTTTATTCCCGGATCGGGTTCTGCCCCGAACACGACTCCTTCTACGAGGACATGACGGGCTGGGTATTCCTGACCAGCCTTCTCAAGCTCCACGGGTTCGCGCCGGCCGAAGTCCGTTCCCGGGCGGAGAAGGCGCTCGAGATCGTCGAGCTCTCGGCCGATCGGGACCGGCTGGTCCGGGCCTACAGCCGGGGGATGCGCCAGAGGCTCAAGTTCGCCCAGGCCATCGCCCATGAGCCGGAGATCATCATCCTGGACGAACCGATGAACGGCCTGGACCCGCTAGGAAAACGGAAACTCATCCGCCTGATCAAGGCGTATAAGGAGGAGGGCAAGACGGTGATCGTTTCCAGCCACGTCCTCCCCGAGATCGAGGCCCTCACCAGGACCATCATCCTGATCCACCAGGGCAAGATCTTCGCCCGGGGGGACATCCACTACATCCGGGACCTCATCGATACGCATCCCCACATGGTGGCTATCAAATGCGCCGACCCGCGGGGACTGGCCGCTCAGTTACTGAGCGAAGATTACGTATTGAAAGTGCATTTCGGGCTGGACGCGAGGTCCCTCCTGGTCGAGACCAGCAACCGGGATAGATTTTTTGCCCGGCTCCAGAGCCTGCTCGTCAAGACCAGGATGGAAGTCGAGGAGATCACCTCGCCCGATGACAACCTCCAAGCCGTCTTCGATTATCTCGTGGGGAAATAGCATGACCGCCGGCTCAGCCGCCGACCTCCGTTCCTTCCTGCGTTCCGCAGGACGCGTCTTTGCCGTCTTTTTTCCGCAGGGGCGCAAGGCCCGCCGGACCCGGTCTTTCTTCCTGTTCAGCTTCCTGCCGGTCGCCGTCTCGCTGGTCATCAAGTTCAACCAGATCTTTTCCGGCAAACCGGGAGGCGGGAACGGCTATCTCTTCAACAACCTGATCATGCTCTTTTACCTCCAGCTGATCATTCTCATCCTGGCGCTTTTCTACGGGACTTCGGTCTGTTCGGAAGAAGTGGAGGGGAAGACCTTGCCCTACCTCGTCACCCGGCCCGTTCCCAAAGCGGCCGTCGTGCTGGGTAAGTATGCCGCCTACACGGTCGTGATGATCGGGATGGTCACCCTGGGCCTGGTGTTTTCCTTCCTTATCCTCAACCTCGACCGCCTCCTTGATCCCGCCATTTACCGGGTCCTCGGCCGGTATCTGGGAGTTCTCATCCTGGGGGTGATGGCTTACGGGGCTCTGTTCACCTTTTTGGGGAGTTTTTTGAAGCGATCGATCTTCTTCGGACTGCTGTTCTGTTTCGGCTGGGAGAACATCATCCAATATTTTCCGGGCTCGACCCAGCGGTTGGCCATCGCCCACTACCTGAAATCGTTCCTGCCGGCGACCTCGTCCGGACGATTTTCCATCCTGACGTTCCACTTGGAGCCGACCAGGCCGGGACTCGCCCTCCTCATGCTGTTCCTCATCACGGCCGCGCTCCTGGCGCTGGCCTGCCTTTTCTTTACGAAGAAGGAATATATTCTCGACGACTAGTTCTCGTTCTCGTCCAGCTCTGCTTTAGGTTTCTTCGGTTTCATTTTCTCGCCCAGACTCTTGATCAACTCCTCCGACAGGTTGGCGGCGATCCTAACGTGGTCGGTAGCGGAGCTGATCTCGATCCTGTTCAAAACTTCGCCGAACAAAGGTTCCTGGGCCGCGGCTCCGGCTCCCAGGGCCTTGAACCCGTTCAGGGCGTCGCCCATCTGCTTGTTCTTGGCCGCGTCCGGGCTCAGCGCCTTGATCTCGGCGAGGAAGTTCTTATCCTTGTAGTCGAAGGAGAGAACGATGGAGCGGATGTCGGAAAAGGCGCTCAGCATCGGATTCTGGGAAGAGGCCTGCTTCATAGCGTCCGGGGGGATCGCGAACCCTCCCCAGACCATGGCGGTGGTACTCATTCCCTTGAGCAAGGTGGACATATCCTCGCTCTTCCAGATATTATCGGCCTTTTTCTGGTAGACATCGATGACCTTCCTGACCGCAGTATCCGTGCCCAGGAGGATGTTAGACTCATCCAGGAAGACGAAGCTCATGGGTTTCTTGTCTTCGCCGGCAGCGACCCGATAGACCGTCAGGCCGCTGTATTCTTCCTGGCCCAATTCGCCTCCCTCTTTCTTGGCCAAGGCCAGGACCTTATCCTTATTGTATCTTAGGTTGACTAGGCCGGCACCGTCCGGCTCTTTTTGTCCGATATCCCCCATCATGGCGGCGACGAAAAAGAAAATATCCTGCTGGGGGTCGATCCCCGTGGTCTGGACGAATTCATCGTACTTGGCTTTGTCCTCGTTCTCGGCGATCGATTTCTGGACAAATTCGTTCTGCATGATCCGCTGGACATCGACAACGACCGCTCCCTTGGCCTCAACGGGGAGGAGGGAAAGCATATCCGTGGCCTTGGCCGAACCGGCCTTGGGGGCCGTCGCCTTGCTGCAGGACATCAGACCGACCAGAACAAAAACGATAGCAAGAGCACTGGCGGCGATTCTTTTCATCGTGTCTTCTCCTTTTTTCTCACGAGTCAACCAACCTTCGCGGTTGTTTTTATGACTATACCAGAAAGGCCGGACGGGGGCAACATTTATTAGTCGGCGAAGACGTAGCGGAAGCCGATGGTCCCGAAGAGCCTGAGCTTGGAAAAGTTGAACGAAGGAACGACTTCGAAAAAGAAATTGAGCGGCGACCGCTTGAGCAGGAATTTATTGCTCATGACGGCCTCCGTGTCCTCGGTCTCTGGGATCTAGCGCGACCTATTCTAGCTCAAATCGAATGATTTAGAAAATCCCAGGCTCTTTTCAGGCAGTCCCTTTTATGCTATTGAATGAGCCGTGATCCCGATGACGATAAAGCGAACGCCGTTCCAGGAGCTGGTGAGGGGCCGTCGCAGCGTCCGGCGGTATCTCGACAGGCCCGTGGAAAGGGAAAAGGTGTTCGCCTGTCTCGAAGCCGCCCGGCTGGCCCCCTCGGCCGAGAACATCCAGCCCTGGCGGTTTCTGGTTATCGATGACCCGGACATCAAGGAGCGTTTCTCGGCCGCCGCCTTCTCGGGGATCTATCGATTCTCCCGGTTCGCGGCCAAGGCGCCGGTGCTTATCCTCATCCTGGCCCGGCCGGACCTTCTCGCCAACCTCATCGGCAAACAACTCCAGAACGTCTCTTTTTACCTCATCGACGTGGGCATCGCCGGCGGGCACCTCTCTCTGCAGGCGGAAGAGCTCGGGCTGGGGACCTGCTGGATCGGCTGGTTCAACGGACGGAGAACCCGGAAGTTTTTCCGGATCCCCCGCAAATACAAAATCGTCTGCTTGATGACCCTGGGGTACTACGAAAAAAAACCGCGGGAAAAGATCCGGAAACAGCTGGACGAGATCGTCCGGTTCAACCGCCTCAAGGATTGATCAAAAGGGTTCAATCGAGGTAGCCACCCCTTGAGAAGACGACAACTGTCCTCACCATGAGACAATTTTATGTTCTTTCTCGTATGGTGCAGCGCTGTCTTCAGGCAAGAAAACGCCAGGAATCTGGCACGAAATTTGCTCTAATAATATCAACAAATATGTTAGTATTGAAATATCATGAATGGAAGGCAAGAATGGCCTCCGGCGTTTGCCTAAATTGTACTATTTTGATAAAGTATATAAGAATAGTATAATTCAGTTTGAATTGGATGACGAGTGGTCATGGTGCCTGAGACAGAGGAGGGTCGAATGCCCAAACCGATAAAACTGGCTGTGATGATTCTGATCGTCGCCCTGGTCGGATCTCTTCTGAGCCCGCCGCTCGAAGCCCAGTATTTCGGCCGCAACAAGGTCCAATACCAGAATTTCGATTTCCAGATCATCAAGACGAAGCATTTCGACGTTTATTTTTATCCGGAGTTCAAGGGCGTGGCCGAAGAATCGGCCCGCATGGCGGAGCGCTGGTACGCCCGGCTGTCCAGAATGCTCAACCACGAACTCAAGGGACGGCAGCCGCTGATCCTGTACGCGAGCAGCCCGCATTTCCAGCAGACAACGGCCCTGACCGGACTGATCGGCGAGGGGACCGGCGGCGTTACCGAGTCATTCAAGCGGCGGATCATCCTTCCCGTAGGGACATCTCCCGCCGAGACCGACCACGTCATCGGCCACGAACTCGTCCACGCCTTTCAGTATGACATGACTTCGTCGGGCGCTCCCGGGGGCGGGATGAACCCCGGCCTGGCCCGCGTTCCCCTTTGGTTCATCGAGGGAATGGCCGAATACCTGTCCGTCGGGTCGGTCGACCCGAATACGGCCATGTGGATGAGGGATGCCAGCCGTCGCAGCTTTCTCCCTTCGATCAAAAAGCTGGACAACCCTTATAAATACTTTCCCTACCGCTACGGGCAGGCCCTTTGGGCTTATATTACGGGGCGGTGGGGAGACGAGACGGTTTCCCGCCTGATGAAAAGCGTGGGACGGGGGGGCGACATGGAGGCCGTCGCCAGCAAGCTCCTCGGAGTCTCCTACGAACAGCTGACCAAGGACTGGCAGGACGCCTACAAAAAGGCCTATGAACAGGTCCTGAAAGAAACGCAGCTCACCGACCCGGACAGCCGGGTGCTTCTCAAGGGAGAGGAGAAAAATCCTTACAACGTCTCGCCCGTCATCAGTCCCGACGGCCGGAACATCATATTCCTTTCCACCCGCGACCTGTTCTCCATCGACCTGTTCCTGGCCGACGCCCAGACGGGCAAAGTCAAAGACAAGATCACCCAGACAGCCGTCGACCCCGAGTTCGAAAGCCTCCAGTTCATCCGCTCGGCCGGCGCCTGGGACCCCCAGGGAAAGGCCTTCGTTTTCGGGGCCATCTCGAAGGGAGAGCCCATCCTGAGTTTCTACGATTTGGACAAAAAAAAGATCGTCGAGGAGATCGAGTTCAAAAGCATGGACGAGATCTTCAGCCCAACTTGGTCGCCGGACGGAAGGTTTATCGCCTTTTCGGCCCTGACCGGCGGCAAGACGGACCTTTTCCTCTATGACCTGGAAACGAAGGATCTGAGGCCGTTCACCGACGATTTCTTCGCCGACCTCCAGCCGAGCTGGTCCCCCGACGGCCGGAGCATCGCTTTCGTCACCGACCGTTTCACCACCGACCTGACCCTGCTGAGCATGGGCGATTACGAGCTGGCCCTGATCGACCCGGCCTCCGGAAAGATCGAGCGCGTCCCCGCTTTTTCGGCCGCTAAAAACACCAATCCCCAGTGGACGAAGGACAGCCGCAGCCTGATCTTCCTCTCCGACCAGAGCGGCAAAACCGACATCTTCCGTATCGATCTGGCCTCAAAAAAAATCTTTCAAGTGACCAACCTCTACACGGGAGTCAGCGGGATCACCGACCTGAGCCCGGCCATCTCGGTGGCCCAGGGCTCGGGACGCCTGGCCTATTCCGGTTATGACGAAGGTTATTACACCGTTTACCTGATCGACCGGGAAGAGGCCCTGCAGGGGAGCTCTGATATCGCCACCTTCGGAGGAAAGCTGCTCTCCGTCCTGCCGCCGCGCGAGCAGCCCGGCGGCGCCCTGCTCGGCCTGCTGAGAAACCCGCTTTTCGGTCTGCCCGAGCAAGTCGAATTCCCCATGTCCTCCTATAAGCCCAAGCTCACCCTCGACTACGTCGCCCCGCCCCAGATCGGGGTCGGTGTCGACCGCTTTGGAACATACACGGGCGGGGGAATCGGCCTCTACTGGACCGACATGCTCGGCTACCATTCGCTCGGAACCTTCGTCCAGAGCTCGAGCCGGTTGAAGGACCTGACCGGGATCGTCAGCTACCAGAACGCCCGGCACCGTCTCAATTGGGGGGCGATGGCCGGCCGCATTCCTTACGTCTATGGAGGATATGGAGTCTCCTACGACCCGGTCAACCAGCTCTATATCGAGGAAAGCCTGCTCTTCTGGCAGATCAACTACCAGATCTCGGGCTATCTCTCCTACCCGTTTAGCCAGGTCCAGCGCGTGGAGATGTACGCGGGCTATCAACTCATCGATTTCGAAACCGAGCTCATCACCGAGGCCTATTCGGCCTTCGACGGGTACCGGGTTTACCGCGA
>DATKXS010000129.1:0-25006 GCA_035528895.1 Candidatus Desulfaltia sp.
CCGCAGACGATCACGGATTTCGAGAAGCACGTCCTCACGGCCAAAGAGGAAGGCAAGCCGGAGAAGGCCGCTCAGCCGGACCAGGAGCTCCTGCCGCGCAAGTTCTTCCTTCTTTTCGATTTCGCCTTCAATAACGGTATCGGGCTCGAAAAATCCCGGGAGGCGGCCATCCATTTCATCGATGACGAGCTTCAGCCGACCGATGAGGTCAGTCTCCTATCCTACTCCGCCGTTAAAAGCCTGAAGCTGCATGAGTATCTGACGACCGATCACAAGAAGGTCCGCAAGGTCGTCAAACGAATCGGGATGGAGGCGATCTCCGGGACGGCCGAGAGCTTCGAGGCGGAATACTGGCAGGCCAAGTCGTTCGCCAACCCGGCCGATTCCACCCGTTCGGGAACCGTCTTCGATCCCAAAGAGATCTTCGGCGAAGAACGGGAATGGGGCTGGGAGCAGAGCCGGCAAGAGGCCAAGTTGCAGGCCAACAACTTCGCCATCAAATTGACCGAGCTGGCCAAGGCCCTGAGATATATCCCCGGTCAAAAACACATCGTCCTGCTCTCCTCGGGCGTACCCTATTCTCTTGTCTATGGAGTCCAGTCTCCTTTCGGCAAGATCGGAGTCCAGGAGTGGGGGGAGTTCTGGCTCCAGCAAAAGTTCGAGGAAATGTTGAAGGAGTTGAGCGCGGCCAACTGCACGATCTATGCCCTCGACACGCAGGAATTGTCCATGGTCATAGGAAGTGACCTGAGGATGCAGGGCGCCTCTTCCCTCCAGAAGATCACCAGCGCCACGGGCGGGAAATACTTCGGCAACATCAACAACTACGAGGAGCACATCGAAAAGATCCAGAACCTGACCGGCTGCTACTACGTCCTGGGCTATTATGTCGGCGAAGCCTGGGACGGCGCCTACCGGAAGATCAAGGTCGAGGTCAGCCGCCCCGACTGCAATGTCCATGCCCAGAAGGGATATTTCAATCCCAAGCCGTTCACGGAATACGACAACCTCGAAAGGATGCTTCATCTCTTTGACCTAGCGCTGAGCGAAGCCCCCCTCTTTCAAGCGCCGTTTCGTTTTCCCCTTCGGGTCGTACCTTGCCCGCCCGGCGCGGAGGCCAATCTCTGCCTGGCCGCCCGGGTTCGACTCGAAGACATCCGGGAGATCCTGACGGACATAGTCGAGATGGTCACCGTCATTTTCGACGAAAAGGATAATGTCGCCACCCTAAAGAAGAGCCTCATCAAGGTCTCCGACCTCAAAGGAGAGACCGCTTCTTTCGGAGGCTCGTTCTCCCTGCCTTCGGGCACCTACAAATGCCGCCTGGTGATCCGGAACCTCCAGACCGGCCGGGCCGCCATCGCCTCCGCCACCGCCGTCATCCCGGGCGAGTAAACCCTGAGCCTTTTCTTGACTTTGGGGGGGGGTTCGGGTATAAATTCCCTATTCGAGCTGCCAATAAAGGAGGTGAAATTTATTGGCTTTTATCGTTGTTGATAGCGGAGAATCCATAGAAAGCGCTCTCCGGCGGTTCAAGCGACGGGTCCAGCAGGAAGCCATCATCAAAGAGATCAAGAAGCACGCCGTGTACTTCAAGCCCGGAGAGAAAAAGCGGATGAAGGAAGCTCAAGCTCGCAAGCGCATGCGGCGGCGGATGAAGCGGGAACGCGATCTGGAATATTAGACCGTTTCGATCCTCCCGGATCTGATTTCCAAGGCAGTTGTCAAACATCCAAGCATCCAACGGCCACGGCCAGATGTCTATTCCGGCGGAGAGGTCTGGCCGTCTGCCCAAACCTCCGTGGCTGAAGGTCAGGCTCCCCGCCCACGGCAATTTTTTCCAGGTCTCCGATATCCTGAAGAAAAATCACCTCCAGACCATCTGCCAAAGCGCCAGGTGTCCCAATATCGCCGAATGCTGGACGGCCAGGACGGCCACCTTCCTCATCCTCGGTGATACCTGCACCAGGAGTTGTGGCTTTTGCGCCGTCAAGAAGGGAACGCCCCTGGCGCTCAATGATGATGAACCTTCGAAAGTGGCGGAAGCCGTTGAATCCATGGGGCTCGACTACGCGGTCGTCACCTCGGTCACCCGGGACGACTTTCCCGACGGTGGCGCTTCGGTCTTCGCCCGGACTATCCGGGCGATAAAAGACAGGCGGCCCCGGGCAAAAGTGGAGGTCCTCGTCCCCGACTTCGGAGGGAGCGAGGAAGCTCTGGCCGTGGTCATCGCTGCGGGGCCGGAAGTCTTGAACCACAACCTGGAAACGACCGCACCCAACTATCCCCGCATCAACCGTCCCGCAGGGAACTACGGGCGATCGCTCGCCGTCCTCGGAAAAGCCGGTCACCTGGGCGCCCTCACCAAATCCGGGCTCATGGTCGGTCTGGGAGAGACCGAACCCGAGATCGATAGAGCGTTCCAGGACCTGAGGAGTGTCGGCTGCCGCCTCCTGACGATCGGACAATACCTGCAGCCGACCCGGGACAACCCTCCGGTCAGCCGCTATTATTCCCCCGAAGAATTCGAAGCGCTCAAAGCGCGGGCGCTCGGACTCGGGTTCAAAGAAGTGGCCTCCGGCCCGCTGGTCCGGAGCTCATACCAGGCCCACAGATTGTACAATTCGTCTGCGGCGGGAGACGCCTGAGGCCCATGCGCTACCTCGTCTTCGCCGACATCCACGGGAACCTGGAAGCCTTCCTGGCCTTGCTGAAGTTCATCCAGAAGAAAAAGATAGACCATTACCTCTTCCTGGGGGATATGGTCGGCTACGGCGCTTCGCCCAACGAGATCATCCAGAAAATCCAGGCCCTGAAACCCCTCTCCCTAATCCGGGGAAACCACGACAAGGCCGTCTGCGGCCTGGATTCCGTCGAAACATTCAATCCTATCGCCGCCTCGGCCATCTTCTGGACCAAGGAAAAGATCCTGAAGAAGAACTACAATTACCTCTGCCGCCAGAAGCAAGGGCCCCAGTTCGTCCACGACACCATCACCATCTGCCACGGCGCTCCCTTCGACGAAGACTATTACATCTTCGGGGAATTCGACGCCGCCGAGGCCTTCGAGCATATCAAAACACCGCTCTGCTTTTTCGGCCACACCCACTTCCCTTTTGTCTACGCGGAAAAGGACAGTGTCGTCGAGGGGACCTTCATCGAAGGGGAAGCCAACGAGATCAAGCTCGAAAAGGACGTTCGTTACCTCGTCAACCCGGGCTCGGTCGGCCAGCCGCGGGACCGGAATCCCCATGCTTCCTTCGTCATCTACGACTCGGAAACGCGCCTCCTCAAGTTCCAGCGCCTCGAGTACAACATCGAGGAAGCCCAGAGGAAGATCCTGGCGGAGCGGCTTCCCCCCGCCCTCGCCGAGAGGCTGTCGCTGGGCATCTGAGACACGGTGACATGATAGCTAATTTCTGAATTAACCTGGATTATTCATGAAATGTAGCGTAAAAAATTCCCTCTCCCTGGACGGGAGAGGGTCGGGGAGAGGGTGATTGTAAAAAGATGCCCCCTCCCCTCTATCCCCTCCCCCCAGGGGAGGGGAGGTATTTTTTACGTTATTTGTGAATAGATCAGGTTAAGTTTCGTGTCACCATATCTCTCACCATATCTCACCATATCTTTATCTTTAAAGCCTGGGGTTGGCATAGCAGTATATGCAGCTGTGGGGACAGGTCTGGGTGTAGCTTCCGATGTCGACCGACTCCGTGCAGCGGCATTCCCGCCTCTGCGTCCTGTCCTTAGTAACAGAAACCGGGGCACCCTGCGGATGGCATTCCTGGAGGAGCCGGCCGTCGATGCAGGCAGAGGGCCGAACCCCCGGGACATCGGTCAGGAAATCCTGGCTGCAACAGTAGAGGTTGAGTCCGTGTCGTCCGGCGATCCCGGCAAGATAAAGGGCGTCCTTCCGTTTGACCTCAAGCGCCGGGTCGATATAGGCAAAGCCGAGCCGTTCCGCCCGGCGCTTTGACTTTCCGTACCACTGAGCAAAGCTGAACCGGATGTCCCGAATTTCCAAGGATGCGGCTCGGTCGGCCAGTTCTTCAAAAAAGGGAAGGTTTGTCCGAGTTTCGTCTCTCTCCGTCCAGTAGATCACCGGGTCGAACCGCAGGGAGAGACGCCCGGGCCGACCAGCCAGCGAGAGGAGCGGCTCGATCTGCCGCAGAGCATCCTCGGGCGGGGGGACTTCCCGCTCGACCGCTGTGCCGCCCAATCCCGTGATCGTGAAATGGAAATAGAGCTGGTCGTATTTGCGGAGGCCGTCCCTCAGCCCGCCCCGGTTTCCGATGAGGTTGCGGAAATTTTTCGACCAGAGGACGAACGTATGGACGTTTCCCGGGCTGAGGTCGACGGTCAAGGTGCGCCCGGACGGCCCCAGGGCCACCGCCCTCTCTTCCCGGACCGCCTCCCCCAGCCAATCCGGGAAAAAAGCGACCAGGTCCGTCCGGCGGGAGGCGCTGATGACCTTTTTCATCGTTCCTTGACAGGCTACGCGATTGACCTTAGTATTTTAGCCGACAAGGATAAAGGCATCAATGGCGGTCCTACGCTCGGAAAACTTGACCAAGAGCTACGGCGGCCGGGAGGTCGTGTGGAACGTCGATATCCGCGTCCAATCGGGCGAGATTATCGGGCTTCTGGGGCGGAACGGCGCCGGCAAGACGACGACTTTCCAGATGGTCGTCGGGCTGGTTAAGCCGGACGGGGGCAGCATTTTCCTGGACGATGATGATATCTCCAGGAGAACGACTCCGGAGCGGGCCCGCCTGGGCATCACCTATCTCCCCCAGGAGAACTCAGTCTTCCTGAAGGCCTCGGTGGAGGATAACCTCCGGCTCATCCTCGAGCTCCTCCCCCTTGAGGCCGAGGAAAGGGAGACGCTCAGGCGCGAACTTCTCGAGGAACTCGGCCTTGTCTCGCTGTCCGGGCAATCCGCCCACAGCCTCAGCGGAGGAGAGCGGCGGAAGCTCGAGATCTGCCGGTCGCTCGTCCTCAAACCCAAGTTCCTGCTCCTGGACGAGCCGTTCACCGGGATTGACCCTTTGACCATCATCGAACTCCAAAAGATCCTCCTCCGCCTGAAGGAGCGGGGGATCGGGATCATCATCTCCGACCACAACGTCCGCGACACCCTCCGGATCACGGACCGGGCCTACATCCTTGATGAGGGCATCGTGCTGGTCGAAGGGAACCCCGGTTCAATCGCCGGGAACGAACTGGCCCGGAAAAAGTTTCTGGGCGACGATTTCGTCCTGCGTTGAGGGGATTACCTAGAAAATCCCCCTCTCCTCTATCCTCCCCCACAGAAGGGGGGAGGAAAAGAGCGGACAATCCACATATCCTCCTCGCCTGGTGGGAGGAGGTCGGGAGGAGGGGGGATTTTCATCTTTCGCGGGTGGCCTGCAAGGCCATGAGAAGCTAATCCTCATCCGAGAAGTAATGGTCCCCCAGCGTCTCCCCCAAGAAATAGAGAAACAAGAAGAAATAAAGCAGGAGAAGGATGAAGTAGAAGGCCAGGACGGGACCGAGCGACCCGGCGATGAGCCGGAAGAACGACACGCCGATCACCTGGGAGGTGAACCAGAGCGAGATTAGCCAGAGGGCGGTGATAAAAACCACGTCGACGAGTTTGGCCTTGAGCTTGAAAGAAAAGCCGGGGCGCTGACGAATTTCCCGACCGGCCTCGCCTTCCTCTTCGGCGTCATCCTCTGCGGCCACTTCTTGCTCCTCTCCTGTCGCCGGCGCCGCGGTGTCGCCGAAAGGCAGCCCCGCCTGGGTCACCTTCTCGGGTATGCCGATCCCGGAATCGGTCGTCCACTCGGGCCGGGTCGGCGGCTTCTCCTCTTCGACCTCTCCCGTCGTCTCCTCTTCCTTTTCCTCCTCAAGCGCGCCCGACGGGGCTCCCCCCTTCATCCCGCTCACCCAGGGAGGAAGCTCCTCCCCGGTATCTGATGTCGGCTTCTTGGTTTCATCTCTTTTTTCCTGAAAAGACTCGAGGAACTCTTCCAGGTTCTCCTTCCCTTCGTCGACCGTCCCGGTCAAGTTGTCCAGGTCTTTTGTCTTGAAGACGAGCTCGTCCTCTTCGATCGAGACCTGATACTTTTTGGCGGCGTCCTCTTCTCCGGGCGGAGCGAGACGTTTCTCCAGGACTTCCTCTTCCTCGGGTTCCTCGGTGACCGCTTCGATTCTTTCCTCTATCTCCTCGTCTTCTTTTTCTTCCTCATCCTCTTCGGTTACCTCTTCGATCGAGGCCTCTCCGGGCGCATCATATTCTTTCTCTTTTTCTTCCTCTTTTTCTTCCGCGGGCCTCTCCTTAACCGCTTCTTCCTCGGCAGGCTCTTCTATCTCTTCCGACTCTTCTTCTTCCGGTTCCTCTAGAACCTCGCTTGTTTCTTCCTTTTCTTCTTCTTCTTCGATAACATCCGTCTCTTCCGGCTTCTCTTCTACGAGTTCTTCCTCGTCCTGTTCTTCCTCGTCATCCTCATCATCATCATCGATGATCTTATCGCCGGGGATCTCTTCCTCGACATACTCATCCTCGGGAAAGAGAAGCTGGGTGCCGCAGTTGTTGCAGTACTTATCCTGCTCGTCGATGATGGCTTTGCAATAGGGGCAGCGACGGATGGCCATGCCCTAATTTATAGAAAGAAAACGGGATAATGTCAACCGAAGAACGGAGCCGAAGAGCAGGGTCAGGTCTCAACAATCAACAAATTCCGGAAGAAGGTGAAGAAATTGACTTATCGAGGTAAATCGCTAAAATAGGGCCGTGGGCGATTAACTCAGTGGAAGAGTGCTACCTTCACACGGTAGAAGTCACAGGTTCAAATCCTGTATCGCCCACCGACCTTACCAGAGACGCTGACCTGATTTGTCCCCTCTCACCTTTTAACCTGAATCCGGCGTGAAAAAGCCAACTTTTCAAAAATCTAATCTGGAAAGATATTATTTCCGAATTGATTCTTAACCTAACTAAAAGGTAGGTTAAGAATCCGGCACAAGAAACTTGCATATATCTAATATTTCATGATTTAGCACGATCATCTTCTCATCTTCACGCAGGTCTCAGGATATAATATTCATATAAGCGGATCAAATCTATGGCCATATGCTTTTTGGTATCCTGCAACAACCAGGATTATGGGATATTCAAGAAAGCCTTTATCCCCGGCCAAAAATTGCTAGTTTTTCCATTTCGCCTCCCCTGGGAGAAGCATATTACCGATTCTTTAATGAATTCAACCAACCGCCTCCAAATATGATATAATGAAGATCGCTCTCTTGAGCCGGCTGGGGAGAGCCCCCACCTTTTAAGTTCCCATCATCAACCCCCCTTTTGCTGAAACAGCCGGCACCTCTCGCGCCCTTATAGCGGAAACGACGGCGCTTCATGATAAACATTGGGAATGATTTGGCGATTTAAAGGACGGATGTTCCGGGTTCTTCCCGATTGAAGCTCGAGATAAAACTGTTATAAATGGCTGCGGTTATCGGCTTCTATTTATGGACTTCGCCTTCCCCAGATCCCGGGAAATGGCCGTCTGCCGGTTTCTTGGTCGCTTCGTAGATTCTCTCGACATAATGGACGAACTCGACGTATGCTTTGACGAACTCCCTCCCCTTCTCAACGTCGTTTTTGTCGAATTTCTTTCGCCCCTGGACTTCTTTGAAGTGCTCAAGAATCCCATTCCGAACTGTTTCGGTCAGGAGCTTCATCAGGATTTTTTCTGAGCCGCTTTCGATTGCTTGATCAGCCGCCGGAATCGCCGGCCCTAGGTCCCGGCCAGCCGGCTTTAGCCCGGTGAATGCCGCTCCCTCTCCAGCCCTGTGGATGCGGACGAGGGTCTCGAAGAAATACATGTCCGCGAGCTCCTTCGCCTCGCTATTCAGCTTCCCGACGGTGAGAGTCTTTTCGAATGCTTCTTTTATGGTCTCTTCGTCCGGCTTCTGAACCCAGATCAAAACGAGGTTGACGTTCCCAGTCTCCAGGGCCTTCCTGGCGGCTTTTACGACCGGACCATCCATGCCGTCACAGTGGGCCAGAACACTCGGGGGCGTGAGGAGCAGAATGGAAACAAAGAGAAAAGAAAGCAAAGAGATGACGCCTTTCGTCTTCATTTCATCCCTCCTTTTCCAGGATTCTCAACATCAGCTTTCTGGCTTCGCTCTCTTTTCCTTGCTTCTGAAGCAGCCGGCCGAGGCTTGTGGCCGTGCGCAGCTCAAAGGATTTCGCCTGCTGCAGGCGCGCCACGACCAGGGACCGCCGGAAGCAGGCTTCCGCTTCTTTTTCCCATGATGGCCGATCTTCCCTCTCCGCCTTCCTCAACAGCAAAACACCCTTGAGGCGGTGCAGCTCCGCCTCGTAATAACGCTCGCCTCCCTTCTCGACCTCCGCCAGCGCCTGGGACATGAATTCCAGCCCTTTCTCTATCTGCCCCGCCATTCCGTAGGCTTCAGCGAGGCTGCCCAGCACTTCGGTAAGGGTGAATCGGACGCCGGTTGCCCGATAGATGTCCAAAGCCTGATGGATCTGGGCTAGGCCTTCTTCAAGCCGGCCTTGACGGGCTGACACCCAGCCAATTTTGAAGAGCCCGACGCCGACGAAGAATAGAGAACCTTTTTCTTGGGCGAGCGCGGCAACCTCCCGGCCCCTCTCTTCGAGCGCTCGGGCGTCCCGGCGGAGCAGATGAAACAATGTATCTATGGCGAGAGCCGTGGTTAAACTGAACGGATGATCCACCTGCCGGGCGACGGCCAGCATTTTTCGGCTCTGCTCCGCGGCCAGGTCGGGATATCCCAGGCAACACAAGACACACACCGTTCCGAACCAGCTGAGCAGGCCGGGGTCCAGTCCGTAGACAAAAGCCAAATGCGCATGCTCCTTGGGGTTGTAAAAAGCGTTCGTGTGATCAAGGTGTTCCCTGGCTGCCGACAAATTCCCCAAATTGAAAGAGATAATACCCCGCAGGGCGTGGGTCATGGCCAAACTCAGCGGGTCGGCGGCTCTCTGAGCCAGGTTCATCATTTGTTCGGTGAGTTCAAGGGCGGCGCCGTGTTCCGCCCGCAGCCAATGAAAATTGGCCAGGAAATAAAGGGCATAAAAAACTGGCGGCGATCCCTCCATCTTTTGACAGAGTTCCCGTATCCGTTCACAAGCCGACGCGACTTCGGGCGCTCCGTATCCTTGCGTCGCCTGGAGCGAAGCCGCCAGGGGGATTTGAAAGGAGAGTTCATGCCGGTCTCGCTCCGGGGAGGGAGGAAGAGCCTTGAGGATGTCCAAGGCTTTCCCGAAATAGGCCATGGTCTCGGCATAAGCGGACAGATGCAGGGCTTTGTTCCCCGCTTTGGCGAAATATTCCAGAGCTTTGGGCCTTATTCCCGCTTCCTGGAAGTGCCGGGCCAGCTGGACCGAGATCTCGTCCGCCTGTTCTCCATAAAGGGATTCCAGGATATTTCCCACTTCCTCGTGGAGATGGCTCCGCTCCACTTCATCCAGGGTGTTATAGAGATACTTCTGGAACAGGTTGTTCTGGAAAACGTACAGGGAGAGGCTCGGTGATGACCGCGTCCACGCGGGAAGGAAGCTTATGCCAATCGAACGTCCGACCCTCGACCCATCGACCGCCCCGGTCCCTGACCAGCATCCCCTGTTCCTGCATGGCCCGGAGCAGCTCGACGGTGAAGAGAGGCTGTCCTTTGGTCTGGGCGAAGAGTGTCTGGCGGAACTTCTTGCCGAGCTCATTTGGCTCGGAATCGAGAAAAGCGTCCACGAACTCGCGGCCTTCGGCCTTGTCCAGATCCAGTTCGATCTCCCCGAAGTCGCGTTTGAACTCGTGGAGAATGGGTTCGAGAGGATGGCGTTTCCCGTCCCTGCCCATGGCGACTTCGGTCGGCCGGAAAGAACCGACGATGAGGATCCGGCTGCCTTTGATCTGGCGGCCGATGTGGAAAAGCAAATTGGCCGACCCCGCATCGGCCCACTGCAGGTCATCCAGCACAAGAAGCAGCGGCTTATCTTTCGACAAGGCCTGAAGCACCCGCGTATATTGCTCGAAGAGATTGCTCTGCTGGAGAGTCAAATCCGCGGGAAGAGCAAATTTCCGTTCGACCAGCTTTTTCAGTTTTATCAGCCAATCCGTCCGTTCGGGGCCGAAAGCGGAGGCCCGTGAGACGAGCGAGGCTCCGGGGGTGAAAACATTGACCAGGTCCGTTCCGTTCTCCAGGATGGCTTTGACCGATGACGGGAGAAGATCCCACAGGCGGAGGGCGTGTTCCCTCGAAATGACGCCGGCCTTCAATTTCGCTTCGACGTCTCCGGTCAAAAGGTTCAAGATCTCGATGAAGGGGGAGTACGGGTCGCCGACGCCGGTCTGGGCGTTGCATCTGCCGCCGGCCACGATAAGATCAGGGCGCGACTCTTGTGCCCGGCGGCAAAACTCTTGAAGAAGGGCTGTTTTGCCGCTTCCGGCATCGCCGGTCACAAAAATAACCCGCCCTGGGCCCGTAAGGGCCGTCTCGAGGGAGCCGGCCAGCTCGAGAAGCAGTCCCTCGACATCCTGATATCTCTTCTCCCGGTCCTTCTCCAGGCATCTCAGGATCAGACGGCTCATTCCGTCGGAAATGCCGGGATTCGTCTGTTGCGGGTCCGCGGGAATTTCGCGGACGTGTTTCAGCGCGACGCCCGTGGCGGAGTCGCCCGAAAAGGGCACCTGACCGGTCAACATCTCATAGAGGACCACGCCCAGGGAATAAATGTCGGAACGTGCGTCGGCCTCTTGGCCTTCGGCCTGTTCAGGGCTCATGTATTCGGGAGTTCCGATGATCGTTCCGGCTTCGGTTTGGCCTTTGGTTTCCATCGAGCGGGCGATTCCGAAGTCCATGATCCGGGCATTCCCCTCTTTGTCGACCATGATGTTTTGGGGCTTCAAATCGCGGTGAGTGACCCCTAATTGATGCGCCTCTCTGAGCCCCTCGCAGACCTGTCTGGCGATGGCCGCCGCCTTCGCCTCGGGCAGCATTCCTATTCTCTTGATGAAGCTCTTCAAATCCTCTCCGGGGACGAACTCCATGGTGATGAAAGACGTCCCCTCATGTTCCATCAGCTCGAACATGCGGCCGATATTCTTGTGGATGATGCGCCGGGCCAGCTTCAATTCATCGGCGAAGCGGTCGACGATCCTGTGATCCGAAGCGATCTCTTTTTTCAGGAGCTTGAGCGCCACTTCCTCGTTCAGCTTCTTGTCGACGGCCCGGTAAACCCTTCCCATGCCGCCGGCGCCGAGCTCCTCGATGATCTCGTACCGGTCCGCGAAAAGAGCTCCCCGGGTCAGCTCTTCCCGGCGTGCTTCTATAGTCTTCGTGACGGCCGGCGGCGCGGCGCATTTTCTACAATATTTGGAATCGGGGGGGGTTTTCAGTCCGGCAACTCGGACACTTCATGGGTTATGACCTCATGGCTTATTATTTGATAGCAGGATAGTGATATTTTACAAAATAGTCAATTAGAACGGCTTCATCTCGAACACCGTACCCAAGAACGCCGACCTGATCTCGCGCCAAATCCGAGGTGCAGAAAAAGGGCGGATAACTATTGTGTCTTCCGATCATATTGTCTAAGATAGGGGCGAAACCGATGTTCCACTTTCTTTACGACGCTTATAACGGCTACCGATCGAGACTGGACGACATCCTGCTCGTCCACGAATTCCTGGAAGAAGTTCCCCTCAAGCTCGGCGTCAAGACCGTGATGCCGCCGTTCGTCCTGCCCTACTACAACGGAGTCGTTCCCGAAGACTGCGGGATCAGCGCCTTCGTCTTCCTCTCCGGCGGCCACTTCACCCTTCACACCTTCTCCTACCGGGGCGCTTTCTTCGTCGATTTTCTCTGTCCCCGGGACTTCGATCGGAAGCGACTGCATTCTCTTATCAACAACGTCTTTCCCGCGGAGAAAAAATTTCAGAATTATGTCAACAGGACGGCGGGCGATCAGCTGGTCCGGCCGGCCATGGACCCCAAGAAGGACTTCGGCCCCCACCTCCTGTTTGATATCGACGACTACGCGGGTCCCGACACCATGGACGGGATTTTCGCCTACTTGGACCGGCTGCCCTCGAAGGTCGGTATGACGCCGATCGTCCGGCCATACGTAGTCAAGAACCGCTTCGGCAGACAAGAGGTCGTCTCCGGCCTGACCATGATCGCCGAGAGCCATATCGCCCTTCACGTGTTCAAGGAGAGCCGGAAAGCCTGCTTCGACCTTTTTTCCTGCACCTTCTTCGACACCACGAAGGTCCCTCGGGAGATCAAGAAGGAGCTCAAGGGCCGGGTCGTCCACGAAACACTCGTCTCCCGCGGCAGCAAGTACAAGAAATACGGAGAGACAGCGGCCCAGAAGGTCAAGTTCTCCCGGGCCTGGCTGGACAACGTCTTCTCCGGCCCTCACAAAACTTGATTTCCGGTTGACAGAGGGGGGCGGGGGAAGTTAAGTTTATACTGGAGTTGGAAGCTAGCCACAGACACTTAATTTCCGGAGGGGTTTTACGTGAAGAGCCGCCTGTTTCCCGCGACTTTTTTTTCCCTGCTTCTCTTCGTCGCTGCCGCGACGCCGTCCTCCCTTTTCGTCACAGGAACAATCAAGGGCAAGGTCACCGATGCCGACGGCCAGCCCCTCCCGGACGTTAAGATCACCCTCCTCGATCTCGCCCGCGGCCAGACCTATTCCATGAAGACTGACAAGAAGGGGAATTATTACCTGATGGGCATCGCCCCGGCCGAATACAGGCTGAAGCTCGAGAAGGCGGGCTTTCAGCTTCTCGAAGGCCGGGTCTCGATCGCGCCCGACCGGGAGAACGTTTTCGACGCCGTCCTCGCCCCCGAGGCCAAGCCAATCGTGAAACCGGAATGGGAGGACAAGAACCTCCGGGCGAACGAACTCTTCAAACAGGGCAAGTACGAGGAGGCGGCCGGGGTGTACCGGGAAATCCTGGTCCTCGACCCGGACCTGGCGGCCATCCATTTCAACCTCGGCAACTGCGCCTACTACCTCCAAAGCTACGAAGAGGCGGTTGCCTCCTTCCGGGAGGCCGTCCGGCTCAAGCCCGATTTCTTCGATGTTTATGCCAACCTAGCCAACGCCTACGGCCAGCTAAAGAGGTTCGAGGAGGCTATCCCCATTTTCGAAGAGGCGGTCCGGGCCTATCCGGAGAACGCCGGCCTGTACTCGTCCCTGGGCCTCCTCTATCTCAATTCGGGTCAGGGCATCAAGGCCGCCGAGTCCCTGGAGAAGTCGACTGCCATCGACCCCCAGGGCACCTTCTCTTACTATTCGCTCGGGATCGCCTACACCCAGACCGGCGAGTTCGAAAAGGCCGTGGCCAACTACGAAAAATACATCACCCTCATCACGGACGCCAAGGAAATCGAGAGGGTCAAAGGTATCATCGAACAACTAAAATCCCTGGCCATAAGATAGGCGCCGGGGAGTGACGAAAGGAGGTGAGAGAGGAGATTCGATACCTTAAAATCCGGAGGAGTTAAGTTCGTTAATCGTTTCATGAATGGCTCAATCAGGGAGGACAAGTTGAGAAAAATCATTGCCGTTTGTCTCGTCTTCCTCGTTGTCGGAGTCTTCACCGCGGCCCGCGCCCAGCAGGCCACGGCCAACCTCGAGGGGACAATCAAGGATGACCAGGGGAACGCGCTCCCGGGCGTCGAGGTCGTAGCCAAGGACACGAGGACCGGCATCACGCGGACCGGTGTCGCGGGCCCGCTCGGCCGGTATCGCCTCTCGGCCCTGGCCCCTTCGCTCTACGAAGTCACGTTCAAGCTTGCAGGCTTCAAGACCAGGATCGTGACAGGGCTGGATTTATTCGTGAATGAGACCAAGGTCTTAAACGCCACCATGGAACAGGCCGCCGTCGAGGAAGAGGTCACGGTCATCGCCGAAGTGCCTCTGATCGAAGCCACCAAGGCCGAGGTCTCGACGGTCGTCACGACCAAGGAGGTCGACAGCCTGCCGCTCCTGACACGTCAGTTCGCCAACCTAGCCCTTCTCGCGCCGGGGACAACCGAAATGGGGTCCTACGACCCGACAAAGAACGCCATGTCGCACTTCAGCGTCGGCGGTTTCCGCGGCCGCGCGGTCTACTACTCAATTGACGGAGCCGACAGCAAGGACAACATGGTCGGCGGCCCGCTGCAGATATTCACAACCGAGGGCGTCGAGGAGTTTTCGATCGCCACAAACCAGTTCAAGGCCGAATACGGCCGGAGCCAGGGGACGATCGTGACGGTCCTGACCAAGTCGGGAACCAACGAGCTCCATGGCAGCGTCTTCGGCTTCCTGCGGGAAGCGAGCCTGCGGAGCCTGAGCTATTACGAGAAACAGCTCAGGGACGAGCTGGGGGGATACGATAAGCCGAAGTTCCACCGCTACAATTACGGCGCGTCGATCGGCGGCCCTATCGTCAAGGATAAAACCCACTTCTTCCTGGCCTTCGAACGGGTCCAGGAAGCGACCTTCGCCATCGTGGACATGTTAGGGGAGGATGTCTGGAACGAGTACAAGGGCGAGTTCGAGGTCCCGTTCAGCCAGAACCTCCTGACCTTGAACCTGACGCACCAGATCAATTCCCGGCATAGCCTGAAACTCCGCTACGGCTTCCAGTACGACAAGACCGAGAACCTTGGTATCGGCGGCGAGTACGCCGTCTCGAACGGTTACTCCTCCAAGAATACCAACCACAACCTCATGCTCAGCCATACCTGGATCGTCAAGCCGAACCTCCTCAACGAAGCCCGCGCGGTCTACCAGTATTTCGACAACCGCTCCGACCCGAATTCGACCGAGCCGACGCACTATTTCAGCATCGGCGGGTTCGGCCAGGCGAGGAATATGCCCCAGGAGACGAGACAGACCAAATACCAGTTCCGCGACGACCTGTCTTTGCACGTCGAGGAGTGGCACGGCGTCCACGACTTCAAATTCGGCATCGACTACTACTATATGCCGCGGCTGGACCTGCTCTACATACAGGGACAGAGCTGGTACTACCGCCACGTCAGCGGCTACTATACGATGGACTCGCCAATACGTCAAATCGAACACTACTCCGGGGACCCGTGGCGTTTCTCGAACAACAGGTATCACTCGATCGGCCTTTTCATCCAGGACGACTGGAGGATCAGCGACAGGCTGACCTTGAACCTCGGCCTCCGCTATGACTACAATACCGGGCTCGAGTTCGACCAGAGCGGACTTCCCTCGGTCCAGTTCCTTGCCAATTACATTTCGGGATTCCGGGACCCGGGACTCAAGCACGACTGGAACAACATCGCCCCGCGGCTCGGCTTCGCCTACGACGTGTTCGGGAGCGGCAAGACCGTTGTCCGCGGCGGCTACGGCATCTTCTACGACCAGCTCTATGCGGAGACCTTCATGTACGCGGCCACCTTTCTTGCGACCGATCCCTGGAGCATGAAGTTTTATAACCGCCGGACAGCCGGCATCCTGAACCCCGACGGCGTCACTTACTGGCAGCCCGACGATCCCAGCAACCCGACCAACCTGCCGACGAACCAGATCACGCCCGGCCTCTGCACCGAGGCCATCGGTCCGGAATTCCAGTATCCGTACACCCACCACTTCAACGTCGGCTTCTCCCAGCAGATCAGCCAAGATTTCGCCGTCGACGTTAACTACGTCCATACAGAAACGAGGGGACTGGGAAAAGGGGACGAGCTGAACCGGTACCATTCGGAGACGGACAGCTACACGTTCTCCAACGATTACCAGCAGTCGATCTGGACGCCGCGGTTCGTCGGCAAAGGCCATTTCGACGGGCTGTACGTTTCCGCCAGGAAGCGGTTCAGCAACAGGTTCGAGCTGAGGGTCAACTACTCCTTCTCCGGCGGCCAGAGCACAGTCAACTACCGGGGCACCGACGGCTGGGGCGTCACCTGCTATATCGAGAACCAGCCCAACGGGTCTCAAGAATGGGGCCCGATCGACACGGACGAGCGGCACCGGCTGTTTGTCAGCGGCATTGTCGAGCTTCCCTGGGGCCTCCAGTTCGCGGCCATGTTCCGGTTCAACACGCCCAGGCCGTACAACATCTATGACAGCTCCGACCCGAACGACGATGGCTACAGCGACCTGCCGGCGGACATTCCGCACCGGATGTACGGGCGCGAAGACGACAATTTCTCCCAGCTCGACTTCCGAATTTCCAAGTTCGTCAAGTTCTCGAACCGCATGGAGATCGAGCTCATCGCCGAGCTCTTCAACGCCTTCAACACGATCAACTTCAGAGGGTACGGTGGAGACGTGGACGTCCCCGAGACTTACGGGCTGCCCAGCTTTACAACTATGCCCCTCGAAGCTCAGTTCGGACTCCGGTTCAGATTCTAGAAGACAAACGCCAAAGGGGGGACCCCGCCTGGGTCCCCCCTTGATTTTTTCCGGCGAAACGCCTAGTCTTTTTTCTCATGGTCGTCCGCCGCTCCTTTCTCATCTTCTACGCCGTCCTTCTTATGGCAGTGGCGGCGCTGCCGGCTGGTCCCCAGTCCTCCCAACTCGAAAAGAAACACGAAACCTGGCTCAAAGATGAGGTCAACTACCTCATCACCGACGAGGAAGAAGAGCTCTTCCTCTCTCTCAAGACGGACGGCGAGCGGAACGCCTTCATCAACGCCTTCTGGGCCCGGCGCGACCCTCTTGCCCTCACCCCGGCGAACGAATTCAAGGACGAACACTACCGCCGGCTGGCCGAGGCAAAAGTCAAGTACGGCATCCACACCGACCGGGGCCGGATATACGTCCTTCTCGGGCCGCCGGACACGATCGACAACGAGACCTCGGGCAAGATCGTTTTCCCGTGCGAGGTCTGGAACTACACCAACCTGAGCGTTCCCGGGTTCCCGAACTCGCTGCGACTGCTGTTCTTCAAGCAGTGGGGCGTCGGGCAGTTCCGGCTCTATAGCCCGCTCTTCGACGGCCTCGAATACCTCGTCCCCCAGCGCCATTATGACTTCAGGCAGGGCGACGATTCGCAGATCCGAAAGCTCATCCGAAGCTACATGGGCATCGATTTCCTCATGGCCACCCAGAGCGTCACGCCCGGCACAGACAAGCTTGAATCGGAGCGGATCCTGGCTACGCTCAGGGACCCGGGGGCTTTCGAAGCCCTGAGGCCTTCCGTCAAGCCCCGGGTGACCACCACCGTCTCTTATGAAAAACTGCCTTTCGATGTCGAGGGATTTTTCTCCGACGACGGGCATGGCAACATCTACTACGACGCCGTCCTCAACGTTTCGCCGGAAAACCTGACCTTTGAAAAAGCTGGTGAGAAGCACTACGGCCGCGAGGATGTCTACGTGACGATCCGGGACGCGGAACGAAACGTCGTCGCCCAATTCAACGAGCAGCTCAGCCTCGAGCTGGCCGAGGACGAAATGGAAGCCAAAAAAGGCTACCGCCTCGGCTATGCGTTCTCCCAACTCCTCATCCCCGGCGAATACACGGTGAACATCCTTCTCCGGGACTATGTCAGCAGCCGGGTCGGCGAAAAGGACCTCCGCCTGTCCCTGCCCGCCGCGGGCCGCTCGACGCCGCTGCTCCTGGCCGGCCGCATCGAGTCGCTTCCGCCCGGAGCGGCCGAGGCCGCCGGGAAGACGCCCTTCACCTTCGGCCGAAGCAAGGTCACGCCAAAGGCCAAGGCCGTTTTCGGCCCTGACGAAAGCATCTATCTGTATTACGAAATCTATCGCCGGGCCGCCGACTCAGGGGACTACCGCGTCGAGTACGCAATCCGGGATGCCCGGAATAACAGGGTCAGGACCGACGGTGAAACTCTTACTCTTCCGGCCGGCGAGAGGTTTCTGCCCGTCGAAAAGGTCTTTTCGCCGAAGGGGCTCGCGGAGGGCGCCTATACCTTGTCCGTCAGCGTTACAGATGCGCGAATCCAGACGACGCTCCTCGAACAGTCCGCAGGGTTCGTGCTTTCATCGGCTCCCCAGCCGCCGGGCGCCTTTTCCTTCGAGCAGCCGTACAATCCCTCCCCGGCAGAGATGTACACGCAGCTCGGAAGGCAGGCGCTCTTCAGGAAAGATTATCCCCGGGCCCGCCAGTTTTTCGGATTGGCCCTCAATTTCGCCCCGAACCATCTGGCCGCGAAAATCCAGATGGCCCGCTGCCACGCGCTCGAGGGAAACGACGGCCCGGCGCTCGAACTCCTGCTGCCTCTGGAGGAGGACGAATCGGCCGGCGGCGAGGTCTTCACCATCCTCGGCAGCATCTTCTACGGGAAAAGAGACCTGGAGCGGACGGCCCGTTATCTCGAGAGGGCCGCCGAACTCCGCATCGAGTCCATCGAGGTCCTCAACTTCCTCGGGAGCGTCTATCTGGAGATGGGCAGGAAGGAGAAGGCCCGCGAGACTCTCGCCCGCTCCCTCCTGATCAAGGACGACCAGCCTCTCGTCAAGTCCCTCCTCGAACGCCTGGACAAATAGCCCTCAGACCCGGGTTTTCACGGGTCCCGCCCCGGCCGCTTCTATGATGGCTTGTCGTCCTTGCAGAACCGGGAAATGATCTCGTCGACGGCCTCCTTTTCCGCGGCAGAAAGGCGGCCGAAATGCGGCGTTTTCCTGTACTCTCTCAGCCGGGGACAGGCCCTGGAAACATCCCCGTTCCGGAGATGGGTCAGGCCCAGATAGTAAAGGGCCTCGTGGATTTCCGGGTCGAGCGCCAAGGCCTCTTCCAGATTCGAGACGGCCCCTGGAAAATCCCCCAGCTGATAGAGAGTCAAGCCCAGGACGTATCGGGCCGGGCCGTTCGTGGGGTCCAAGGCGGCCGCTTTCCTCAGGCTCCCCGCCGCCGGCTCCAGATGCGACCTATCTTGGGTCTGCTGGAAAAAGAAATAGTCGAGATTGCCAAGATTGTACCACGAGATGGAGGAATCGCCGTCAATCGACAGGGCCTTTTCGAAGCATTCCCGGGCCCTCGGCTCGTCCCCCTTTTTCAGCCAGGAGAGCCCCGTATAGTTCCAGGGGAGCGGATCAAATTCGACCTGAGGCGGCCGCTTCCCTTCGAAAACGCCGAGCGCCGCGTCGAAGTCGCCGAGTTCATACAGGCAGGTGACGTACTCGAGGAAGATGTAGTAGTTTTCGGGAAGGGCTTCCAGCCCCTGCTTGAGAACCGAGGCGGCCTCCGCCCCTCGGCCTTCCTCCTTACAGAAATGGGCCAGGTTGAGGTAGGCCGTGCTGATGTTCTTTTTGGCGCCGATGACGGCCTTGGCCTTGTCAATGGCCTCGGCCGCCCTTCCCGCCTGAAAGAGGCTCAGGGCGTTCATAGCCTTATTGTAGAACGGCAGGAGCGCCTTGACATCGTCTTCCGGGCCGAACTCAGTCCGGCCCGTTTTCCCGCCGCCGGGGGACGCGGCCACGTAGCCGAGGCTTCGCAGCCTTTCGACCGTCTCCCTGTCTGAGCTGCGCGCGGCTTTGTCCGCCGTCCCTGACGAAAGAGCGCGGACGAGTTCCCCCAGCTTTTTCCTTCCGGCGGCCACATTCGCCGCGCCCGCGAGGTTCGCAGTCTCGCCGAAATCCTTTCTCAGGTCGTAGACCTCCGGGACGGGCGAATCGATGAATTTCTCGTCCTTGTCGATGAACCCCGAGACAGGCGCCCAGCCCATGCTGTAGAACGGAGAGAGCGATTCGAAATAAATAGGCCGCCGACCGGCCGGCCCTCCCTTCATGGCCCGGACAAGTGAGACGCCCTGGAGGTGGGCGGGCTTCCCGGCGCCGAGGAGTTCGCAAACCGTGGGGAAGATGTCCACATGCGAGACAGGGGCGCTCACGACCCTGTGGCTCAGCCCCGGGTGGGTGATGATCAGGGGAATCCAGAGCGTCGCGTTGTAGGCCAGGAAACCATGCGTGCTTTCGTTGTGCTCGCCCAGCGATTCACCATGGTCCCCGGTCAGGACCACAAGCGACGAACGGTCGAGGCCGCTTCGTTCGAGATACCCGAAGAGCTCTCCGAGCGCGGCGTCGACATAAGCCACTTCCCCGTCATAAAGACGGTCAGCGAACCGCGTTTTGTACGGTTCCGGGGGGGAGTAGGATTCGTGGGGGTCCCAGAGATGGACCCAGAGAAACCAGGGGGCTCTTTGTCCCTTGAGCCAGGCGAGCGCGCTCAACAGGACGGCTTCCGCCCGGCGGGTCCAACTGTCGCCAGGCGTCGGGCCCGTCCGGTCGAGACGGTCGTCGTAGGTGTCGAACCCCTGGTCGAGTCCAAAACGGGATTCGAGAGGGAATCCCCCGATGAACGCCCCCGTCGAATACCCCGAACTCTTGAGGTGCTCGGCCAGCGTCAGGAATTCGTTCCCGACGACGAAATTGGCGTTGTCATGGACGCCGTGATGGAGGGGTGTTGTGCCCAAAAGGATGTTGGCGTGCGCGGGGAGGGTGGTCGTGCAGTGGGAAAATGCCCGGGTGAAGACAATTCCCCGGGCGGCCAGGCCGTCAATTCGCGGCGTGCGGACATGCCGGTCGGAATAAAAACTGACCCGGTCGGCGCGGAGCGTGTCAACCGTGATCAGAAGCAGGTTGAGCCGGGAAGGCGGGCTTGTCCGGGCGCCGGCGGCGAGGAACGGGATAAGCCAGAGGATCAAGGGAGCGAGAAGCCTTGTCCCCGGCAGTCTGGTAGGGCGCATGTTCGTCGGCTGCGTTCATTATACACAATCTCCCCCCTTAGGCTAAAGACTCACCTCCAGGACGTTATCTTCCTCTATTCTTTTTTGGGTGATTTCCCAATTTTGGTTTTGACGGCGATGACTTTTCCAAAATCCAGGCATCGGCTCAGCGCCTCATCATCCGGGTTCCATTCCGCCCTGATCCCGTCGTCGATGAGCTCGAAGCCGGCTTTCTGCAGCCCTTCATTGATCATTTTCACGGATTCTCCGCTCCACCCGTATGTCCCGAAGGCCGCCCCCTTTTTCCCGCCGAATTTCAATCCCCTGATTTCTTCGAGGAAACCGGCCAGGGCCGACAGGATCCCCCGGTTTATGGTCGGAGAGCCCAGCAAGACCGCCTTGGACTTGAAGACCTCGGTTACGACATCGTTCTTATCGGAACGCGAGATGTTGAACAGTTTAACGGCGACTTCATCATCGGCCGATCTGATTCCTCGAGCGATGGCTTCGGCCATGCCGCGGGTCCCGTTCCACATGGAATCATAGACGATCGTGATCTGGTCCTCTTTATAATCCTTGGACCATTCGAGATATTTCCCGACGATCTGCAAAGGCTCGTCCCGCCAGACGACACCGTGACTGGGACAGATCATGTCCAAGGGAAGATTCAATCGTTTAAATTCCTCGATCTTTTTTTCAACAAGCCGGCTGAAGGGCGTGAGGATATTGGCGTAATACTTGATGGCTTCTTGATACAGTTCGGCTTGATCGACCAGGTCGTTGAATAATAGCTCGCTGGCATAGTGCTGGCCGAAAGCGTCGTTGCTGAAAAGAATGTTGTCGCCCGTCAGGTAGCTGAACATGCTGTCCGGCCAATGGAGCATCGGCGCTTCGATGAATATCAGTTCCTTCCGGCCCAGGCTCAGCCTGTCGCCCGTTTTGACCGGCACGAAATTCCAATCTTTATGAAAATGCCCTTTCAGCGACTTGACTCCATTAGCGGTACAATAGACGGGCGTTTTGGGAATGCGATTCATGAGCTCGCCCAGGGCGCCGCTGTGATCGGTCTCGGCATGATTGGCGATGACATAGTCGATCTTATCCAGCCCGACTTCCTTTTCAAGATTGTCGACGAATTCCGACCCGAAGGGCCCCCAGACGGTTTCTATCAAGACCGCTTTTTCATCCCTGATGAGATAGGAATTGTAGGTCGATCCCCGGTGAGTGGAATATTCCAAGCCATGAAAATTTCTGATCTCCCAATCAACCTTTCCAACCCAGTAAACGTCTTTTTTAATTTCTTTCAATATGTCTGCCTCCATCCAATATCACCTTGATCATTATAGCGGAGAATCTCCACTTTTTCCTTGACTCTTGTCAACAATTTTGGCTGCCCATTTCTCTATGCTATTGCGCCCAAAACCGGATTCACAGCCGTAAAAACCTTCGTGAAATGTTGCGGACTTCCCAAAAAAATTTCATCAAGAGCCAGAGTCTTGTATAATAAAGCGCGATGAATAGGCCCATCGGGCGCCGGGATTTCCTGAAGACGCTGGGAGGAGGGGTGCTGGCTGCGGCCGGGAGGTCCGGCCGGGCGGGCAAATAGAGATTCCCATTTAGCCCTGGCGGGCGTCGTAATACAGGGCGGCCGCGCCCAGGATGGCTATCTCCGGCTGGTCGGAGGTCTCGATGACGATCCGCTCCAGGGTCTTGCGATAGGGGAAAGATCTCATCGCCTCCCGCATCCCTTTCTCAAAAAAGGAGAAGGCCCGGGAGACCGAACCGCCCAGAATGATGGCCTCGGGGTCGACGGCCAGCATGATGATCATCAAGGCGTCGCCGAGATAGCACCCGAACCGTTCGAAGATCGCCAATGCTTCCCGGTCTCCTCGGGAAGCTCTGGCGAAGAAATCTTCTCCTCTGATCCCCTGCGCCCGGGTGAAGTATTGTCCGCTACAGTAATGCTCCAGAATAGAGTCTTTGTACGGGATCATCCCGAACTCGCCGGCACCGCAGTTGGGGCCGCTGTAGAGGCGGCTGTTGAGGATGATGCCCGCCCCCAGTCCGGTGCCGATGATCAGCCCGACCAGATGGCTGAACTTCCGGCCGCGGCCGAAATGTTTCTCCCCGACGGCGAAACAATTGGCGTCATTATTGACGTAGACGGGCCGGCCGAACCGCTTTTCCAGGATCTCTTTAAGCGGGACTTCCTTCCAGGAAGGAATGTTCTGAACATCATAGACGATCCCTTTCTCGACGTCGACGACACTCGGCACGCCCACTCCGATGCCGGCCACACCCGGGTCGATGACCCGGGCGATCGCCCCGCCGACCTCCTCGATGACTTCCTCTTCCGACCCCTGAGGGCTCACCACGGAGGAGACATGCTGGACGATCCGGCCGTTCTCAACGCGCCCGATTCCGATCTTGGTGCCCCCGAGATCGACCCCGATAATGGCCATCCCGCTCATGACTCTCCCGCTTCTCCTTTTGGCTTTTTCCGGCGGAGGGTGGCATTGCTGATCAGCGGCCGGGACCAGAAACCGATGCTCAGGATATAGCCCAGGGGGATAAACAGAAACATCATGCCCGCCCGGAGGCCGAAGTGATCCCCCAGCCAGCCGACGACGAGCGGCACCAAAGCGCCGCCGATGATCCCCGTGCAAAGGATCCCTGAGAATGAGCCGTAGTGCCTGTCCAGGGAGTTGAGCGCCAGGGAGAAGATGATCGACCACATCACCGAAGCGCAAAATCCCATAAGGGGAAAAGCGATGAAGGCCACGGGGCCCGGCCCAAAAAGAGCGGCGCCCAGGGTGACGAGCGCGGCGACGGCAAAACCGATCAGGACCCTGCGGCTATCGAAGATCTTAAGCAGGACGAGCCCGAGCAGGCAGCCGGCGGTCATCAGGCCCCAGAAAAGGGAGACCGTGTCGGCGCCTTTGGTCTGAGGGTCGATCCCGTGGTAGCTGGCCAGGAATTTCGAGATCCAGTTGGCCACACCCTGTTCCGTGCCGACATAGGCGAATATCCCCAGGAAATAGAGCAGGACGATCTTTTTTCGGAAGAGCTCTCGGTAGATGGACCAGGCCCCCGCCCGCTCCTCCTCCTTGAGCTCAACCCTGGGCAGCCGGACCACGGAGAGGAGAAGGACCATGCCCAGGGTAACCAGGGCAAAGACCCAGTACAGAGAGACCCAGGGAAGGCTTTCCGGAACCACCATCTTCAAGATCTTAAGAAAGGGACCACTTTGGCTGGATACCTTGGGGAGGTTGAGGACCAGATAGGAATAGACCTGCGGGCTCAGGAAAGACGCCAGGCCGAAGATGAGCTGGGCCACGACGGAGTTGAAGGCGAAGTGTTCCTCCCCTCCGGCAACACGGAGGAGGGGGTTGATGGTGACCTGCAGCATGGCCATCCCGATGCCGATGAGGAAGAGCGACGTTAGGCCCACCGAGAACCGCGGCAGGGCTGCGAAACAGCAGGCGCCGACCAGGGCGACGCCGAAGGCCGCCAGCATGACCCGCTTCTCTCTGTAGCGCTCGACCATCATCCCGGCCGGGATGGACATCACGCCATAGGCGATGAAGAAGGAGAACGGAAGGAACCCGGCCAGGGTCAGGCTCAACCGGAAGCTGTTGATGATGTCCGGGACGAGCGGGCCCAGGATGTTCGTCAGGAAGGAAATGACGAAAAAGATGAGGAAGATGAGGGCGACGATCAGGTAGTTTCTCTTCATGCTCCCAGGCTCCTTCTCAGACTCTAAAACCTACTGCTGTTTTAAATTCCAGCCGCTGACGACGAGCTCCGGCTCCTCGCCCCGCAGGTCCCGGCTGGAGAACGAACCGCTGATTGTCCTACTCTCCCCGGGAAGAAGCGAGATGCAGTTGTCTTCCCAGTAGATGGGCACAACCGTGTCTCCGCTCTGCTTCCTGACGACGTCAAGGTTCACAAAGAAAGCAATCGTCTCCGTCGGGTTCTCCAGGGTGATCCGGACCTTGTGCTCGGCGCCGGCCTGCTCGAAAGCCGAGAGGACCTTGAGGGTTACCGAAGGAAGTCTATCCAGGGCCGTCAGGTCGGCGAATTCCTTGATCGGGGTGACGAACCACTCGGTCGCCGGATAGTCCATCACGTCCTTCTTGGTGGCAAGCCAGTAGAAATTCTCATCGATCAGGCCGCCGGCGTTGTCCACCAGCTTGAGGTCGAGAAAATACACAGAGGTGAGCCCTTCGATTTGAGGAATCCGGCCGACCTGGGCGGCGGTGTTCTCCCCGAGCTCCACGTCCCAGACATCGCGAAAAAGCTCCTTGGAGTGGAAG